>CAMDFL010000102.1 GCA_945897475.1 Bordetella parapertussis
TCCGCCCTCGGTATTCGCGCGTCTGCCGCAGTTGGTGGAGCGCGCCGGAAACGGTGTCGCGGGACGCGGATCAATTACCGCGTTTTATACCGTGCTGACCGAAGGCGACGATCCGCAGGACCCCATCGCGGACGCCGCGCGCGCGATACGCTCTCCCAGTTGATCGAAATCGCCTCCTCTGCCAGCGACGAGGCCGCGCGCAAGCTCGCCACTACGCAGCGCCTCCTCCAACAAGCCGAAGCCAAGCACGTCCTCCTGGCCGGCTATTGGTCCGAGTATCAGTCCCGTCAACGTTCCATTTATCAGGCAGATGCCACGCGCCTGGTCAATTTTTACGACTTTCTCGCCAAACTCAAATCCACCATAGAGAGTCACGACGAAGAAATGGATAAGCTTCAAATGAGGTCTGACATGGATCGTCGCGAATGGGAGCTTGCCCAACGGCGCCTGAAATCTCTGCAAACCTTATCGACCCGCCGTGTTGCCCAGATAAGGATCGGAATGGATCGTGCGCAGCAAAAGCTCCAGGACGAAATCAGCGCCCAACGCCTCATGCGCAATGCATCCCAGGCAGGATAAGCAAATAGTTGACATCGAATTCGATGGAGAAAAAATGAGTATTACAGTGATAGCCTCCTTGGCGCAATCAAGCCCCGAGTTAATCGGAAAATTCTCCGCGTCGTCCATCGATGACACGCCGGCGGAAAATAGCTTCCAAAATCTGTTCGCGGACCTGCTCACGCCTGAACCGCTCTCCCAACAAAACCCCGAAGCCACGGCGCCAACGCAGGCAGTAGCGCCAGATTCATTGCTCATCAATCTCGCGCAGGCGCCCTTGATCATCGACCGGGCGGCAAGCGGCGGCACCGACGAATTTCCATTGGCGACGACCCTGATGAATGCGCAAGAATCCGGCATGAGCGCTTCTGGCGTAGCTGCGCCAACGCCGACGCCAGCAACGACGCCAACGCCGACGCCGGACACAGCCACGATACTGGCCCAGCCCGTCATCGTGGCGGACAGTTCACCGCCCAATCGCAACGCGACCATCGCCGGCTCTACGGTAAGCGAAATCATCCGCCCCTCGCGAAACGGCGACAAGACCCCGGTACCTACCGACGTTGCGCCGGAGAGCGACACCGTCAACGCTCAAATCCAGTTCGCCAAACACAACAGTGGTATTGACACTCAAAGAGCAAGCGAATCACCCACACTGGCAGAAGTGATTGCGCGGGAAATACTGCTTGAACCTCGATCAAACGCCACCGGGGAAACACCTGCGCCGGCATTATCGGAACCGGCGCGAATTTCAGCCGGGGAAATTGCGCCCATTGGGCAGTTTGGGAACACCTCACAAGGCGCGATACCCTCAACGACCCTGTCGGTGATTCGAGAACTGGAAATCAGGGCGCATCCCGCGAGCCCGGTTTGGCGCGAGGCCTTATCCGCCCAGGTCAGCGTACTGATCGGCCAGCGGGTCCAGTCTGCGGAGATGCGCGTGCATCCCCCTGAACTAGGGCCGGTAGAAATTCGAATCTTCACGGTCGACCAACAGACCAGCATAGTTTTCACCGCCGCTCATGAGGATACCCGTCGAGCGATTGAGGATGCTTTGCCGCGCCTGCGTGAGGTTCTCCTCGAATCAGGCGTGAATCTGGAGAGCACGTCGGTCAACCGGGAGCGCAGCTCCGGGGACTCGCATCGAGAGGCGCACGGCGGAGCAAGGCGCGACGCCTTGGAACAGGATGACAAGGCCGAGGATTCACCGACAAACATGACATCTCCACGTCGCCTTGAGGGGCTCATTGATACGTTCGCCTGAGCCGCGATTCGGAAACACATTAAATTCAATCTGAGATCAGATGTGTATTCAAATGCTCATTCAAATGCGAATTCAAACTCGCACGCCTCGTGGTGAAAGCGGGAATAAAGCAGAAAGGCACCGCTCCTCGCGGGATCGCGCTTATGCAGCACCGCGATAATTCAAGCCGTATCTTATAAATAAAAAACGGAAATTGTCGAAGTCCGGAACTTTTCAAAACAGGTAATCCATCATGGCAAAAGACCCCAAAGCAGCCGCCGGCGACGCCCCGGCGCAGGCGCCAGTCCCAGCCAAAAACGGCGGAAAACGCAAACTGATTCTCATCGTCTTGTTATTGCTCGGCGCGGGTGGCAGCGGTGTTGGCGTCTGGTTTTATATGAAAAACCAGACAGACCAAGCGGCGGCAGTTGAAGTCAAGAAAAAACCGCCGCCTGTGTTCGTGCCACTGGACAATTTCACGGTCAATCTGGCCGATCGCGAGCACTATCTGCAGATCGGCGTTACCTATGAAGTCCACACCAGTCAGGTGGCCGACGCGATCAAACAGAACATGCCGATCCTGCGAAGCAAAATACTTTTGCTGCTCGCAGACAAGAACGCCACCGAGTTGGGGTCGGCGGAGGGGAAAGCCACGCTGAGGGAAGAGCTGGTGGCCCAGGCGAAAAACTCGGTTCCTGAGCCCACTCATCAAAGCGGGATTGAGACCGTGCATTTCTCCGCTTTCGTCATCCAATAATTCGCTTTTATCTGAAGCTCAGAGGCCAATCGCAATGCCCGCGGATATCCTTTCACAGGACGAAGTCGACGCCTTGCTCAAGGGAGTCACGGGTGAGACCGAGTCGGAGGCCGACCCCACGCCATCAGGTGAACCGCGGTCCTACAATCTTGCCACTCAGGAGCGCATCGTACGCGGGCGTATGCCCACGCTTGAGATTATCAACGACCGATTCGCGCGCCTGTTGAGAATAGGAGTATTCAATCTTGTCCGGCGCAGTCCGGAGATCGCAGTCGAGGCGGTCAAGGTGCAGAAATTCTCGGAGTTCATCCGTAATCTGGTGGTTCCCACCAATCTGAATATCATGCAATTGCGGCCTCTGCGCGGTAACAGCCTGTTCGTGTTCGAACCCAATCTGGTCTTTGCCATTGTCGACAGCATGTTCGGCGGCGACGGGCGATATCACAGCCGCGTCGAGGGCCGCGAATTCAGTCCAACCGAGTACCGCATCATCCGCAATCTGCTCGATGTGGTCAGCGAAAATTATCAAAAATCCTGGGCGCCGGTGCATCCCCTGTCATTCGAGTACGTTCGCTCCGAGATGCACACCCAGTTCGCCAGTATCGCGACGCCCAGCGAAGTGGTTTTGGTATCGAGCTTTCGTATTGAACTGGGCTCGGTTACCGGCACCATCAGTATTTGCATACCGTACTCGACACTGGAGCCGATTCGCGATGCGCTCTACGGCTCGGTGCAAGGCGATAACTCAGAACCAGACCGGCGCTGGGCGCGGATGCTCGCACGCCAGGTGCAACTTGCCGAGGTGACCTTGGTCGCTGATTTCGCTCACATACCGAAAACCATCAAAGAATTGCTAGCCATGAAAAGCGGTGACGTCATTGGCTTCGAGGCATTGGATCGAGTCATCGCCGAAATCGACGGGGTGCCCATGTTCGAGTGCGCTTATGGCACCCGCAATGGGCGGCTCGCGCTGAAAGTGGACAAATTCCTAGCCGTACCGCCGCAAGACAACATGTTGGGAGATTAATTGATGAGCGATGACATTGCCGAGGCAGTTGCAAGCGATGTATCAAGCGACGATTGGGCGGCGGCGATGGCCGAACAAGTGCAGACAGCGCCGAACGGTGCAGCCCGCCCCACGCCAATGACAAAGCCTTCCTTCGAGAACTTTGGCGCGCAATCGGGTGCCACCACCACCCAGGATATCGACATGATTCTTGATATCCCGGTGAAACTTACGGTGGAATTGGGCCGAACCCGGATTGCGATCAAGCAAGTGCTTCAGCTCGCGCAAGGCTCCGTGGTGGAGTTGGAAGGGCTAGCGGGGGAGCCCATGGACGTGCTTGTCAACGGATGCCTGATCGCTCAAGGAGAAGTGGTGGTGGTCAACGACAAATTCGGCATACGGCTTACCGATATCGTGACGCCATCGGAGCGCATTAGAAGGATGAATCGCTAATGCAGCGCGTACTTTTCATGCTCACGGCGCTCGCAGCGGCAGGCGCTAATGGCGCGGAATCCCTCGCGCCATCGCCCATGGCGGGTCTGGTGCAAATGCTCGTCGGACTGGCGATCGTCGTTGCCGTGATCGGCGCGTTAGCATGGGCGATGAAGCGCGTGGTGCGCCCGCCCGGTGGCGCATCGACCTTGTTCAAAACCATCGCAAGCGAGCCCCTGGGTCCGCGCGAGCGCGTCGTCGCCATCGAAATCGGCGATACCTGGCTGATTCTCGGCGTCACCGCCAACAGCATCAGCACCTTGCATACGCTGGCGCGAGGTGAACTGCCCGCGGCCCCGTCATCAATCCAAAAATTCAATTTTCAGGCGCTGCTCGCCCGCACCATTGGACGCCATGAGACGCGCTAAGATCCATCCATTTCTCTGGATTGCGGGACTCGCGCTATTGGCCGCATCTCCGGCAATGGCGCAAGAGGCGCTCTCCTTGAACGCCATTCCGGCGCCCGGCGGCGGACAGGTCTATTCCGTTCCGGTACAGACGCTGCTCGCATTGACCGCGCTGAGTTTCCTGCCGGCGGTCATGCTGCTCATGACAAGTTTTACCCGAATTATCATTGTGCTGGCGCTCTTGCGTCACGCCCTGGGCACTCAGTCAACACCGCCCAACCAGGTGTTGGTCGGACTGGCTCTGTTTCTCACCGCCTTTGTCATGGGGCCGGTTCTGGACAAAATCTACGTCGATGCCTATCAACCGCTGTCAGAACGCAAAATCAGTTTCAATCAGGCCTTAGAACGCGCCACGCCGCCAATAAAAACATTCATGTTGAAGCAAACCCGCGAGCCGGATCTGGCCTTGTTCATCAAGCTCTCAGGCCACCAAGGCGCCAAGACCACCGAGGATGTTCCGTTTCGCGTGGTGGTCCCCGCCTTTGTCACCAGCGAGCTGAAAACCGCCTTCCAGATCGGCTTCATGATCTTCATTCCGTTTCTCATCATCGACATGGTGGTGGCGAGCGTGCTGATGTCGATGGGAATGATGATGCTCTCCCCGGTGTTGATTTCATTGCCGTTCAAGCTGATGTTGTTCGTTCTGGTGGATGGATGGAATGTGCTGATCGGCTCGCTGGCGGGAAGTTTCGGAACATGACAAACGATAAGGATTCACTACCATGACGCCCCAGGAGGTCATGACTATGGGCCAGGAGGCGGTATATATCGCCATGCTGATTTCAGCGCCGCTGCTTCTTACAGCGCTCGCCGTGGGCCTGGCGGTCAGCGTGTTGCAGGCGGCCACGCAGATCAACGAGATGACGCTATCCTTCATTCCGAAATTGATCGCGATATTCGCAATGCTGATCATGGCCGGTCCCTGGATGCTTGCCATGATCACCGATTACATGGCGCGAATTTTGGCAGGCATTGTCCAGGTCGTGAATTAGATCGCCCTGCCCCTTATTAGATCGCTCTGACCCTTACTAGATCGCTCTGACCCTTATTATCCAGGACCACCGGCGGCATGATTTCATTCACTCTTGCGCAAATCGAATCCCTGCTCGGCACATTCCTTTGGCCTTTCGTGCGCGTGTTGGCGCTGCTCATGGCGGCGCCGATATTCTCGCATCGGAGCATTCCGGCGCGCATCAAAATCGCTACCGCACTTGCCATAGCCCTTGTGATCGCGCCTGCCCTGCCCGCGCCGGCCACGGCCGCCTTTAGCGCCGCAGGATGGCTTCTGATCGCCGAGCAGATGCTGGTAGGCGTTGCCATGGGATTTTCCCTGCGCCTCGTATTCGCCGCGGTGGAAATGGCGGGCGACATGATTGGCCTGCAAATGGGCTTGAGCTTCGCCACCTTCGTCGACCCGCAAAATAGCAATCAAAGCCCCCTGATCGGCAGCTTCCTCGCCATGATTGCGACCTTGCTGTTCCTCTCGATCGACGGACACTTGCTGCTGATCGCGGCGCTGGTCGATAGCTTTAACGTGGTTCCCGTAGGAACGGGATCATTGACAAAATTCAGTTGGGAGCATCTTGCCTTGTTGGGGACGAAACTGTTTTCTTTGGGATTGCAAATAGCCATGCCGGTGCTTTGCACCATGCTGTTGGTGAATTTGTCGCTGGGTGTCATGGCGCGCGCTGCGCCGCAGCTCAGCCTGTTCAGTGTTGGTTTTCCACTGACCCTCATCACCGGCATGCTGCTGATGGTGGTGTTTCTGCCTTACCTGCGACTGCCGCTGGAACGGGCGTTTCGGCAGGCGCTGAGTATATGGACCTGACAGTATCTGCCCGCTACCCCCCCGCACCCAAGCCCTTGGGCATTGGGAAAGTAACGTGCTCCTCAATACCATCCAATTGCGTTACCCGTCGCGCGCCCATTTCGCGTAAGCGTGCAATGACTTCCTGCACCAGAACCTCAGGAGCGGATGCCCCCGCAGTGACACCGATGCGCCGTTTGCCTCGAAGCCACTCGGGATCAAGCTCTTTTGCGCTATCTACCATATAGGATTCGATGCCGCGGATTTGCGCAACTTCACGCAGGCGATTGGAATTCGAGGAGTTGGACGATCCCACGACGATCACCAGATCGGCTTGCGGCACGAGGAATTTAACAGCGTCCTGGCGATTCTGCGTGGCGTAGCAAATGTCGTCTTTTTTCGGGCCCACAATTTCGGGAAAACGCTTTTTCAATGCCTCGACGATTTTCTCGGCATCGTCCACCGATAGCGTGGTCTGAGTCACGTAGGCGAGCTTATTGACATCGCGCACTTCGAGCGCCGCCACTTCTTCCGCGGTTTGAATGAGGTACATTCCGCTCTCCGATTGGCCCATGGTGCCTTCGGACTCGGGGTGGCCGCGGTGGCCGATCATGACGATCTCGCGGCCCTCGGCACGCATCTTCGACACTTCAACATGCACCTTGGTGACCAATGGGCAGGTGGCATCGAATACGTTCAGGCCGCGCGTCCCGGCCTCTTCTTTGATCGCGCGCGATACGCCGTGCGCGGAAAATATCACCGTGGCACCAGCGGGCACTTCGGCAAGTTCGTCAACGAACACCGCGCCCTGCCGCCGCAGACTGTCCACGACATGCTTGTTGTGAACGATCTCGTGGCGAACATAAATCGGCGCACCGTGCAGTTCCAGGGCGCGCTCGACGATGCGGATGGCGCGCTCGACACCGGCGCAGAAACCTCTCGGACTGGCTAGCAGAACTTCCATGTCATTTTCATTCTTCTCGAGGACGAATTTCATTCGCGATTTTCATTCTCGAATTTCATAATCCTACCCGATAGGGGTTCATGGTTTTTTACCGACGAATCCATCCAATAACAGCAACACCGCGCCAACGCTGATTGCCGAGTCGGCCAGATTGAACGCCGGAAAATGCCAGCCGGCGAGATGGAAATCAAGAAAATCGACCACTTCACCGACCGTGACGCGATCCCATAGATTGCCCAGCGCGCCGCCGAGGATCAAGGTAAGCGCGACCCGATACAAGCCTTGCGCGGTCTGTTGGAGGAGCAAACCGACGATCAACATCACCGCCAACAATGCGATGGCGACCAGTACATAACGTTGCCAGCCCGCCGCATCGGCCAGAAAGCTGAACGCTGCGCCGCGGTTGTAGACCAACACCAGGTTAAAAAATTCGGTGACGGGCAGGCGCTCGCCTCGATGAAATAGAGATTCGATCCAGATCTTGCTCACCTGATCGAGCAATGCGATGACCAGGGCCACCGCCAGCCAGGGCATGACTCGTCTTGCCGCGTTCAGCCATCTGTCTGGTGCGAGGTTCACGCGAGCGAGTTTCAGGCGAGCGAGCTTCACGCAAAGCTGCGCGCTTCGCCCGCGCCAAAAAGATTCGACAGGCAACGAGCGCACAGGCCCGGATGCCCGGCATCGGCGCCGACTTCCGCGCGCCAATGCCAGCAACGCTGGCATTTGGCATGCGCACTGGGCGCCACGTCGATCGCCACCTCATCGGCCGATGCGCCTGCATGCAACACTGCCTGAGAGGTGATTAAGACGAAGCGAAGGTCATCGCCAAGCGCCGCGAGCAAGCCATATTTCTCGCCGGATGCACGAATCGAAACCTCGGCTTGCAGTGAGGATCCAATGCCGCCGCCCGCGCGCAAATCTTCCAGGCGCTTTTGCACTTCGCCGCGGATAGCGCGAATGCCCGACCAGCGTGCAAGCAGCGCCTTCTCACCATCGATTTCTGGAAGCCGATACCAGGTTTCCATGAAGATGCTCTCGGAGGCTCCACCTGAGCAGCGCCATGCCTCCTCGGCGGTGAAGGACAAAATGGGTGCCATGACACGCAGCAATGATTGTGCGATGTGATGCAGGGCGCTTTGCGCGGCGCGGCGCGCCGGCGAATCGGCGCGGGTGGTGTAGAGACGATCTTTCAAAATATCCAGATAGAACGAGCCCAGATCCTCGGAACAAAATGTCTGAATCCTGGCGACCAGCGGATGAAACTCGTAACGATCGTAAGCGCTGGTGACCTCGCGCTGCATTTCGTGCGTGAGCGCCAGGGCGTAACGATCGATCTCCAGCCACTCGGACACCGGCAGCATCTGGGTTTTCGGATCGAAATCCGATGTGTTGGCAAGCAGAAACCGCAAGGTATTGCGAATTCGCCGATAACTCTCCACCACGCGTTTGAGAATCTCATCGGAGATGGATAGCTCACCTGAGTAATCGGTCGCAGCGGTCCACAGACGCAGGATTTCAGCGCCCAAACTATCCGCGACTTTCTGCGGCGCGATCACATTGCCCATTGACTTGGACATCTTGCGGCCCTGGCCGTCAACTACGAAGCCATGCGTGAGCAATCCCTTGTAGGGAGGAACGCCCCACATCATCGAGGAGACCAGCAAGGACGAATGAAACCATCCTCGATGCTGGTCCGAACCCTCCAGATAAAGATCGGCGGGAAATTTCAGATCGCCGCCATGACTGCCGGTTCCAAGCTTTTCTCCATCGGGGCCTCCCATCACGGTGGCATGCGTTGCGCCGGAATCGAACCAGACATCGAGTGTGTCTTTAGCTTTTTCGTAGTGGCGCGCATCCTCGCCCAGCAACTCCTCCGTGGTGACGCGCTGCCAGGCCTCGATGCCTTCTTTCTCCACTCGCTTGGCCACTTGTTCGGTAAGCTCGAGCGTGTTCGGATGCAATGCGCCGGTTTCCCTGTGCACGAAGAAGGGCATCGGAACACCCCATTGGCGTTGGCGCGAGAGCGTCCAATCGGGACGGCCGGCGATCATGCCGCGCAGCCTCGCCTTTCCCCAGGCGGGATAAAACTCAGTGCTCTCGACGCCGCGCAGCGCCGCTTCGCGCAGCGATTCCTTGGGCTTCACACCGTTGAATCCAGGCACATCATCCATGCCCGCGAACCATTGCGTCGTGGCCCGATAAATAATCGGGGTCTTATGGCGCCAGCAGTGCATCGTGCTGTGCTCGAAACTCACCGATCCGAACAAATTGCCGCTGGCCTCGATTTTCTTGATCACTTCCGGGTTCGCCTTCCAGATGTTCATGCCACCGAACAACTCCAATGATGGCGCGTAGCGTCCGTCCCCCATAACCGGAGTGAGAATTTCATTGTCAGCCATGCCATAGCGTCGGCAGGATTGAAAGTCTTCGACGCCATAGGCGGGCGCGCTGTGTACGATGCCCGTGCCCTGCTCCAGGGTCACGTAATCACCCAGGAACACAGGCGATAAGCGATCATAAAAAGGATGGCGAAACTTAATGCGTTCCAGCGCCGCGCCATTGCAGCTTGCGATCACCTGCCCGGTCAGGCCAAAACGAGAAAGGCAGGATTCACGCAAATTGGCAGCCAGTATCAAGTAGCCACGCTCTGTACTGACCAATTCATATTTAAATTCGGGATGCAAATTGAGCGCCTGATTGGCGGGAATGGTCCAGGGCGTAGTGGTCCAGATCACCGCCCAACCCGTGTCCGATGGCAGCCCAGGCAGACCAAATGCCGCAGCCAGCTTTTCAGGCTCTGCGAATGCAAAACCCACGTCGATGGCAGGATCGCGTCGATCCGCGTACTCGACTTCCGCCTCGGCCAGCGCTGAGCCGCAATCGAAGCACCAGTTGACCGGTTTCAGTCCGCGAAAAATATAGCCCTTGGCAAGCAGACCAGCCAAGGCGCGGATTTCATCGGCCTCGTTGGCGAACTCCATGGTGCGGTAGGGATGCTCCCAGTGGCCCAACACGCCCAGCCGTTTGAAGTCCCGCATTTGCGATTCAATCTGTTCTGCGGCGTAGGCACGGCAAAGGGCCTGCGTTTTTTCCACGGGAATATTTTTACCGTGAGTCTTCTCGATCTGCACTTCGATCGGCATGCCGTGGCAATCCCATCCTGGCACATAGACCGCATCCAAGCCCGCCATGAGCTTCGATTTTGTAATGATGTCCTTTAAGATCTTGTTGACCGCGTGGCCGATATGAATATCGCCATTGGCATAGGGTGGGCCATCGTGCAGCACGAACTTGGGGCTGCCGCTGCGCCCGGCTCGAACCCTGGCGTAGAGACCTTTGTCCTGCCAATCACTCACCCATTGAGGCTCGCGCTTGGCCAGATCACCGCGCATCGGAAACGCCGTCTCGGGAAGATTCAGGGTCTTGCGATAGTCATTCTTAGGCTCAGTCATTGGATCCGCCATTCAACAATAGATCGCGCGCTGCATCGCAATCACGCGCGATTTGCAAGCGCAGTATCTCGGTATCTGAATATTTTTCTTCATCCCGAATTTTGTGCACAAACTCCACGCGCACATGCCGGTCGTAGAGATCCCCCGAATAGTCGAAAAGGTACACCTCCAGAACCGCTACTCCCTGGCTTTTAACCGTAGGGCGCACGCCAAGGCTCGCAACACCCGGCAGCGGCCTGTCGCCTGCGCCGTGCATCCGGACCGCAAAAATGCCCATCAACGGTGGCCGATTGTGCTGCATCTGTATATTGGCGGTGGGAAAGCCGAGCTTGCGGCCGAATCCATCGCCATGCACCACACGACCGCTGATGGTATAGGTTCGCCCCAACAGTTGACCCGCGCGCGCAAGGTCTCCATCGGCGAGCGCAGCGCGCACAGCACCTGAGGACACTCTCGCCCCATCGTGAGCGACGGTTTCAATGGCTTCGACCGCCATGCCCAGATTCGTTCCCAGACGGCGCAATAATTCAAAATTGCCGGACCGACGCGCTCCAAAACAAAAATCCTCGCCAACCAATAACCATCGGACGGACAAATACCGATCCAGCAAATCGTGGACAAACTGCTCCGGCGTCAGGGCGGCGAACGCCGCTGAAAATCGCTGCACGTGAACCCGCGCTACACCGCTTGCCGCCAACAACTCGAATTTTTCACGCAAGGAAGTCAGCCGCGTCGGCGCCGTTTCCGCCTTGCCATTGATGCGTCCGAAATATTCACGGGGATGGGGCTCGAAAGTCATCACACAACTTTGCAGTTGGCGGGCGCCAGCCTCCCGCACCAGACGCGCAAGGATGGCCTGATGTCCGGTGTGAACACCGTCAAAGTTGCCAATCGTCAGCGCAACCGGAACAGGCCTCCTACGCGATGCGCCGCGAGTGACCAGCATCAGAGGTATGCAGGAAGTGATGGAGGAAGGGATGGAGAAAATGCCACGAGAAAATACCGGTATAACAGCGCCAAAATGCAGCAAAGCTTTGAATTGTATATGACTTCTCTACTACTGGCGGTCCGCTTATCGGGTAGGCTTCGGTCTGCATAGGCACTGCGTCTGCTGTACCTGGCGGATGTCAGCGATAATCCCCCGCCTGCGCCGATTATCAAGATTTTATTTATTTTCCAATGACTTGCGTGACATGAGCCAAGCACAAACATCGCCACAAATGACCCCGATCGAATTAAACCCGTCCGAATTGATATCGTGCGAATTAACCCCGACCAAATTGATTCCATCCAAATTGATCCCTTCCAAATTAACCACAAGCAGCCTCGTGGATTCACACAACCCAGCATCGCACCTACAAGGCAGGTGGCGACCCAATGGAGCCTCTCTGGCCGAGGGCGATGCTGGCCTGCGACAGGCCATCGGGCAATTGGGCACACCTGTCATTCTCATTGAGAAAAATGGCGCCCTAGCGGCGGCCAGTGGCGGAGCATTGGATTTCGAATTCCACGCGGGGGCACAGGATGGCTACCCGTTGTTGGGCTACGCCCCTGCACTTCTCCCGGAAAATCTTGGCGACCCTGCGTTTTGCCAGGATCACGGCCTGCGCTACGCCTATGTGGCCGGCGCCATGGCCAACGGCATCGCCTCTACAAGCCTGGTGTTGGCAATGAGCCGAGCGGGGATGCTTGGATTCTTCGGCGCGGCGGGATTGAGTCTGGAACGCATTGAAGCGGCCATCGACCAGATCACCAGCTCCCTGGAAGGTCTGCCGTTCGGATTCAATCTAATCCATAGCCCGAACGAGCCTGAGCTGGAAGCCGCCGTTGTCGCATTGTATTTGCGTCGGGAGATTCGCCTGGTGGAGGCCTCGGCTTATTTGCGCCTCACGCTTCCGGTGGTGCGCTACCGCGTCAGCGGCATCTCGCGCGATACCCATGGGCGAATAATCACACCGAATCGAATCATCGCCAAGGTATCCAGGGCCGAGGTCGCGACGCAATTTTTCTCCCCGCCGCCGGCGGAATTCCTGCAGGAGATGGTGCGTAACGGCGAAATTACCACCGAGCAAGCCAAACTGGCGGCGATGATCCCCATGGCCCAGGATGTGACCGCAGAAGCCGACTCGGGCGGGCACACCGACAATCGACCGCTAGTCACTCTCCTGCCCAGCCTGCTTGCCTTGCGCGACCGAATCCAATCCAAGCAAGCTTATCAGCACAGCTTGCGTGTCGGCGCAGCCGGCGGCATTTCCACACCCTCGGCGCTGTCGGCAGCTTTTGCGATGGGGGCAGCCTATGTGCTGACCGGGTCAATCAATCAGGCATGCGTCGAATCAGGCAGCTGCGACGCAGTGCGAACGATGCTCTCGCAGGCCGAGCAGGCCGATATCGCCATGGCGCCCGCCGCAGATATGTTCGAGATGGGCGTGCGGGTTCAAGTGCTCAAGCGCGGTACAATGTTCGCCATGCGCGCGGCCAAGCTTTTTGATCTTTATCGGGCGTATCCCAGCCTCGAAGCGCTGCCGGACGCCGACCGGACCTTTGTTGAAAAACAACTGCTCCGTGTCACGCTTGAAGAAGCTTGGCACAGCACCCGGGAATTTTTTAATAAACGCGACCCCAGGCAGGTGGAGCGGGCCGAACGCGATCCGAAGCACAAGATGGCCCTGGTTTTTCGCGCTTACCTGGGCCAAAGCTCCCGTTGGGCAAACGCTGGGGAACCGACACGTGCGATGGACTATCAGGTTTGGTGTGGTCCGGCGATGGGGGCCTTCAATGAGTGGACGCGAGGCAGCTTCCTCGAAAAACCGGAGAATCGCAGTGTCGTTGTGGTTGCACGGAATCTGCTCTATGGCGCAGCGGTGAAATTGCGGCTGCAACAGCTTTTTACTCAAGGGATTCGCTTGCCGGTGGGCCTGGCGGGCTGGCATCCACTGGAGCCTGCGGCCATTGAAGAAGCACTTGTTTAGCGCGCCGTTTCGCAATGACTGAGACGGCACCTTAGTATCAGGGAAGTATTCCCGCACTTTTTTGACCGGGATTAAAAATTAAGAACCGCGCATGATCAAAACAATTTCCATGATCAAAAATAATTTCCATGATCAAAAATAGTATTCCGCTGGCCATCGTCGGTATGAGTTGTCTGTTTCCCAAGGCAGACGGCTTACAGGCGTATTGGGCGAACATCAAGAACGGTGTGGATGCGATCACACCGATTCCTGTGGGCACGCACTGGAACGCCGAAGACTATTTCAACGAGGACCCAAAAGCGCCGGACAAAACCTACGCCGCGCGCGGAGGTTTTCTATCGCCTGTCAACTTCAATCCCATGGAATTCGGCATTTCGCCCAAGGACATCGAGGCCACCGATACCACGCAATTATTGAGTCTGGTGGGTGCGCAGCAAGCGCTAGTCGATGCGGGGTATGCCGTGGGCAGCAATGCGGGCAGCACCGCAGGTCGGGCATTCGATCGTGAGCGCACCAGCGTCATTCTTGGTGTCACCGGCGCATTGGAGCTGGTGATCCCGCTAGGCGCCCGCCTCGGCCATCCGCATTGGCGCCGTGCACTGCACGACGCTGGCGTAGATTCTGCGGTCGCTGAAGACGTGGTGCAACGAATCTCAGATTCCTACGTCGGCTGGCAAGAGAATTCGTTTCCCGGTCTGCTGGGCAACGTGGCCGCAGGTCGCATAGCCAACCGCCTGGATCTGGGCGGAACCAACTGCGTTGTCGATGCAGCCTGCGCCAGTTCCCTCGCGGCGATTCATCTGGCCAGCCTGGAACTTGCCGCCGGCCGCTCCGACATGGTGATCACCGGCGGCGTGGATACCTTCAACGATATCTTCATGTACATGTGCTTCTCCAAGACACCCGCGCTCTCGCCGACGGGCGACGCCAAACCTTTCGACAGCGATTGCGACGGGACGGTGCTCGGCGAAGGCCTGGGCATGCTGGTGCTCAAACGACTGGAGGACGCCGAGCGCGACGGCGATCGCATTTATGCCGTGCTCAAAGGCACCGCATCCTCCAGCGACGGGCGCAGCAGCGCGATCTATGCGCCACGCGCCGATGGACAAAAACTGGCGCTAGCGCGCGCCTATGAAATTGCCGGTGTAACGCCGGGCAGCATAGGTATGATCGAAGCGCACGGCACCGGCACCAAAGTCGGCGATGCAACTGAATTGGCATCTTTAAGCGAGGTGTTTCAATCGACCGAACATGCGGGGGCGTGGTGCGCATTGGGCTCGGTAAAATCCCAAATAGGCCACACAAAGGCCGCTGCCGGCGTGGCGGGAATCATCAAAGCGGCTATGGCCTTGCACCAGAAAGTCATTCCGCCGACCATCAAAGTCAAGCAACCGCTGCAGGGCGCTGCGCCGGGCCGTTCGCCGTTTTATATCAATACAGGCAAGCGACCGTGGCTGCCTGCGCCTTCGCATCCACGCCGCGCCGGCGTCAGCGCGCTCGGATTCGGTGGCACCAATTTTCACTGCGTGCTGGAAGAACATAGCCCAATCAAACCGCAGGTTGATTGGGATGGCGATGTGGAAATACTCGTATTCTCTGGCAACAGCATTGCTGATTTGAAGGCGCAAATTGCCGCGCACCCCACAGATTGCTCCTGGCTTGACTTCAGACGCACCGCCCATGATTCCCGCAAGATCGACCTTCAAGCGGCAAACTACCGCTTGCTCATGGTGGTCGGCGAAAAATCGCTACGCAAGGATCTGCGCGACACGGCGCTCACAATGCTGGAGAAAAACCCCGATAAGACCTCCTGGATCGCCCCTGTCGGAATTGCGTTTGGCTCGGGCAAATCCAAGGGGAAATTGGCAGCTCTGTTCCCAGGACAGGGCTCTCAATACGTCGGCATGCTGCGCGACCTGGCCTGCCAGTTCCCAGACATGCTCGATGCATTGGCGCAGGCTGACGGTATATTCGCCGGCGCACGGGCCACGACTGAAGGGGCACGCATTGGCGCGCCAAAGCTGAGCGATTTCATCTATCCACATCCGGCTTTTTCGGATGAGACACGCCAACAGCAGGAACAGGCACTCAAGTCCACTGACATCGCGCAACCTGCGCTTGGCGCTGTGAGTATGGGTGCTTTGAAGATTCTGAATTTTTTCGGTGTGACGGCGCACGCCGCATGCGGCCATAGCTACGGCGAACTCTCGGCGCTATGCGGCGCCGGTCGGATCCAATCGGAGGCATTGCACCAACTGTCCAATTTGCGCGGCCAATTAATGGCCACGAAAAACGCAGGCGCCGATCGTGGCGCGATGCTTGCGGTACAAGCCGACGAAGAAACCGTTCTCGCTTTTGTTCTCGAATATAACCAAAGAGGAGAAGTCGAACAAAAAAACGGCGATCCGAGCCTCAGTCATCAGCTGGTGATCGCAAACCGCAATTCACCCAGGCAATTCGTACTCGCCGGCCCTACC
>CAMDFL010000103.1 GCA_945897475.1 Bordetella parapertussis
GCAGCACCATGGCAAGCCTGTGGTGCATCGCGCCATAGTAGTGCTCAAAAATCCTATTGCGCACCGAACCAGTGCGAACCGGTACCGGACAAGTACCGTTGCCTTCTTCGGGGAAATTGATAATATCAATATTGTTCAATTCATCAGACACATATCCCATGGACGATCTGAAAACCATTCTCGCTCGTGCCCAAACGCGTTGCGCTGAAAAAAATATCCCCTATGCCGGGGCGCTTCTCCCAGCGGAGGCCAACGAAATCCTGCAAGGCGACGCCAATGCCAGGTTGGTGGATGTTCGAACCGAAGCCGAGCTTGCCTGGGTGGGCCGGATCCCGGACGCACTATGCGTCGAATGGAACAGTTGGCCTGAGGGCGAAAAAAATGTCCATTTCATCGAGCAACTGAAAGCTGCCGTACCCTCGAGCCAGGCGCCCCTCCTATTTCTTTGCCGCTCCGGCGCCAGGTCGCACAATGCCGCCGTAGCGGCAATGCAGGCAGGCTATGCCAATTGCTATAACGTGCTGGAGGGCTTCGAGGGCGACAAAAACGAAAATGGCCACCGCAACCAGTTGGGGGGTTGGCGCGCGGCAGGTTTGCCCTGGATTCAAAGTTAAACCGATCAAGTCCAATCCACCAAGCCTGTGTAAGCCGTCAGGATAACAAGCGCACCAAAGCCAATCCGGTACCAGGCAAACGGGGTGAAATCATGCGTAGCGACATAGCGAATTAGCCAGCGCACACAGGCGAACGCCGAGAGAAATGCGGCGACCGAACCCACCGCGAACATTCCCAAGTCATCGATACTTAATAAGCCACGGTGTTTCCACAGGTCATAGACGCCCGCCGCCAGGAGCGTGGGCACCGCCAGGAAAAATGAGAATTCGGTCGCGGCGCGCCGCGATAGGCCAAAAAGCATGCCTCCAATGATGGTCGCGCCAGAACGTGAGGTGCCCGGTATCAGCGCGAACGCCTGCGCGCAGCCGACTTTAAGCGCGTCGCGCCAGCCCATGTCATCCACGGATTCGATTCGCGACACGCGTTGGCGGCGCTCTACCCACAAAATGACCATCCCGCCAATGATGAAGGCAAGCGCCACAGGCACCGGCTTGAACAGATGCGATTTGATCAAACTGCCAAATGCCAGTCCAAGACAAGCGGCCGGCAAGAAAGCGACACAAAGATTTGCCGCGAAACGTTGCGCGGTTCGATCACTGCCAAGGCCGGAGAGAACCCCCAGGAAACGTTCCCGGTACTCCCATACGATAGCGAGCATTGCCCCCGTCTGAATGACGACCTCGAAAACCTTCGCTTTGTCGTCATTGAAGCCCAACAAGTCGCCGGCCAGGATGAGGTGGCCGGTGCTGGAGATGGGGAGAAACTCGGTCAGTCCTTCGACCACGCCCATGATCAGGGCTTTGAGGAGCACTAAATCCATTATCTATTGATCATTCCCAAAAACATGACAGCATCGTATGGGGTATGTTTTTGTCATGAATTATGATCTTCTCGATAAATGCGGCTCCTGTTGTTTCGCGTCGATATCACGCCTTGCTGTAGATTTGCGCGCCCTTCTTGACGAATTCCACCGCCTTCGATTCCATGCCTTTTTTCAACGCGGCCTGCTCGTCCAAGCCCTGGCTGGCCGCGTAGTCACGCACATCCTGGGTGATCTTCATTGAACAGAAATGCGGACCGCACATGGAGCAGAAGTGCGCCACCTTGGCACCTTGTTGCGGAAGCGTTTCGTCGTGGAACTCCCTGGCGGTATCCGGGTCAAGACCGAGATTGAATTGGTCGTCCCAGCGAAACTCGAAGCGTGCCTTGGATAAGGCGTTGTCGCGAATCTGAGCGCCAGGATGCCCTTTGGCAAGATCCGCCGCGTGCGCAGCGATCTTGTAGGCCATGATGCCGTCCTTGACGTCTTTTTTATCCGGCAGGCCGAGGTGCTCCTTGGGCGTCACATAACAAAGCATCGCCGTGCCGTACCAGCCAATCTGCGCCGCGCCGATCGCCGAGGTGATGTGGTCGTATCCCGGCGCGATGTCGGTAGTCAGTGGTCCCAAGGTATAAAAAGGTGCCTCGTAACATTGGTCTAACTGCAGATCCATGTTCTCCTTGATGAGCTGCATCGGTACATGACCAGGGCCTTCGATCATCACCTGAACGTCATGCTTCCACGCAATTTGCGTGAGCTCGCCCAGGGTTTTTAGCTCGCCCAACTGGGCATCGTCATTGGCATCCCAGATGGAACCTGGCCGCAGGCCATCGCCCAGTGAGAAGGAGACATCGTAGGCCTTCATGATTTCGCAAATATCCTCGAAATGGGTGTAGAGGAAATTCTCTTTGTGATGCGCCAGGCACCATTTGGCGAGGATCGATCCGCCACGGGAGACAATGCCCGTCATGCGGTTGGCCGTCATGGGCACATAACGCAACAAGACGCCGGCATGAATGGTGAAGTAGTCCACACCCTGTTCAGCCTGCTCGATCAAGGTATCGCGGAACATTTCCCAGGTCAGGTCCTCGGCTTTGCCATCCACCTTTTCCAGGGCCTGATAAATCGGCACGGTCCCGATTGGCACCGGGCTGTTACGAACGATCCATTCGCGCGTTTCATGAATATTTTTTCCGGTGGACAGGTCCATGACGGTATCGCCGCCCCAACGGATCGACCAGGTCATTTTTTCGACTTCTTCGGCGATGCCCGAGGACACCGCGGAGTTGCCGATGTTGGCATTGATCTTGACCAAGAAATTGCGACCGATGATCATCGGCTCAGCTTCCGGGTGATTGATGTTGGCCGGAATAATGGCGCGGCCGCGCGCCACTTCGCTGCGCACGAACTCAGGGGTGATTTCAGAAGGAATCGCGGCGCCGAAAGACTCGCCGCGATGTTGACGCATCATCAGTTTAGCGAGCTTTTCCCCCTGCGGGCCCGTGGCATGCAGGGATTGCACGTAGCGCTGGCGCTCCATGTTCTCGCGGATGGCGACGTACTCCATCTCCGGGGTGATGATTCCTTTTCGCGCGTAATGCATTTGCGAAACATTGCTTCCCAACTTGGCGCGACGCGGACGCCTTTTCAAACCAAAACGCATCTCGGCCAACTTCGTATCATTCAAGCGTTCCAAGCCAAACCTGGAGGTGGGCTCGTGCAACACATCGGTATCACCGCGCTCGTCGATCCAAGGCTGGCGTAGGGCAGTCAGTCCTTGTCGAATATCGATTTTTACGTCGGGATCGGTATAAGGGCCAGAACAGTCGTAGACGTAGATCGGCGGATTCGGCTCCGCGCCAAAAGACGCCGGTGTATCGGACTGCGAAATCTCGCGCATCGGCACGCGCAAATCGGACCGAGAACCCTCGACATAAATCTTCTTGGAATTCGGCAAAGCCTTGATCGCAGCCTCATCGACCTGCGCTGTTGCCGCCAGAAATTTAGGATTGGCTGCCATAGAAAAGCTCCTCAATAAATTGTTCGAAGGGAGCCGTGGCTTTCGCGAACGCTTCCCTTCGGCGGCATTACCCGCATCAGGTTCGGAGGGTATTTCTCACCCCTGGAAATCCACAAGCGTGAAAACAATCCACAATCGTGAACACCAACAGGACCCCTACGTTGCAGCGCGGAAATTACTCTATTGGCAAGCGTATGGCAAGCTGGCATGAGCGATTTCGCTCAGAATGGCGGCATTTCCATGTGTCCTGCGTTGCCATCATGAACGGCGTTCCTTCCCGAAATATCCCGTGGCTGAATTTGCTGATCGGCGCATTAGTCGCTGCGGCGGCGCTTATCGGCGTCGCGCAGATTTCTGGCAATAAAGCCCAATCGGCGGCGCCAGGCACGCGATCAACGCTGGAATTTCTATCTTCAGATTTGTTGACGGTCGAAAACGAAACCTTTGTTCGCGGCATCCCCATTACCGGCACGCTCCACCCTTTGGACGAAGCAACGCTCAAGGCGAAAGTGGCGGGCGAGTTGATCGAAGTCAATGTCCGCGAAGGCATGGCGGTGAAGAAAGGGCAGGTTCTTGCCCGCATCGACCAGACCGAGGTCCTGGCCCGCCTGGCGGCGCGCGACGCGGATGTCGAGGCCGCCCGTGCACAACTCGATCTCGCCGGAAAAAATCGCGCTACACAACTGTCGCTGGTGGACAGAAATTTCATTTCACGCAACGCCTTTGATGCAACCCAGAACGCCTATGACGTGGCGCTCGCCAGGCTGCGGTCCGCTGAGGCCGAACGCGCCCTGGCCCGAAAATCACAAGACGATGCCGTGCTGGTAGCGCCCATCAATGGAGTGGTGTCACAACGGTTTGCCGAACCCGGCGAGCGAATCGCCTTGGATGGGCGGATCCTGGCCATCGTGGACTTGTCTCGACTCGAATTCGAAGCGACGCTGCCGAGCGCCCGCATAGGCGAGGTGCGCGTGGGTCAGAAATTAAGCATTCGCGTCGAGGGCGCTGTCGCTCGCGCGTTCACCGGGACGCTGGAGCGCATCAACCCCGCGACAAACGCCGGCTCCCGCTCGATCAATGTCTATGCGGTAATCGACAATGCCGGTGCCCATTTGCGCGCGGGAATGTTCGCGCAAGGGGCGATTCAATTGCGGCGTATCGACAATGCATTGGTCATCCCTACAGCCGCCATACGCGCGGACCGTGGCAAGCCCTATGTCTATATCATCGACGGCAATAGCCTGAAACGCGCAGAAATTTCGCCTGGCGAAGACGACGGTGCCGGGCGGACCCATATTCTGTCTGGGATCGCCCCAGGCGATGTCATTGTGAAAAATAACCTAGGCATCCTCAACGAAGCTGCGTCGGTGCGAATCTTGAATCGCAAAGGCGGCTAAAGCTTATCTATGTGGTTCACCCGCGTCAGCATCGCTAACCCGGTATTCGCGACCATGATGATGGCCGCCCTCTTGGTGCTCGGTCTTTTTTCGTATCAGCGACTGTCAGTTGAGCTATTCCCGGACATTAATTTTCCGGTGGTCGTGGTGCAAACGGAGTATCCCGGCGCCTCGCCTGAGAACGTCGAGGAGGAAGTCACTCGCAAAATCGAGGAGGTGGTCAATTCGGTCAGTGGCATCAAAACGCTGATGTCGCGCTCCTACGAAGGCCTCTCAGTGATCATCGTGGAGTTTAAACTGAGCGTCGAACCCAAGACTGCAGCTCAGGACGTGCGCGAGAAGATCGCTGTGGTGCGGCCCACGTTTCGCGCCGAAATCCGTGAACCTCGCATCACCCGTTTCAATCCCGACGATTTTCCAATTATTTCAGTCGCAGTCACCTCGCCCTCGCGCGAGTTGCGGGAGCTGACCACCCTGGCCGACCAGATCGTCAAGAAACGCATCGAGACTGTGGCCGGCGTAGGGCAGGCCACCATCGTGGGCGGCATCAAGCGGGAAATTCGCGTCACCCTGCGTCCCGAGGACATGATCTCGCATCGGGTGGGCGCCGATCAGGTCATACAAGCGCTGCGCTCCGAAAACCAGGAAACGCCCGCAGGCAGCTTGATTGATCCCGGCGGTGAACGTGTGGTGCAAATCCGCGGCCGCATGCTGGACCCTGCCGAATTTCGAAATCTGATTGTGTCGCGGCGCGGCGGCAAACCGGTATTGCTTGGACAAATTGCCGATGTTGCGGATGGTCAACAGGAAGAGGAAACCGCGGCGCTCATCAATGGCGTGCGCGCGCTATCCATAGACGTGATCAAGGCGCAAAGTGAAAACACCATTGCAGTGGTCGACGGCGTTCGCGAGGCCGTTACCATTGCGCAAGCCCTTCTACCCTCCGACGTACGTCTGGAGATAGTTCGCGACTACTCAACCGGCATACGCAACTCGGTGGCCGATGTAAAAAGCACCTTGATCCATGGGGCGCTTCTCACCATAGGCATCGTGTTTCTTTTTCTTGCCTCGTGGCGCAGCACTGTGATTACCGGTCTCACTCTGCCAATCGCGCTGATTGGAACATTTCTATTCGTTTATTTCTGGGGGTTTACGCTCAACCTTCTGACCTTGATGGCGCTATCCCTGTCAGTAGGTTTATTGATCGACGATGCGATCGTGGTTCGAGAAAATATTGTCCGACACGTGGCCATGGGCAAGGACCACCGTAGCGCATCGATCGAGGCAACGGCCGAGATCGGTCTCGCGGTGATGGCCACCACACTTTCGATTGTCGCAGTGTTTCTGCCCATCGGTTTCATGGGCGGCATTATCGGTCGGTTTTTTCATCAGTTCGGCTTGACCGTTGTGGCTGCCGTGCTGATTTCGATGTTTGTCTCATTCACGCTGGACCCGATGCTCTCCTCGATCTGGCATGACCCGCAAGCAGAGGGAAAGTTCAGCAATGGCCCGATAGGCAGGCTGCTTGCCTGGTGCCATGGCCTCATGGAGCGGCTATCGGCAGGCTATGAACGCGTGCTCGGCTGGAGCCTTACTAATAGGAAAACCGTGCTTGTCATCGCTTTAGTGAGCTTTCTCTCGGCGTTTCCCTTGCTGCGCTTCGTCGGCACCGAGTTCGTTCCCGATCCGGATCTTTCGGAACTGCAGGTTCAATTCGCGACGCCGGTTGGCTCATCGATTGATCTGACGCAGGAGAAAACACGCCAAGTCGACGCCGTATTGCGTGAGTTTCCCGAGGTTCGGCATACCTACGCAACCATCAACACAGGTTTCGGCCAGGGAAAAAACAATGCCAACATTTTTGTGCAACTGATCCCGCGCAAACAACGCGTCCGCGGTCAAGGCGAGCTCGCTCAAGCCATGCGAGCGCGCCTTGCCGAAGTCGCTGGCATAGAACTCAATCAGGTGGGCGTGTTCAAGCCCGTATCCAGCGGTAAGCCGTTACAGGTTTCGATTCTGGGCCAGGACCGCGAGGTGCTCGATCAAATCTCGCGCCAAGTCATGCAGATCATGCGCGAAACCCCAGGCGCGGTGGACGTCGACAGCTCCAATAAATCCGAAAAGCCCCAGATCATTGTAGAGTTGAAACGCGAGTTTGCGAGCGAGCTCGGAATCGGACTTGGAAATCTGACGGCCACGGCGCGACCGCTGCTCGCGGGGCAGGTGGTGGGCAACTGGCGTAGCCCCGACAACCAATACCATGATGTTGTGCTGCGCAGCTCGCGCGCGGATCGCGCGCAGATTTCGGATGTGGCTAGGCTGCCTTTGACCTCCAGCCAACTGGATAACGACGGTGCGCCCCGCTTGGTGCTGCTGCGCGATGTCGCCTCCCTTCACGAGGGCTATGGCGCGCAACAGATCAACCGGCGTGAACAGGAGCGCGAAATACTCGTTACCGCCAATGTTTTCGGCGCGTCGACCGGTGAACTTTCGGAATCGATCCGCTCCAGAGTCGCACAGATTGCATTGCCCACCGGATATCGCTTCAGCATGGGCGGGTCGTCCAAGGACATCGAGGAGACTTTCTTTTTTGCGGTGCAGGCGCTTGCTTTGGGGGTGATCTTTATCTATCTGATACTTGCATCGCAGTTCGGCTCGTTTCTGCAACCGGTGGCCATCATGATTTCCCTGCCGATGTCCCTGATCGGCGTGGTGTTGGCTTTACTGGCGGCGCGATCCACGCTGAATATTTTTTCCATCATCGGCTTCATCATGCTGATGGGGCTGGTAACCAAAAACGCTATTTTGCTGGTGGATTTCATCAATCATTCACGCAAGCAGGGCCGGCCCCGATTTCAAGCTGTTCTGGAAGCCGGCCGCGTTCGCCTGCGCCCGATTTTAATGACCACCTTCGCCATGATTTTTGGAATGATTCCGCTGGCACTGGGGCTGGGCGAAGGCGGCGAACAACGCTCGCCCATGGGTCAGGCGGTCATAGGGGGCGTCATCACCTCGGGCCTGCTGACATTGATCGTGGTGCCGGTGATATACACCTACCTCGATGATATTGCGCAAGCTACGGTCAAACTAGGCGCATGGATTCGCTCCCGCCGCCCCAATGCATAGTGGCGCGTATGGAGGCCCTGAACGTCGTCGTGTCGAACATCGCTACTGCGAATTGATCAGGCGATGCTAGAATTCCATCCCTTTTAGTGGCTCATCGCCTCCCAAAGATCATGACTCCAGTGCAAAACATCGAGCAGGCCCGCTTTAACATGGTGGAACAGCAGATTCGAACCTGGGACGTCCTGAATCAGGAGATCCTTGATCTGCTCTATCGGATACATCGCGAGGATTTCGTTCCCGAAGCCTACCGGTCGCTCGCCTTTTGCGATCTTGAAATTCCGCTTGGCGAGGCGCCAGGCGAGCGCATGTGGGCGCCAAGAATGGAAGCCAGGGTGCTGCAGGAACTCAAGCTCAAAAGATCTGAAAGCGTGCTGGAAGTCGGTACCGGCTCGGGCTATCTGTGCGCCTTGTTGTCGCAGTGCGCGGGAAGGGTCGTTTCCGTTGACATCAGCTCCCGGCTCGCCAAACTGGGGGAAACGAATCTGGCGGCGCAAGGCATCGATAACGCCATCGTGGAGGTCGGCGACGCGGCGCTCGGTTGGCCCAAAAAAGCGCCCTACGACGTGATCGTGCTGACCGGTTCCGTCCCCGTGCTGCCTGCGAGCCTGTTGGACCAGCTCAAACCGGGCGGCAGGATGTTTGCCATCGTTGGCGACGCGCCGGTTATGAGCGCTCGCATGATAAGCAAAAACTCCTCGAGTGCGATTCATCAGGACGAAATGTTTGAAACCTGCGCGGCGCCACTGGACAATGCACAACAGCCCGTCCGGTTTCAATTCTGATCATGCCCATCTCGCCAATTCAGCCGCAACAATTGCGCGCGTGGCTCGATGACAAATCGCAAGCGCCTCCGGTTCTGATTGACGTGCGAGAACCTTGGGAAGTCCAGATTTGCAGCATCGAGAACGCGATCTCGATGCCGATGAACAGCATTGCCGACCAATGCACCGGTTTGAACCCCGACGCCGAGACCGTACTGATATGCCATCATGGCGCCCGCAGCATGCAGGTCGCGCTGTTTCTTGAGCGCAGCGGATTCAACAAACTTCACAATCTTTCGGGCGGTGTCGACGCTTGGGCGCGTCAAATCGACCCGGCGATGTCGACCTACTGAAAAAACTGTTCATGAGAAACCTTACTCCGGCGCTTGCCGTGTCCATCTCAATATTGTTTGCGTCCAATGCCCTCGCCGCAGATTTACTACAGGTGTTTCGCGACGCAACGGCCAATGACGCGACCTATACCTCCGCGCGATTTGCCGTGGCCGCGGGTCGAGAGCGCTTACCGCAAGGACGCGCCCTGACCTTGCCGACGATTAACCTGACCGGTAATTCACTGCATAGCAATAACCATATACTGCAACGCCTGCCCACCAGCAATTTTCCGGTCACGCGGAATTTCTCGAGCAACGTCTTCACCATCACCCTGACGCAGCCGCTGTACCGACCGCAAAATACGCTCCAGTATGAACAGGCCGAGTACCAGGTTTCGCAGGCAGAAGCTCAGTTTGGGCAGGCGTTTCAAGACCTCGTGGTTCGCGTATCCCAGGCCTATTTCGATGTGCTCAACGCGGAGAATGGCTTAGCTTTCGTTCGTGCGCAGAAAGCTGCAATCACGGAGCAACTGGCCCAGGCAAAGCGGAATTTTGAAGTGGGTACAACCACGATCACCGACACCAACGAGGCGCAGGCTCGATTCGACCTGTCTGTTTCTCAGGAGATCGCGGCGCAAAATGACTTGGAGTTACGAAATCAATCCTTGCAGCAGATTGTCGGGAAGCTGCCGGAAAACCTGACGCCACTTCGTTCGAGCTTCAAAATGGCCCCACCCGAGCCTGCGCGCATGGATGATTGGGTCGGCACTGCTCAGAAAAACGCATATCCCGTTCGCATTCAAGAGGCGGCCACGGAAATCTCCGCGCGCGAAGTCGAACGCGCTCGCGCCGGACATAGACCCACCCTCGATCTCGTGGCTACGGTGGCGAACAGCGCGGTAGGCAGTAGCGTCAATAATGGAATCGGCGCGGATACACGAAGCGGCACCTTGGGCTTGCAATTGGCGATCCCAATTTTCGCTGGTTGGTCGGTCGACTCACGAATCAGGGAGGCGCTTGCCAATCTGGATCGATCACGCTCGGATTTGGAGAGCAACCGCCGCCAGGCGGCCACCTTGGCGCGCCAATCCTTCGTCGGCGTCACCAATGGCATTGCACAGGTGCGAGCACTTGAGCAGGCGGTCACATCCTCGGAAACGGCGCTGGCCTCAAACAAGCTTGGCTACGAAGTTGGGGTAAGAATCAACATTGATGTGCTCAATTCGCAACAGCAGCTTTTCTCCACTAAACGCGATCTCGCCCGTGCCCGCTACGACACCATCATGAACGGCCTGCGTCTGAAAGCAGCGGCGGGAACACTTATCGACGAGGACGTTGTAGCGGTCAATCGTTTGCTGGGGAACGACTAAGGATTACTTCGAAACGAATAGCGATTGCTTCGAAACTACCGACGATTGCTTCGAAACCACCAACAATTCCTTGGATACGACCGGCGATTGCTTGAAAACCACTGACAGCAACAATTGATCATATCCGCCTCGCTTTTGACGGACTCCTGGTTTCAAGCAGACCAGCGGCGATGGCAAACATCTTGTCTGTCGCACCCTGGTAACGGGCGCTGAAATCGCGACCGGCGCTAGCCATCTCCCCGCGAATTTGCGAATTCGCCAGCAATAAAGCGGCGCGCGCGACAACTTCATTGGCGTTCTTCAATCTCAAAGCCGCGCCCTCTCGAATCGCCATTCCAGCCGCGTCCTCGAAATTACGGGTAAAGGGGCCTATCAGCACCGGCACTCCAGCGGCACAGGCTTCAATGAGATTCTGTCCGCCGAAATCCAGCAGACTTCCGCCGACAAAGGCAACATCCGAGGCGCGATAGTAGGCCCCCATTTCTCCCACGCTGTCGCCTAAAACATATTGGCAATCGTTCGGGATGTCGGCATCGGTGCTGCGGCGCAAAAAAGACAGGCCACGTTTTTTCATCGATTCGGCAACGGCATCGAAGCGATCAGGATGGCGCGGAACAATGACCACAAGCGCCCCCTTCAATGGGATCTCGGCCAGGGCGTCCAGCAGCAATTCCTCCTCGCCATCGCGTGTGCTGGCCGCGAGAAATACAGAGCGCCCGCCAAAACGTGTTTTAAAGACTTGCGCAAGCTGATCCGATCCTGAGACGGCGGCCGCGTCGAATTTGAGGTTGCCCATGACAGCAGGGGACGTGGCGCCCAATCGCGAAAAACGCGCAGCATCCGCCGCCGTCTGCGCTGCGATGGCCGCAAACGCGCCAAATGCCCTGCGCGCCAGTGGCGCGATTCGCAAATAACCCAGACAGGATTTCTCCGACAGACGCGCATTCGCCAATAGCAAAGGAACGCTCGCGGCCTGGCACGCTTCAATTAGGTTGAACCAGACTTCAGTTTCAATAAATATTCCAATATTAGGCTTAAAATGATCAACAAAACTCCGCACTGCATACGGATAGTCGTATGGAAGCCATGAAATTTCTACTCGACCTGCAAACATGCTCAAGGCCGCGTCTCTGCCGGTTGCCGTCATTTGGGTAAATAATATCCTCGCCCCAGGGTAGCTTGCCAGCAGCTTTTCAATGAGCGGCTTTGCCGCATGCACTTCGCCAAGAGACACTGCGTGCACCCAAATGGTCGTTTGTTCTGCTGCGCGCGACGGAATGTCGGTGTAGAACCCGAAGCGCTCGCCCCAGGCCAGGCGATAGCTAGGCTCGCGAAAACCTCTCCGCCACAGGCGCATCATTACCAGGGGCAACATGAGCCACAAAACCAAGGTGTAGCCGAAACGCCAGATCACATCGCACCACACGATAACAATGCCTCGAATACCTGCGCCACCCGTGGCGCCCGATCAATACCTCCCAGATTGACCGCGCGGCTTGCTCCATAAACGCCGGTGAGTCCTGGGTCGGTCGCGCAGTAGATTGCCACCACCGGTGTATCCAAGGCAGCCGCCAAATGCGTCAGACCGGTGTCCAGTCCAGCGACCCCGTTACAACGGGTAAGCAGGCTAGCAAGCGCCTGTATCGACAAGGCATCGGGTATAGCCGCACGTTGCAAGCGGTTTGCGATTCGCTCGCTGCGCAATCGTTCGACGGCATTACCCCAAGGCAGCAGCACTTGTGCGCCCGCTGCTTCAATCAGTTGCCCAAGTGCTATCCAATGCTCCTCCGCCCAATATTTGTCGGCGCGACTGGTTGAATGCAGCAGCACAATTTCGCGTCCGGCTTTTTGGCGCTCCGCGGGGTCGCTGTCGTTAATTCCATAGTTTTTTATTCCGTATTTGATGGACTCACGGATTCGATAGCCCAGCGCACTTGCGGCAAGCTCGCGATTGCGCACCACGGCATTCTGGTCGCGCGCCACGTGATGGCGTACGTCGTAGAATCGCGCCGCGATTCGTTCGCGCGCGCTGGCGGCATCAAATCCGTGTCGCCGGCCATTCGCGACAGACGCCAATAACGCGCTTTTAAGCAGGCCCTGTGTGTCAATGATCGCGTCGTAATGTTCGTTTTTGAACAATCGGCGAAATGCACCGATTTCGGTCCAGGTATCTTTTTTAAGTACGCGGCCGCGCCAGCGGCGCAAGGCCACGGGAATGCCATGGCGCACACCCGGGTGCAAGCCAACCAGGGGCAGGTAAGCTTCCTCAACAAGCCAATCAATCGACGCGTTCGGATAATTTTGACGGATATCGCTAATCACCGGAAAGTTATGCACGACATCGCCGAGCGATGAGGTTTTGATGATCAGTATTTTTTTCATTGCTGAAATCTCGCGGCCTCCGGCAAGGTTAAAATTGCGAATTTCCGGCCACGCTGAGGATCCTTTTATGGATACCCATAGCGACATTCCAGGGACCTCGAATTTTTCCCCGGCCTTAGCCATAACACATTGATTATAAACCGCACAATGCCGCTCTCAGTGGTGATCATCACGTGTGACGCCGGCACGCAGATCGAAGCCTGCCTCGCCAGCGCATCATTTGCCGATGAAATACTTCTGGTTGATTCAGGCAGTACGGATGAGACATTGGCGATTGCCCGCCGGCGTGGCGCGCGTATCCTGAAAAAACAATGGCTGGGATTTGGCCGGCAAAAACAGTTTGCAGTCGACTCAGCCGCGAACGATTGGGTGCTTTGCCTGGATGCGGACGAGATGATCAGTGAAACACTGAAGAACGCATTGCTCGCCGAACTTGCCGCGCCCCGCGCAATGGCCTACGAGATGGCGCGTTGCAATCGCTTCCTTGGACGTTGGTTGCGCCACGGCGAAGGCTATCCGGACTGGAGCCTGCGACTGTTTCATCGCGCTCATGCACGCTGGAGCGATGATTCGGTCCACGAAAAGGTTATTGCCAGGGCAGCACCGGCAAAACTGAAAGGCGATCTCCTGCATGATTCCGCTGAGTCAATGGACAAATACCTGGAGAAGCAGAATCGCTATACCAGTCTGCAGGCCGCACAATTGCTCGCGACCGGCAAACGCGCCGGGGTGACCCGTTTGCTGTTCTCGCCTTTTCTTCGCTTCATCAAATTCTATTTCCTTCGTCTCGGCTTTCTCGATGGACTGCCGGGTCTGATTCACGTTAGCCTTGGGTGCATGAATAGCTTTAACAAATATGCGAAGTTAATGGCTCTGGTGAGCCAGGGACGGCAAAAACCATGACATTGCTGGTCACCGGAGGTGCCGGCTTCATCGGCACGAATTTCGTGCTGGATTGGCTCGCGCGCGGCGATGAACCCGTGGTTACCCTGGATAAACTGACCTATGCGGGGAACCTCTCGAACCTCTCGTCAATACAGAATGATGCCAGGCACACCTTCGTTCGCGGCGACATCTGCGACCGCGCGCTGCTTGGCCGCATGCTCTCTACACATCGCGTACGGGCCATCGTGCATTTCGCCGCGGAAAGCCATGTGGATCGATCGATACACGGACCGGCGGATTTCGTTCAAACCAACATGGTTGGCACCTTCAGTCTCCTCGAGGAAGCACGCCACTACTGGGGTGGGTTGGACGCCGAGTCGCGGATGAGCTTCCGCTTTTTACATGTGTCAACAGACGAGGTCTACGGCTCCCTGGGCGCCACCGACCCGGCATTCACAGAGTCCACCCCTTACGCGCCCAATAGCCCCTACTCCGCTTCCAAGGCTGGTTCGGATCACATGGTGCGCGCCTACTTCCATACCTTCGGCCTGCCGGTGCTAACCAGCAACTGTTCCAACAACTACGGACCGATGCAGTTCCCGGAGAAGCTCATCCCGCTAGTGCTGCTCAATGCCATCGAAGGCAAGGCGCTACCGGTGTACGGTGACGGCGGCAATGTACGCGATTGGCTGCATGTCGCGGATCATTGCGAAGCATTGCGATTGATTCTGGATAGCGGCCGGCCAGGCGAGACTTACAATGTTGGCGGATCATCGGAATACACAAACCTTGAGGTGGTGAATTTAATCTGCGAGCTGCTGGATAAATTGTCGCCGCGACAATCAGGCCGATACGCTGAATTGATCCGATTTGTTACCGACAGGCCGGGTCATGACCGGCGCTACGCCATAGCTGCGGATAAGATCCGGCAGGAATTGGGCTGGGCCCCCACGCACAGCTTCCAGACGGGCCTGGAACAAACCATACGCTGGTATCTGGAAAACCTCGCCTGGGTTGAGAACATTCGCTCAGGTGAATATCAGCGTTGGATCGAAAAAAACTACCAGGCGAGGTGACTTGACAATGACTACCCCCTTGGCGAATTCACAAAACGAGATTCTTCTTCGCGCCCACCGCGATTTCCCCTAAACCGCATAAGTAACCTAATAACCGCATTAGCAACCTAATAACCGCATTAGCAACCTAAAGGCCTGACAGGTAGACACCATGCGAAAAGGCATCATTCTTGCGGGCGGCTCGGGTACCCGGCTTTATCCGATCACCCAGGCCGTATCCAAACAATTGCTGCCGGTGTACGACAAACCGATGATCTATTACCCGCTGAGTACGCTGATGCTGGCGGGAATTCGCGAAATACTGGTTATTTCAACGCCCGAGGACACGCCGAGATTTGAACACCTGCTCGGCAACGGCGCACGTTGGGGATTGGAAATCCAGTATGCGATCCAGCCTTCGCCCGATGGATTGGCGCAGGCAATGATCATAGGAGAGACATTTCTGGCCGGGGGCCCGAGCGCCTTGGTGCTGGGCGACAATATTTTTTACGGGCACGACTTGCAGACAGACCTGGACGTCGCGGACGCCCGTCAAGATGGCGCCACGGTGTTTGCCTACCAGGTCAGCGATCCGCAGCGCTATGGTGTGGTGGAATTCGACCGCCTGGGCAAGGCCATCAGCCTGGAGGAAAAGCCGCGCATGCCCAAATCGCGCTATGCGGTCACGGGCCTGTATTTCTACGATTGCGACGCACCGGCTATCGCCAAATCATTGACCCCTTCGGCGCGTGGCGAGCTGGAGATCACCGATTTGAACAGCCGCTATCTGGCAATGAACAAGCTCAATGTCATGACACTGGGCCGCGGTCACGCCTGGCTGGATACCGGAACCCAGGACTCCCTGATAGAGGCTGGCGCGTTTATCCAGACGGTGGAACGCCGCCAGGGACTAAAAATTAGTTGCCCGGAAGAGATCGCCTGGCGCAAGGGATACATCACGACTGAGCAATTGGCCGTACTCGCCGCCCCACTTAAGAAAAGCGGCTACGGCGCCTACCTGCTGCGGCTACTCGAGGAAGGCATTACGAATTGAAAGTTGTCTCCACCGAACTTCCAGGCGTATTGTTGATTGAGCCGCGCGTATTCGGCGATGAGCGCGGCTTCTTTCTCGAGAGTTGGAACGCGCACAGCTTTTCGGATAT
>CAMDFL010000104.1 GCA_945897475.1 Bordetella parapertussis
GCGACCACAGCCAGTGCAGTTCAGGCAGGCGCCAGCATCAAATGCCCTAAAGGCTCCGCCGCTGGTCGCACTTTGATTTCAATGTCATAGCCCAACCGGTTCAGGCAGTCCATCAGCTTGCGTTCAGAAAGGTTGGTGAAGTCACCGCGAAGCATGGTCGACACCTTGGGTTGGGGGATGCCCATGCGTTCGGCGGCCGCTTTTTGGGTGAGCCCCAGCTTGCGCATGGCGTTGGGAGGGTGTAAGGAATTTTGTGTAGATTAAAATTTGCTAGGCTCTTATCTACCTCAAGGAGCCGCCATGACCGACAGAAACGAGACCATAGAAACACAAGCCGCCATCCCGCAAGCACTGCTGGATCGCCACGAACAGGCAGCCCCCTCCACCGGCCGTTCTTGATCTCAGCGACGTCTCCGCCCTTTGTGGCTAGTTGGACGGCAATCGAAAGGTCCGACACCCTCGCCGGCCGAAGTGAATTCTGGCACACCGTAGCGAACCTTTTTCATTCCCCACCGCCCTACCAATATACTTGTCGAACCTGCGCCTTTAAGTCATTGAAAAGACTCGACGCGGCGTCGCGAGCGCTCGCATCCCTACTGATAGCAGAGAGAGGAATTTGCGGGAATCAGGTGGGAAATCGCGCCGCCGCCGAAGCGACGCTCGCGACGTCATTGCGGTTTTTACTGGGGGAATGGCGGGATAAACGATCAGGGAAGCCTGCGCAGACACAACTTCGAACGCGCTGCCTCCCCAATCCCTCCATTCTTGTACCCCGTTCAAATTTCATGGCCGCTATGAGGCGTGATTTCAATTCAAGTCCGACAGGCTGCTAGGGTTTGCCGAAGCCAGAATTCTTGTTTTCTGGGTATCAGGCTTTGGAAAGCAAGGCATCCGGAGCCCAATAGGTGTGAGTCCCGGTCGGGACATGGTCTGGCAGAATTACCGTGCATAGCGGGCCGCGTTCAATCTCGCGCGCATCGAAAATCGCGCACTCGCCTTTTCGGGTATTCGTGTTGGTGATAAAACTCACCAGATAGCCATCCCCTTCTTCAGTGGCGCCGATTCGGGGCGCGAACGGCGTCTCGCTCACGTGGCAGCCCTCAGGCATCATGTATGTTTGAGTGTTGCCGGTCTGAAGGTCATACCGTTTCAGGCCGTCCAGCAACCAAAATCCCTTCTGGGGAATGGCGTTGTAGCTGTAGCGGTAGGGCCTCCCTGCGTGCTGGCCGCTTGCCATCGGGAACTCGGTGATCTGGTCGTCCATGTCTTCCTCGGTGGTCTGGCCGGTTTTCATATTGAAGCGCCAGCGGTGCATGTGTGCGCCTTTTTGATGAATGTCCACCATCGCCATGATGCGGGCGTAGCCCTCCTTGGGCAATCCGGACAGGTCGGGGATCGGGTTGGTCTCTATGCAGCCGTCCATGACAATCTCGTCGCCATCTTCATAGCTGTTGGAAAGATGCAGGAGGTAGCAGGGCGCGGCTTCGAACCATTTCACGTCCGCGTTAGTGCCGAAACGCGGAATCACGCCAAATCGGCTGGGCAGGTCCCTATAGAATCGTAACCGGTGCCCGCCTTTGCTAAGCAGTTCGGGGTCGAAGAACATCGGCAGGTCATGGATGATGCTGAAGTGCTCGGTCATGCCCAGGTCATGCGGCCAGCGTGGTCCCGGCAATTCGATAGGCACCAAATGCACCAGGACATTGTTGCTATCGACGACGCCGTAGTTGAAATAGGGCGGTGTTTCGCCGAAATTGAAAAACATCATGTGCCCGGTGTGTTCGTCATGTTTGAAATGCGAACATATTCCACGCTCGCCCAGTCGCCGCGCCCAATTGCGATCGGGTCCCAACGTTTCCAGCGAGTCGGGATCGAGGCGGTAGGGTTCACTGCATTGCGACATCGATACCAGCACCTTACCGGCATGCACGATCACGTCGGTGCCGGTGTTGTCCTTCATGGCGCCGATGGCGCCCCAGCCCCGGTAGCTGGCCTGACGCGGTTCGGTGATCCCCGGCCATAGCGATCGGCCGGCGGCCTGTTCGGCAAGGAAGCCGATGGTTCGCGTGAACCGATTGCGAAAACTTGCTTTGCCATCCCGAAAGCGTATCGCGTGAAGCATGCCGTCGCCGTCGAAGGGGTGATAGCGTCCGATGGATTCGTGTATAGGGTTGTGGCTGTTCCTCAAATAAAGGCCCGCGAGGTCCTTGGGAATTTCGCCAATGACATTTAGTTCCGGCGTGGAGGCTGTCCATTCCGTATCCACGGGACGCCAGGCGCCATTCAGGTAGGGATTGTCGTTCGGGTAGGCGATGGATTGCGCGACCCGGTGGGTGGCTTGCAGCAATTGTGGCTCCTTTTTTTATGCAATAAGGTGTTTCAAAAACCAATCAACGGCTGCTTGCACGCTTTGTTCGAAACATTTTTCGTAGGCGTCGAAGTGGCCGGCTTGGGAAAGCAGCACCAGCGACTTGGGTTCGAGCGCGCTGTTGTAGGCTTGCAGCGCCAGGTCGGCAGGCGTGATCTGGTCGCTGTCCGCGACAATCATCAGCAAAGGCGTGGGACTAATCAGGCTGATGTATTGGCCGGGATTGTAGCCGCGTGCAAACTCCACGGAGCGCAAGGTGATTTCGTTGCGGGCCAAGGGTGCGAGCTTGTACGCCTGGGAGTACCAGTGGAGCGCATCAGGATATCGAAATGCCGCCGGTGCGCCTTCGGTGTCGGGAATAACAGCAATATGCGCGGTGGGACCGCCCTTGGCGCGCTGTTTGCGGTCAAGGGCGAATGCGGCGAGAAGCTGCTGCAACGCTTCACCATCAATGCGTCGTTTCGCGCCTTCCGTTCCGTTGACCGTGGGTACCTGCGCGACCACGCATTTCACCCGCCGGTCGGTCGCGCCCAGGACAATCGCGTGGCCGCCGCTGTAGCTGGTGCCCCAGACACCGATTTGGTTTTCGTCAGTGTCGGACCGGGTGCTTGCAAAGGTAATCGCGTGACGGGTGTCTTCAATCTGCTGCCAGGGATTGATCTCCTGCCTGGGTTCGCCGTCGCTATCGCCAAATCCGCGATGATCGTAGGCGAGCACGGCATAACCGGCTGCGGCGAAGCGGCTGGCATAACGGTCTAGGTACATTTCCTTGTGCGCCGCGTAGCCATGCGAGATGACGATCACTGCGTGCTTTTTGCCGGTCTGCTGCGGGGCGAACCACCAGCCGCGCAAGATCGCGCCATCCGCGGAAAAGGAAATGTCCGTGCGTTTCATCGTCAACTTGCCAAGAAATGTTTTGTCGCGATATTAAGGTCTAAATTTTAACTTCTATTAATGAACCGATTTATATTTTAATAAAGTAACGGAAAATATCAATATACGAATTAAAAATTCAGCATAAAAGCCGCGTATTTGATTGCGCCAAGCCAATTTCTCAATGCTTGAATTGGGGCGGTATCAAAGAGTGTAAAAGGAAGGTTGACGAATGCATAACGACTTAGTACCATCAAACGGTTCATTTATGAAAGTTAGTATTAGATAAATTGTAGGTTACCCGCAAGGTGCCTGTTTAGTCCATGTCGATGGGGAAAAACCGATGAAACAAGGTCGCATTCCGGATTACAGCGTTACCGGCGAAGGCAGGACGACGGTTTTTCTACTGCATGGGGCATTCGGTGCGAAGGAATATTGGCGCAGCCAGCTTGACGAATTCAGCGCGCGCGGATATCGCGTGGTGGCGTGGGATGCGCCAGGTTATGGTTTGAGCCCGCTGCCCGGCGACTTTAGCGCCGAATCGTCTGCCGAGGCGCTGGTGCGCCTGGTGGAGCTGACTGGCAGTGAGCGAAACGTGGTCATCGGCCACAGTTTTGGCGGCATGATCGCGCAGCGCGCCTTCGACTACCTTCCTGATCGCATTCATGGTCTGGTTCTGTCGGCCACCAGCGCGGCGTTTGGCAATCTTCAGGGCGAATGGCAGCAAAAATTCATCAGCGATCGCGTCGCTCCGCTGGATGCGGGCAAGACGCTGGCACAGTTCGCACCGGGAATGCTGCGCGGCATGATGAGCCGGGATGCGGCGGGTGAGCCTGTTGAACTGGTGGTGAGGATTGTTTCCCAGATGAAGCCGGAAACATTTCGCGCCGCGGTTGCCGCGGTGACTCGTTTTGACGCGCGCGCCGTGCTGTCGAGAATGAACATTCCGGTGCTTTGCATCGCCGGCGAATTCGATCAGACGGCGCCTGCCGTGGTAATGGAAAAACTGGCCGGAAAAATCAAGGATGCGGAGTTTGTCTGCCTGAACGGAACCGGCCATTTTGGCTGGGCGGAAGCACCGGGCGAGTTTAACAAAGTGGTGCTCGATTTCTTGCACCGGCGTCTGCCGGCCTGATCTGGCGCGATCGTTCATTGCACGGGTTTGTCAGAAAATTTTCACTGTTGCCATTCGGAGAAACCTCAATGCATAAAAATCTAGGCGCTGCGTTTGTGGTTTGCGCAATACTTCTTGGGGCGACAGTTGCGGCCGCGCAAGGGTATCCGGTACGGCCTATCACCTTGATTATGCCCTACGCGCCTGGCGGCCTTACCGACATTGTGACCCGGGCGATTTCCGATGAAGTCGCCAAGGATCTCGGACAGCCGCTGATCATTGATACTCGCGCGGGCGCGGGCGGGCGCATTGGTCTTGGCGTGATAAAACGCGCGGCCAAGGATGGATACACGATTGGCGTCGCGGTTCCCGCGACATTGACGTTGCCCCTTATTGACCCTTCCACTGAATTCGATCCGTTAAAAGATTTTTCCTATATTTCCATCGCGGTCGACACCATTATGATTCTGGTGGTCAATCCCAAGCTGCCGATTCAATCGGCCGGCGAATTGGCCGCCTATGGAAAGGCGAACCGCGACAAGCTCAATTACGGCACTCCTGGCGCGGCGACCAGTTTTCACATGTATAGCGTCCTGTTGAATGACATGTTGGGGTTCGATGCAACTCATGTTCCGTATAAAGGGGAGGCGCAGGCTCTTTCCGATATCGTGGGCGGTAGCATTCAATACATGCTCGCCGGTGCCGGCGCACAATCGTTTATTTCCTCAGGCCGGGTGAGGGCGCTGGCAACGACCAGTGTGAGGCGCGCACCCGCACTGCCTGGTACGCCGACGCTTACCGAGCTGGGGTTCCCGTTGGTCTCCCAAGGCTGGGTGGGCTATATAGGGCCGGCTGGTATTCCATCTGACGTGATGCAGCGATTAAGTCGCGCCTTTACAGTTGCACTAAAGAGCCCGCGTGTGGAAAAAGCAATAATTGACATGGGATATCTGGTGCGTGCCTCGGGCCCGGTGGAGTTTCAATCGAGTATCGCCACTTCCATGGATCTGTTCGGCGGACTGATTCGAAGCGGGAAGGTCAAGATCGATAAATAGTATGCGCCGCGCGATCACCGGAAGGTCAAGATCGATAAATAGTTTCCTCCACGTGGCCACCGAATTGGTTATTCATCTCAATCGATTTTGATACCGTAGCGCTCTCCCAACTCGCGGAATTTGTCGTAGTCGTTGGCGACTCGGGCAGCGAATTCCGTCGGTCCAAGGCCGAGAACCGTCTGCCCGCCGCTGGATTCAAGTTGCGCGCGCACCTCGGGCGAGCGCGTCACTTCGTTGAAAATATTGGTTAGGCGCGCGCTGATATCCCTGGGGATTCCGGCGGGCCCGGCGAACCCCAGCCAGTTGGCCGCGAGAAACGGCGTGCCGGCCTCTTTCATGGTGGGCACCTTTGGCAATATCGTGGAGCGCTGCTCCGCGGTGAACGCAAGGCCGATGATTCTGCCGGTGTCGATCAGGGGTTGTGCACCCACCAGATCGGTAAACATAACCTGGGTTTGTCCGCCGACCAACTCCTGCATGGCTGGACTCAAGCCTTTGTACGGTATGTGGGTGATGTCGATTTGCGCGAGGCTTTTGAATACTTCGAACCACAGGTGGTAGGAGGCTCCGACCCCCGATGAGCCATAGTTGAGTTTGCCCGGATTGGCCTTGGCGATCCGTATCAGGTCATTGATGCTGTTGGCGCCCAGCGAAGGATGAGCAATCATTACCAGTGAAGCTTCGTAGGTGAGTGAGATGAGGGTAAAGTCCTTTCTGGGGTCATAGCCTGCATTGGGGTCCAGCGCCGGCGTGATCGCGCCGTTGGCATTGGTAAAAACCCCGAGCGTGTAACCGTCCGCCGGCGCTCGCAGGTATGCGGTGGTGCCGATGCGCTGACCCGCGCCGGGCTTGTTCTGCATGACAATTGGCCGGCCCAGAACCTTCGATGCGCGCTCGACAATAACTCTTACTTTGCTGTCAACCGCGCCAGGCGGGAAAGGCACGATCAGTTCAATGGGTTTGGCGGGCCAGGTTTGCGCCATGGCCGTGCCGACTGTGGTGATTCCAGACAAGCTTGCCGTGGCAATCGCAATGAGCATCAGTAGGTAGCACTTTTTCATCGCATTCTCCGATCGGTTCAATTGATAACAAGCTTCAGGCCGCGGTTTAGATCGTTTAAGCTCGATGAATCAGTTGGTGTTGGCGTGTTCATGTTGGCAGCCTCTGCGCAACTCGACGCATCGTTAGCGCCCACCGTCAAAGCCGTATTGTTGGGCATCTGGCGATGCATTGGGATCGACGGGAAACACATGGTCGACGCTGGTGTAATCGCCGTATCCCATCCGCGCCAGCGGGCGGATGCGTGCGATGTCGATCTTGCCGCCTGTAATGAATTCGTCAGCGATATGCACCCCGACCACCCTTCCTACGACCATGGAATGGGTGGTTTCCGGTGTGCGTCCGGGAAACACGACCGTGGTGTAGTACTTGCATTCCAGGCTGATTGGCGATTCGGCGACGCGTGGCGGTCTTACCAGCCTAGACGGCCCCGGCGTTAGACCGGCAGCTGCCATTTCATCCACGTCGCGATCGAGAATGCGTGAGGTCAAGGTTACTTTGTCGCGCAACGCATAAGTCGCCATGTTGTAGACAAATTCGCCACGCCGTTCGGCGAAACCGACTGAATCCTTGCGATGCCAGTCAGGCGGATGAGCACTGGCGGAAAACATCACGTAACCCGGATCGAACCCCAGCAGATTGGATTGCGAAAACGGCGCCAGATTGACGCGGCCATCGTCTGCGAGCGTTGTGATCCATCCGATCGGGCGCGGTACCACGCAGGATTTGAACGGACTGCGCGGCAGACCGTGGTTCCCTTTGTCGGGTTCGTAGAACATGGAGATCATCCCCTGGAACTGTGCGGCAAGCGTTTAGAGTCCATGGTTGCGGTCTGCCCTGAAGGGGCGCGCACTCAAGAATCTCATGGGCAAGAAACTCAGGGGCGGAACATGTAACTTCTATAAACGAACCTTAAATTAATTCTAGTTGAAAGGTATTTGAAGTGTCAAGGCAATTTGAAAGGCAATTTGACAGGCAACGCGCCTATTTGTCGTCCGGTACCGAGCGTACGCTATGGCCAGCAGGCACGTCCCGAATTTTGCATGCGGGATACGGGTGAATAGTGAAGGAAACGAACCGATCTCCACGGCGAGTCCATTTGAATATAGCAATCTTCCGAATCACATCTTCCCATCCACACTTCCCAGTCAACTTCCCAGTCAATAATTGCCACATTGGTTCAATTACAATAGTATGTGCACGGGTTCGATTATCGCTCAAGGCAGTGACAACGGTGCAAGGTGTGTCAACAGTAAAAGTTGTGGATGGCCGCGCCCATAAGTGAGCCTCCCCATCCCGGCGCCGCATCGTTCGTGTTGCAACGCGCGTGAACGAGGTCGATCCGCGTCAACATCGACAGGGGATTTTCAGATGAATTTGTCCGATCGTTTGCCGGAAGCATTTTCCGCGGCTTTGGATTTGCCGCTGGTGGCGGCGCCCATGTTTCTGGTTTCAGGCATCGATCTGATCGCTGCGGCCTGCCTGAATGGCGTGATCGGCTCAATGCCTTCGGGCAACGCCCGCACACCCGATATGTTTGATGAAATGCTTGCTGGCCTTACCGCGCGCCTGGCCGGAAAGCGGGCCGCCCCTTGGGCCATCAACTTGGTCGCGCATCGCACCAATGCACGTCTCAAACCGGATCTGGATATATGCGTCAAATACCGGGCGCCGCTGGTGATTACCGCTTTGGGCGGGCCGCAGGCGGTGGTCGAGGCGGTGCATTCCTATGGGGGGTTGGTGTTCGCTGACGTTAACTCACCCGCGTACGCACGCAAAGCCGCCGCCTGGGGGGTCGATGGATTGGTGCTGGTTTGCGCCGGGGCAGGCGGCCATACCGGTCCCATGGCGATGCCGGCTTTTATCGCAACCGTGCGTGAGTTCTGGCAAGGCATCATTTGCGTGGCGGGTGCCATGACCGATGGAGCATCATTGCGAGCGGCACAGATCATGGGCGCCGATCTGGTCTACATGGGGACACGCTTCATTGCCACGCAAGAAAGTCTGGCGGTGCAGGACTATAAACAGATGTTGGTCGATTCGAAGTTCGAGGACATTATGCTGACCGACAAAGTCACTGGCGCCTGGTCGAATAAATTGAGGCCAAGTTTGGTGCGTGTGGGACTGGACCCGGACAATCTGGCGGACCGGGGGAAATTTGACCTTTCCAATAGGGAGAACGACATCAAAGCGTGGAAGCATCTCTGGTCCGCGGGCCAGGGTGAGGGACAGATCAAGGCCATCGAACCCGCCGCGACGGTGATTGATCGTATCAAGCACGAATACGCGTGTTGCATCGACGCAGAGCTCGATGATTGCTGGGTCAAACGGCACCTCGACAGGCAATCTGAGAACAAGCTTCGCCGGAGCGCAATGTGATTACATCGTCTCCGGAACGTATCAGGTCTTATCGTGAGCGAGGATGGTGGGGTGACACGCGCTTTGATGACGTGCTCAAGAGCAATATCGCCGCGGCACCTGATCGCGAAGCACTGGTTGATCCTCCGAACCTGGCAGAGGTATGCGGTATAACTTCGCGCCGCATGACCTGGCGGGGCTTTGGCGAACTGGTCGACTGTCTTTCCTGCCAGTTGATTGAGTCCGGGCTGAAAAAAGACGACATCGCCATTGTCCAACTGCCCAATTGCTCCGAGCTGCTCGCGGTGTACTTCGCTTGCGCGAGATTGGGCGTCATTGCAAGCCCCGTCATGCCGCAGTATCGCGAACATGAAATCGGCTCGATCATCGAACGCACCAGCGCCAGCGCCTACATCACCATTGAACGCATTGGCGCATTCAGGCATGGTGAAATGGCGGTCGCCTTGATGCAAAAGCATCCCAGCCTGCGCCAGGTGCGGGTATTTGGAGAGCCCGCAAAGGGCGCTCTGGCGCTACGCGCCGGGGGCGCCGGGGACACTCGCTATGCTGTAATCGAGAACTATCAGGAACGCTATCCAGTCAGCGCCGATGACGCGATTTCCATTTGCTGGACCTCGGGCAGCGAAGGTTTTCCCAAGGGCGTTGCACGCAGCCACAACCGCTGGATGATGTACGGTCCGCTGATCAGCTCTGCCTATGAAGTCCATGACGGTTGCCGCTTTCTCAATGGCCGGCCTTTGGTTACCCACGGCGCTTTTGTCGGCACGATCGTCCCCTGGTTGTGTCACTGCGGCACGATTGTCAACCATCATCCGTTCCATCTTGAAACGTTTCTCGGGCAGTTGCGATCAGAGCGAATCGGATATACGGCACTGGCCCCTGCCATCTTGTCCATGTTGAACGCCAATCCCGAATTAGTGGCGGGCGTGGATTTCAAGCGCCTGCGCTATATAGGTTCGGGATCCGCGCCGCTCACCGAAGCATTGGTCAAAGGCATTCAGGATCGCTTTGGCGTCTGCGTGCTCAATTTTTATGGCTCTACGGAGGGCGGGGGCCTGGTTAGTGCGCCTCACGATGTTCCCGATGCAGGGCATCGCGCCATGTACTTCCCGCGTCTTGGCGTGCCTGGTTTCGATTGGACACATGCGCTGGCGAAAATGGTCGACAGCCGGCTGGTGGACCCGGTAAGCGAGGAAATCATTGACGAGCTTGGGCGGCCGGGGGAAATTCGCTTCCGTGGCCCACTGGTCATGGATGGATATTTCAACGCGCCTGAATTGGCCGAGAGCGCATTTGATCGCGATGGTTATTATCGTAGCGGTGATCTTTTCGAGATTGCCGGCGAGAAAAAGCAGTTCTATAAATTCGTAGGACGGCTGAAGGACATTATTATCCGTGGCGGATTCAACATTTCCGCAAGCGATGTGGAAAATTTGGTGAGCTCGCATCCAGCGGTGGCCGAAGCTGCTGCCGTCGGTTTTCCAGATGAACGTTTGGGCGAAAAGGTTTGCGCCGTGGTGGCGCTGCGCCACGGCAAGCGGCTCTCGCTTGAAGAATTGGTCGAGTTCATGAAAAGAGAATTGCAAGTCGCGGTAATCAAACTGCCCGAAAAGCTAGTCGTCGTGGATGCCTTGCCGCGAAGCCCAAACAACAAAGTTCTCAAGGCCGAATTGCGCAAGCTCGCCGCGACGCCAGTTTCCTGAGGAACCCGCAAAGGTGAGCAGGCCAAAAATTATCGCGCAGCCTTTGCGCGTGACCGGGTCATATTGGTTTTGACCGCTAGGGGTTCAACGCTACGCGAGTACGATAAATGCACTTCGCGACGCTCCAGCACCTGGCCGCAGTGGCTGCAACGAAACTGGTGCGAAACCTGGCCGCCACAGGGTTTGTGCATTACCAGCACCGGCGGTCCCGCGCTTTTTGTCAGCCAGCGATCCCCCCAACGAATCAGTTCGAGTGTGACCGGGAATAGGTCGCGGCCCTTTTCGGTAAGCCGGTACTCGTATCGCGGCGGATTGGCCTGGTAGGCATGCCGATCAAATACCTTCATGGCAACGAACTCTGCCAGCCGCCGCGAAAGTATATTGGGCGAAATCCGCAATTGCTCCTCGAAATTGCCGAATCGTCGAGCGCCTTTGAACGCCGCCGCGACCAGAGCGCTGTTCCATTGGTTGCCGTGAATCTTGGCGTTTTGCGAGCGAAATGAAATTTCACTGCCACGTTGTGTTGCAATCCCGGAACGGCGCAATGACCGCTCGGGAGATTTGCGTTCGTTCCTTGCTCCCGGTCCAGGTTTCGCTTCGGTGTCGAAGGGGCTGAGCGTTTTACCGCAAGCGCCGCAACTGGACACGGGTAGGGCCTCCTGACCGCAGTCCAGATGCACCATTCGAAGCCGTTGGTCTCGCGGATCGGGATCCCATTTGACTTCCCAGGCCCACATCGCAAGCAGCACCGACCACAGGTCCTGGCCTTCCTCGGTGAGCCAGTATTCGGGGCGTGTTGGTGCGTCGGCAGGGGCCCATTTTCGAAAAATACCAGCGTCTGCGAGGCGTTTGAGTCGGTTGGAGAGGACTGCGCGCGGCAGCCCGATAGCCTGCTGCCACTCGTTGAATCGGCGCGTGCCGCGAAACGCGTCGCGCAGAATGCGCAGTACCCATGCGTCGCCAATAATTTTCAGCGCGCGGCGCGCCGAACTGGCCGGTATTCTATCCATAGTTGGATTCTAGCAGCGAGTATAAAGCTATTAAACTGTTTATGAAAAATAGGCCTTTACAGTTTGGTTCTATCTCCCTAATATCTTTATTTGGTATGTTTATGCAAGTGACTAATTCGGTTGAATTCGCGGCAGAACTGATGTTCTTTTTTACGTGGGACCGATTTTTTCGCCGATTTTATTTCAATGTGTCTGCCGCTATTTGTCCGACAGGAGTGGTCAATTGAATCTTGGCAAGGATCCGCTGGTATTGATTGCCGGACTCAACAATATGGGGCGTATCTGGGACGATGTGCGCGCCCTTTTGCCCAAGGAAATTAATGTCGTGGCCGTGGATTTACCCGCCATTGAGGACATCGACCAACTCGCGGCAGAGGTGCTGATATCTCTTCCGCCCAGATTCGCGTTGTGCGGATTTTCCTTCGGCGGTTATGTCGCTTTGGCCATGCTCGCGGCGGCGCCAGGACGTATATTGCGCTTCGCGCTGGTGGCCAGTGGCGCCACTGCCGATTCTGCTGAAGCAGCCTCGGGCCGGGAAAAAGCGCGCTCCATGGCCTTGGCGGGACGCCATATGGATCTGGTCGAACGGCAGGCAAGTTTCGTCGTTCACGCATCGCGAGCCGGCGATCAGGCGTTGAAAGTCTATCGCCGCGAAATGGTTGCCGAATATGGCGCCGAGCGTTTCGCTGCCCATCAGCGTGCCGCCATCGGCCGTCCGGATAGAACATGGCTTGTTCAGCAATACACTGGGCCCGTATTGATCGCCTGCGGCGCGGACGATAAGGTTATCCCGGCCGCCAAGGCATCCGCGCTTGCAGAGGGAATAGCCGGCGCGCGGTTGCGAATCTTCGAGCAATGCGGCCACCTGGTGCCCCTGGAACAACCCCAGGCGCTGGCGGGGGCCTTGTCCGACTGGTTCGATCAACCGGTAGTGTCTCCGGTCTAGAAGTCTGCACCAGCAAATTATCTTTTGCATACGGAACTTGCACGCAATCGATTCGTTTTTTTAGGAGCACGAAAATGTTGGAAATCCATGCGAAAGTAAAAATAACGATTCGCCAAGACAACGACAATCCGTATCTAAAGGGTCATTTCGCGCCGGTGGACACAGAGTACACGGCGAGCGCGCCGGATCTGAAAATTATCGGTGACATCCCCAAGGACCTAGACGGCGTGTACGTGCGCAACTCCCACAACCAGGTTCATGAGCCCATGGGGCGCTACCATCCATTCGACGGCGATGGCATGCTGCACGCCATGCGCTTTCGTGATGGCACGGCGGAATACAGGAACCGCTTCGTTCGAACCACCGGATTCCTGGCCGAGCAGGCGGCAGGACGCTCGTTATGGCCTGGCTTGACGGAGCCGGGCAAACGTTCCCGGCGCGGCTGGGGTTCGATAGGTGCGATGAAAGACAATGCCGGCACCGATGTGTTCTGCCATGCGGGCAAATTGCTTGCGACGATGTCTCAGTGCAGTGAGCCTTATCGCCTGGATCCCGAGACCCTGGAGAATCTTGGGCCTGATGAGGATTGGGGAGGCCAGGTTCAACCGCAGGGGGTGTGTTCCCATTTCAAGGTGGATACAGCAACCGGAGAGATGATGTTTTTCAATTTCTCCGAGGAAGCGCCCTACATGCGCTACGGCGTGATCGATCGCAATAATCGCCTGGTGCATTACACGCCGATAGATTTGCCTGGGGCGCGTTGGCCGCATGACCTGGGCATGACCGAGCACTATTCGATCCTGCACGACCTGCCGCTGTTTTTTGATCCTGCAATGCTCGCCAAGGGGCAGCATCGCCTCAGGTTCTACAGGGATTTGCCCAGCCGTTTCGGCGTCATTCCGCGCCACGGTGGCAACGCAGAGGTGAAATGGTTTGAGGCCACGCCTTGTTACATCCTGCATCTGGCAAATTGCTTTGAAGACGGCGACGAGGTGGTGCAGGACGGCTGCATTTCGGTCAATCCTCTTATGGATGTATCCAAGCTCCCGCATGAAGGGTACTCGAGGATGCGAGCAATGCTCGACAAGCATAATACGCAGACACGGATGTATCGCTGGCGTTTCAATCTGAAAACCGGGCAAACGAAGGAGAGTTTCCTCGATGACGAAGTCACTGAATTTCCGGTAGTCAATAACGGCTATGCGGGCCGCCCTTACCGGCACAGTTTTAATACTTTGTTCCAGAAGGGGGAGTGGCTGTTTCGCGGATTGAAAACCTACGATCTTGACACGGGCAACGCGGAACGTTTCGAGTACGGACCGGACCGGTTCGGCAGCGAACCGCAGATTGCGCTCCGGCCCGGCGCGCAATCGGATGACGATGGCTATCTGATGACTTATGTGAGCGACCTTGAAAAGAATCGATCGGAATGTCTGATCTTCGATGCGAAAAACATCAATGCTGGCCCATTGGCTACCATTGTCCTGCCTCAGCGAATTTCAAACGGAACGCACGCCTGTTGGGTCGAAGGCAGCCGGATAGAGGGAGAATTGGCCGCGGCCTGAGATCTATTTTTGCCAAAGGATGCAACATGCCTCGAACCTATGTACTAGGGGGTTATCAAACTGATTTCGCCAAGAACTGGTCACGCTCAGGCGGTGATATCGCGGCCATCGTGCACGACACTGCCCTGGGCGCGCTTGAGGCCTGCACGCTGACCGCAGGGGAGATTGAAACCATTCACGTCGGCAATGCGTTCGGTGAATTGCATCGCGGGCAGGCACACCTGGGGGCGATGTTGGCCTCGGTGCTGCCGGATTTCTCCGGCATACCCGCCTCGCGCCACGAAGCGGCCTGCGCATCGGCGAGCATGGCAGTGCTTGCGGCCATGGCGGAGATCGAGGCGGGCCGCTATCAATGCGCGCTGGTTTTGGGCGCCGAAGAAGAGCGCAATGTGCCGGGCGCACAGGCCGCGCAGATACAGGGCGCCGCCGCATGGGTTGGAAAAGAAGGCTTTGGCGCGAAGTACATGTGGCCACACATGTTTAACCTCCTTGGGGCGGAGTACGCAAGCCGCTACGGCCTGAAGTACGAGCATTTGGGTGAAATCGCGCGTATCAATGTGGAGAACGCCAAACGCAATCCCAACGCGCAGACACGCCAATGGAACTATGGCGAGGCGAGTTTCACCGCTGACGACGAAGCCAACCCGGTGATTGAAGGAATGATACGTCGCCAGGACTGCTGCCAGGTTACCGACGGTGGCGCGGCGCTGGTGCTGGCCTCCGCTGAGTTTGCAAAGCGCTGGGTTGCCAGGCGTGGCGGCGTACTCGAAGATCTTGCGTATATCGCGGGCTGGGGACATCGGACGGCCAGTCTGTTGCTCGAGGAAAAGCTTCGGCAAAGCCGAGCAGAGCCCTATGTGTTGCCGCATTTGCGCAGGGCGGTGACCGACGCCTGGAAGCGCGCCGGCATCGATGGTCCTTTGCAACTGGATGGTGTGGAGGTGCATGATTGTTTTACCACCACCGAGTACATGGCCATTGATCACCTGGGCCTCACCGCGGCGGGGGAATCGTGGAAGGCGATTGAAGAAGGGCGCATCGGTACGAAAGGCGACACGCCCATCAACCCCAGCGGTGGATTGATCGGCGGCGGCCATCCGGTGGGCGCCACCGGCGCGCGTATGCTGCTCGATGCCGCGCGTCAGGTGAGCGGCACCGCGGGCGCTTACCAGGTGGAAGGTGCTCGCACTTTCCAGACATTGAACATCGGTGGCAGTTGCGCCACGGTGGCGAGTTTCGTGGTTCGACGGGATTAACAATTGTGAACTCAGAGTCTGTGCAATGAACGCGAAGAAGCCTTTTCCCCATGCGTTGTCCTTGCCACTGATCGCGGCGCCCATGTTCTTCATATCCGGGCCCGATATGGTGTTGGCTGCATGTCAGGCAGGCATCAACGGCGGCTTCCCCACGCCCAACTGCCGCACCACCGAGGCGCTTACCCAGTAAGCCCGGGATCTGGCATCGGCAAACACTGGATATGAACATAATCGATGATGTGCGCGATTTTGAAACCCTGAATCACAACATAGCATGGCATTTCATCCTCCCAAGGGTATCAGGCGCCGAT
>CAMDFL010000105.1 GCA_945897475.1 Bordetella parapertussis
ACAGGGAGTCTTATCCAACGAGGTATGAGCGTGAACGCGGGATCGTCTTTCCAAAGAGATAAGAGCCTGAAATTGGGTTGAAACGGTCCATTTCGCGCTGGCGCGCAGGGATTTACTCCGTAATTGCCGTTAAACAATCCGGCGTTTCCCTCTGGTTTGGCGGTGATGCGCCTGCGAGTTCCCCTGCCCGATCAGAAACCGAATTTTTCACCGGCCCCGAGCAGGGTAGCCACGCCAAGGATCGCAAAGATCGCCGCGGCAATGCCATGCACCAGCCGCACCGGCATCCGGTTGGCGATTCGATCGCCCAGGAGAACCGCCGGAACATTGGCGATCATCATGCCCAACGTGGTTCCTGCGACAACCGAAAAGAATGCGTGGTACTGGGCGGCAAGCGCGATCGTCGCGACCTGCGTCTTGTCCCCCATCTCCGCAAGGAAGAATGCAATCAGCGTGGTCCCGAACACGCCGAATTGCGTGAGCTTTGCGTCTTTTTCATCGAACTTGTCGGGGATCAGCGTCCAGACCGCCATGCCGATGAACGATAGGCCCAGCACCCAGCGCAAGGTCTGCGGCCCCATGAGCACGGTAATCCAGGATCCCAGCGCGCCGGCGAATCCGTGGTTCGCCAGCGTGGCGACAAGAATGCCGATGATTATGGGCAGCGGCTTGCGGAACTTGGCGGCAAGGACAAAGGCAAGCAGCTGGGTTTTGTCGCCGATTTCCGCAAGGGCGACAATGCCGGTGGAGACGAGAAAGGCTTCCAGGGTGATTCTCCGTGGCCGGATGAGGCGGATGAGCGCAGCATTTCTCCGGCATTGCATTGAGGCGCAGGCTAAGCTGCCGGCTTTTCTATGCCCGACGCGCCGCTGCAGGCTATTGTAGCCGGTGTGTTTCTGCAATCATTATTACAAAGATTTAGTAATTAAAATACCCTATTTACATGTCACATGAGAATATTTTCATTCTCATAATGGAATTATTCCAGTGGCGTAGCGACGCTACGCGTCGTCAACGCAAGCCGGTCCAATAGCCGGTGCAAAGAACCTACCTCGCCAGGCGCTTGCCCCACCCTGCGGCAAGCTTGCCGCCTGAAGAAAGGGTATCGCATGCAACTTAGTATTTTCGTCACACTCGGAAATATGCTTTGTTTGCATGAAGCCCTGAAATCAAAGGGATTGAGACGCTCCGTGTTTGTTCCTTCTCTCCTCGGCCGCGTGTCATCATTTTCATGTTGTCATCTTTTTGCAGCACGAAGCCCTTTGCGCACCATCGTCGACAATGAAAAGAGCATACGCGAGCGCGGTTGTCACAGAAATTCACTTTTTCTGTCATGAACATGAAGCATAGGCGCGGCACATTGCGCCAACGTGAAACCCCGCAAAAACAGATTTTCCGATTCCAGGCGACCCAGGCGTGTCTCGGTCGTGACGGAGACCTTTCCCCCCGAAGTTAACGGGGTTGCTCACAGCATCGCCCGCTTCTGTGGCGGCCTGCTGGCGAGAAATGTCAGTCTTCAGATCGTGCGGCCGCGGCAATCGCCCGAGATTCTGCCCTGGCATTGCGCGCAGGCGGATCACCTGCTGGTCGACGGTATTCGACTGCCCAACTACCCCCAGGTAAGGCTGGGCCGTCCTTCAGGTGGCCTGCTTGCAAGATCGTGGCGCGAGGCGCCGCCTGACCTTGTGCACGTCGTCACTGAAGGTCCGCTGGGCTGGTCGGCATTGCATGCGGCGCGCAATCTTGGCATTCCGGTCACCAGCAGCTTTCACACCAATTTCCAGGGTTATGCCGCGCATTACGGCGCCGGGCTGATGACCAAGGCGGTCATGGCCTATCTTCGCTACTTCCACAATCGCACCCGCCTGACCATCGTGCCGACCACGCAAATGCGCGATGAACTCTCTGCGAAGGGTTTTCGCAATCTTGCCGTGGTGGGACGCGGCGTTGATGTGGAGCGGTTCAGCCCGGCGCACCGCAACGAATCTTTGAGGGCGAACTTTGGCGCCCATGCCGGCTCGCCGGTCATTTTGCATGTCGGGCGTCTGGCGCCGGAGAAAAATCTCAAGCTGCTGTTCGATGCGTTCGCGAAAATTCGGGATCGTCGTCCCGATGCGCGGCTGGTGGTGGTGGGTGACGGGCCGGAACGGGAACGCCTCGCGCGCGAACATCCGGATTGCTGCTTCACCGGCATGCTGACCGGTCAGGCACTTGCCGAGCACTATGCGTCGGCGGACTTGTTTCTATACCCCAGCCTGACCGAGACCTTCGGCAATGTCACCGTTGAAGCGATGGCCTCGGGGCTTGCCGTGGTGGCCTACGACTACGCGGCGGCGCGCGAACATATCCGCCATATGGAAAACGGCGTATGCGTGCCATTCGGCCATGCAAATAGCTTTGCAGAAATGGCGTCGGCGATTGCCGGCTCACCCAGCTGCATGCGCATGCTGCAGCGTGAAGCAAGGGCCACGGCCTTGGGGCTTGATTGGGATGGCGTGTTCGACCTGTTTCTCGAGGAATTGTCGATTGTTGCAAATGCTGATCGAGATCCATCGGCGCCGCAGGCACGCGCCGGCACGGTAGCGTCCGCATGAACAGAAACAACAAAAACCATCAATGGAGAATGTCACGATGAAAGATCTTTCCGCGCAAACTGCCTTGCAATGGTTTCGCCTGGAGATAGGGGGCGGCTGGCTGATTGCCGCATTGCTGCTGGTGTTGATGTGGAATGGCAGGCGCATCTGGGCGCGGCTCATGTCCCTGCGCGCCATCTCTCCAACGCCGATGATCTCGCGCCTGTTATCAAGGGTGGTGGGAACCCGCCATTATTCGGAGGCAGCGTTCCTGGCCGCGGATGGTGCATCCGAACCGGTTCAGCGCGCACGCCAGGCAGCCATCGACAACCTGGCCAAAACCATGCGCGAGCGCTGCCCGAAATCGGAAGCCTGGGGTCTGTCGGTGCGCGACGGGCTGTCGGACCTGCGCTTCGCCGACGCCAATCGCGTGCCGTTTCCCTTTGCCAAGGTGATGCGCGAAAAATTCAACCTGTGCTCGGTCGCGGTGGCCTCCGAAGGCCCCTACATCGTCGATATGGATGGCAACAGGAATCTGGATATCGGCGGTTCCTACGGCGTCAACGTGGCCGGCTACGATCGCTACAAGACCTGGATTGACAGGGGTTGGGCAAAGGTGCGGGATCTGGGGCCGGTGCTCGGGCCCCTGCATCCGATAGCGGCGGAAAACATCGCCATGCTGAAGGAAATCTCCGGTCTCGAGGAAGTGTCGTTTCATCAAAGCGGCACCGAGGCGGTGATGGCCGCGGTGCGCCTGGCGCGCTTTAACACCGGCAGGAAAAAAATCGTCTGTTTCTCCGGTGCCTATCACGGCTGGTGGGATGGAGTTCAGCCGGGCCTGGGCAGCGAGCGCTTCATCGACGACTGCCTGACCCTGAAGGAAATGAATCCGGCCTCCCTGGATGCGATTCGGCATCACGCCCATGACCTGGCCGGTGTGCTGGTCAATCCGGTGCAGTCGTTTCACCCCAACTCGCCGCCGCCCAACGACGCGGTGATGATGACAAGCTCCATTCGCAAAACGCGCGACGACGTGACGCAAAGCTACTCCGCCTGGCTGCGAGAACTGCGCCAGGTGTGCGACGAGTGCGCAGTGCCGCTGATATTCGACGAGGTGTTCACCGGTTTTCGTCTTGCACCCGGCGGGGCGCAGGAGCGCTTTGGCGTGAAGGCCGACATGGTGCTTTATGGCAAGACGGTTGCTGCCGGCCTGCCCATCGGCGTGGTATGCGCGAAGCGCGGCCTGATGCGCCGCTTCGACCCGGAGCATCCCATGCGCATTGCCTATGTGGTGGGCACCTTTTCCGCCTATCCGCAGGCCATGGGTGCGATGAACGAGTTTCTGCATTGGGTGAGAACGCCCGAGGCCGCGGCCGAGTATGCCGCCGCCAACCAGCGTTGTTCGGCCTGGGCGAAGCGCACCAATGAAGAGTTCGAAGCGCAGTCGCTGCCGGTGCGCATCGGCCATCTTGGCACCATCTGGACGGTGCTCTTTTCGCAGCCCGGCCGCTACAACTGGCTGCTGCAGTACTACCTGAGAATCGAAGGCATCAACATGAGCTGGGTGGGGACAGGCCGTTGTTTGACCAGCCTGGATTACACCGAGGCCGATTACGACGCGCTTCGCGTCAAATTAAGGGAGGCAACGATGAAAATGAAAAACGACAAATGGTGGCTGAGCGAAGCGGAGCAACCCGAGCGCGACCGCGATATTCGCCGCGGTCTCGTGCGCGAGTTTGCCGGGAGCCTCTTGCGTTTTCCGCGGCCGATGGGCAATTTCTATGCCGAGATCATGCGCCGCAAGCACGACGACCATGTCGCTTCCCACAGCCACCGCTTCAACCAGTTTCTGCATCTGATCAGTTCTTCGAGCTTCGTCGTGGCCTATGTGTGGATCTTCTCGGACTTCGCGGCAGCCATGTGGCTTGGCCTGGCCGCACTTTTTATTCGCCAGATGGGGCACGCTCTGGTCGAGCCGCCCTGTCACGACAAGGAGCAGTTGCTGCTCGGTTTTGACACCCGCACCAAGTCTTTCGTTCTCGCGGGCTACCTGTTGATACCGCTTGCGCATCTGGCGGCAGCCGGGGAGCTGAATGTCGAGTCAGTGCTCGCCATGGGGCCCACCGTGGCGCTGCAGTGGTTTGTGTTCACCGCCATCGTGGTTTTCGGCAGGGTGGCGGTGCTCTTCAAAAGGCACGGCTTCTACAACGGCATGGTGTGGTTCATGAAACTGATTACCGACCCGTTCACCGATATAAAAGCTTACTACCCCAGCCTGTTCTGGCGCAGGGCGGCCTGACGCACCGTCGGAACCGGGGCGTGGATCAGCGCGATGCTGATCCACACCGCGACGCTGATCCACACCGCGACGCTGAAGTAGAGCGACATCCACACCACTTCGGTTTTCCAGATGTCCCAGCTATGGGAAACCACCCAGCGGTCGCCACCGACCGCCCGACGATCACGCTCGACAATTTCGCTGCGTTCATTGCGGTAACGCATTTGTAATATATTTCCAATATAATGGAATTATGGAAAATAAAGCAGCGATAAGAGCGTTTCTCGCACTGGGCAGCGAACCCCGGCTCAATATCTTTCGCCTGGTCGTGCAGCGTGGTGACACGGGCTTGTATCCGTCACAGATTCAGGAACTTCTGGGGCTTCCGGCGGCGACGCTTTCATTTCATCTGAAAGAGTTGATTGCCGCCGATTTGCTGACGGTGGAGCGGGAGAGTCGCAATCTGCGCTACCGCCCGAACGCTGCACTGGCCGGGGATCTGGTCGCTTTTCTTGTCGACAATTGTTGCGGCGGCAAGCCTTGCGGCGTCGAAGTGAAAGTACCCGTCAAATTCAGGAGTCGAGCTTGAAATCCTATAACGTGTTGTTTTTGTGCACCGGCAATTCCGCGCGATCCATCATGGCTGAAGCACTTGTCTCGGTGCAGTCGAAGGGCAGATTCACAGGTTATTCGGCCGGATCGCACCCTGCGGGCACCGTCAATCCGCTGGCCATTGAATTGATCATACCCACCGGTTATCCGTTTGAGAAGCTGCGCTCCAAAAATTGGGACGAGTTTGCCAAGCAGGACGCGCCGCAGATGGATTTCATCATTACTGTATGCGATAACGCGGCCGGGGAGATTTGCCCGGTCTGGCCCGGCAAGCCGGTGACAGCCCATTGGGGTTTCCCCGACCCGGCAGCAGTTGAAGGAACCTACGACCAGAAGCGGGCGGCGTTCCACAGCGTCTATCAGGGATTGGGGCAGAGAGTTCAACTGTTGCTTGCGCTGCGCGTTGAAACGCTGGACCGCCTCAGCCTGCAGACCAGGCTTCGAGAGATCGGGAATACTCCGGCAGCTACGTCATGAACTGGCGCGCTGCGCTGGCCGAATTCGCCGGTACGGCGCTGTTGCTGATGGTGGTGGTTGGCTCAGGGATAATGGGCGAGCAATTGGCGGGCGGCAATGCGGCGGTGGCATTGCTGGGCAACAGCATTGCCACCGGCGCAGGCCTGTATGTTTTGATTGTCCTGCTCGGTCCGATTTCAGGCGCGCACTTCAATCCCTGCGTGACGGCGCTCATGTGGCGCAGGGGCGATTGTTCTGGCATTGCTGCGATGGTGTACCTGCCATCGCAGGTATTCGGCGCAATCGCCGGAGTGTGGTTGAGCCATCTATTGTTTGCCTTGCCCGTGGTGCAGTTTTCCGCGCATGCGAGAAGCGGCCCGAATCTGATGCTCTCTGAGTTCGTGGCAACACTGGTGCTGCTTGCAACGATTCATCTGGGCACGCGCAGTGCACCGGAGCGTGTGCCCATGCTGGTCGCCATGATCGTTACGAGCGGCTACTGGTTTACCTCCTCAACATTTTTCGCCAATCCGGCAGTGACCATAGCGCGTTCATTGAGCGATACCTTCGCTGGTATCGCACCCGGCGATGTGGCCATGTTTGTCCTGGCGCAGTCCCTCGCGGTATTGTTTTTCATTCTGCTTGCGACGGGGCAGCGCAAAGCTCAGTGAGATGTTGGCTGGAATATCGCATTGACTTCTTTCGCAGACACGTTGAGCCGGGTTCACTCCAGTGAATCAGATCAAGCGTTCCGTTCCAGTGTTCGACAATTGCGGTGCAACTGTCGACCCGGTCGCTGCAATTGATGTAGGTGATGCCCTCGACTTCCTTGATGGCCGCGCTGATCCGGCTGGCTTTTCGATTTGCCGCGCGGCAGGCAGTTCGGGGACGGGTGAACTCCGGGCAAGGGAGCCGAAATTACCGAGTGCGTCGCGAAGGACGGTTGACATCAATACTTCCGTTTGCGGCCGACGTAGAAATAGTAGGGCACGCGCAGCAGCGGCAGCCAGGGCACTGGCGCCAGGTGTTGTTCGAGATGGATTTTGTCGGTGCAGACGGTGAGCGCGCGCAGGTGCTCGGGGGTGAGGCGCACACCATCATGCGCGAACCACCGGGTCCAGAACTGCCTGGAAATCCAGCTGTGGCGGGCCTCTCCGGCCGGTGGCGTCGCTTCGGAAACGTAAAAATCGACCACGCCGAGGGTGCCGCCCGGTCGCAGCATGCGCACCGCGTTGTGCAGTGTCCGGTTCCAGTCGGCGGTCATGCTGAGGGAATAGGAGAGATAGACGCAATCAACCGGATGCGCCGGCCGGTAGCGTTCGATGTCCGCTTCTATAACGCGGACCACCCGCGGCCAGCGCGCCGCGCGGCGGCGCGCCTGATCAAGCAACGGCCGGCACACATCAACCAGTTCGAGCTGTGCGAGCGATTCGATCCGGTCGCCGAAAAATTCAATGTTGCGGCCCGTGCCGCATCCCAGCTCGACAACGCGAGCTCCCTGCGGCGGGGCGAGCAGGTCAATAAGTTGTTCACGCCCGCGCAACAGGCGCTCTCGAAACGTGTCGTAGGTGTCTGCCTGTGGCGCATAGAACGAATCCAGACGGTCGATGTGGCTGCCCTTTCGCGGCTGGCCTTTGAGCAACTGGACTAGCGTGCGAATTTCGGCCGCGGCATTCATGCCGGCATGTCCGCGATGTGAAAGCCCGCGTAGGTATGCACACGGTCAAGCGGCTCCAGGGCCAGGGCGAGCCCATCGTGGAAACGCAGATGCTCCTTCATCGGGCGACCTTCGATTATCACCTTGTCAAGGTAGGCCGGATTTCTGTGCGCGCTGCGAAAGATCACGCGAGCGCCCGGCGATGCACTTTTCGCAATCGCCAGCCACTCCTCCTGCAAGGCTTCCGGATAGGCCGAACTCATCCAGTCCATGTGGTCAAGCAGAACGAATTTGCTGATGCGCCGGTCGCCGCTGCAAAGAAAATCCGTGACCGTGGAGGTGTGCACTTCGATGCCATCGACCAGACCTTTTTTCAGCTCGTTGAAGCGCGGTTCGCGAAGGTATTCGGGGCAGCAGTCCCGCAGGTAATGGCCGCGCAGGTACAGGGTCCAGAAGTAGTTGGTGCGCACCGGCAGCGAGCGAAACACATACTCGATGGCTTCGCGAACGAATCCGGCGACGCCGTCCCGGTGTTGCCGCTGCACCTCTTTGCGTTGCGGGTGCGGCACGCCCAGCATGGTCATGGTTGCCTGCCGGGAAAGGATCCAGTTCACATCGCGCGTCCAGAGCAGCGATTGCACTTCTTTGTCATAGATGCGCCGTTGCTCTTCGAGGTCTTTGGCCTCCATCAGCGCGCCAATGGCGTTTCTCAGTGCTTTGCGCATGCCCAGATAACCGCGAAACCCGCGGGCGACCCATCCCGACAATCCGTAGAAATAGAATCCGTTTTCACCGCTTCTGCCGCGGAACCAGTGTTCGCGCTCATCCCAGTAGCCGCGGGCGAACTCGCCCAGATGCGGCCGCAGGGCATGGTGATAAATAGAGTGGAAATTTGCGTGATGTCCCTGGCCGAACACGGCAAAGAAATCCTCAAACTCGAGGTGGCGTATGCCGGCAATCTTGAGTTCGAGCAGCGCCGACTGGCGGGGATTGGCATCGACTGCAAATATCCGGTTGGGACCGAGCAGCGCGTAATCGAGCACGTTGCAGCCTGCGCTGGTGATGACCAGCATGCGGTCATCGGGCTGGATGCGCAGCGCTTTGCGATCCACCGCCGGGTCTTCCCAGCAGGTGTTGTAGACGAGGGAGCGGGAACATACCGCGTTGAACAGTTTCTGGTCGATGCTATCGCGAATTGGCCTTGCCTGACTCACCATTTTTTGGTTCACCACTCACCCGGGCGGAGCCCATTGTTGTTGATTTGCGGTGAGCGTAGCGGTGTTGTGTGACAGAACGATTAATTATTGGAGCAGATAGTCGAATTACCTGCCTGAAGCAAAGATTCGCGGCAGCGATCAGCTATTTCATGATGTCAATGCCAGGCCCCAGACTACCGCGACGTTGACCAGGCTGAGGAGCACCGCTGCGCTGCCAATGTCCTTGGCGCGTTTCGACAGGCGGTGGTTCTCAAGCGATATTCGGTCCACCGCTGCTTCGATGGCCGAATTCAGCAATTCGACAATGAGCGCCAGCAACACGCAGGCGATCATCAGCGCCCTGGCGAGGCCCGAGACCTCGAAAAAAAATGCAAGAGGAATCAAGACCAGCGCAAGCAGTACTTCCTGTCGAAAGGCTTCTTCATGTTTAAAGGCCGAAGTGAACCCATGCAGCGAGTAGGCGAGCGCGTTGCTCAGTCGTGTTAGTCCGGTACGTCCTTTAAAGGGGCTTTCTTCCATGCGCAGCTTCCATTTCAGGCTGATGCGCGATTGTCGTTCAAATTTGTTTCATGCGAACGCCATGTCACCTACACCCCAATAACGCCACCATTGTTTTTGGTGATAACGATGGTTGCCGAGCGCGGTCGCGACAAGCCGCCATCGGGCCAATGGCTCGGGAAGGCGGAGGGATTGCCGATGTCCGCGAGCCTGACATCTTCCCCAGGATGCTGAATGTTGACGAATAGTGTTTTACCGTCCGGGGTTTCGGTGATGCCGGTGATTTCGCATTGCTTTGGTCCGACCAGAAAGCGCCGCAGCTTGCCGTCCCCCAAGCTGGCGCCGACGTGGGTCTGAACCTGTTTAACCCCGCCTTTGGCATCGGTGTTGGTGACGGTGATTCTTCCCTGCGGCCCGCCGTCGCCAACCTGGCCCGGCAACGCAGCCAGCATCATGCAGTTGGTGACATCCGTATATGCGCCGTCGTCGGTCTGGATCCAGCACACGCCACTGGCGCGCGAAAACCACAGTCCATCGGGGCTTGAAAAATCGTTGTCCGCGCTCAAGCCCGACAGATTGACGTTGGCAGGGTCCGTTCCGGCGCGCGCGCCAAACAGGAATATGTCCCAGCGGAATTTCGTGGCCCCCGGTTCGTTGCCCGCCTCCATCCATCGAACGATATGGCCGTTGGGATTGCCGCGCTGCGCCGTGCCATCGGTACGCGTATCGTTGTAATGACGCGGATTGGCCGCATCGGTTGCCTCAATCGGGCGCAAGGCGGCGTTGTTGTTGGTGAGTGTCATGTAGACCGCGCCGGTGATCGGGTCTACTGCTCCCCATTCAGGACGGTCCATCCTGGTTGCGCCCAGGGCGTCGGCCGCGAGGCGCGCGTTGATCAAAACATCCGCCTGGTCGGCAAACGCATACTTGCCACCGGCAAGGCCGGGTGCGCCATATTTGAGTTCCATCCATTCGCCGCCGCCGTCAGCATTGAATTTCGCGACATAAAGGCGCCCGCTGTTGAGGTACTTGTCGCCGGCAGCCAGACCGCGCGTGGCGTCGGCGGGATTCCAATTTTCGGTGGATACGTACTTGTAGATGTACTCATTGCGTGAGTCGTCGCCGCTGTACCAGACAAGCGGCTTTCCGCGCTGCACGCGCGCGAGCTGCGCGCCTTCGTGCGCGAAGCGACCGAGCGCCGTGCGCTTCTTCGGTACCGAATGCGGCTCGAACGGATCGATCTCGACAATCCATCCATAGGTGTTGGGTGCGTTGCGGTAATCGTCGAACGGCGTGTCGCCGGTGGCCTCGGCATTCCAGCGGCCGAACATGTTGTCGGGTGAATCGGGGGTTATGGTTGCCCATAATTCGCGCCCTGTCCCTGCGACGCCATAGCGCGCCAATGCAAGGACTTCCTTTGGAGAACGCCGCGGATTATCGGTGGCGGCGTTGCGGCGGAAATACCCGGCAAAGTTCTCCTCGCAGGTGACGTAGGTGTTCCAGGGGGTATAACCCGCGGCGCAATTATTGACCGTGCCGCGCGTGCGCATTCCATCGGGGGAGTACTTGGTCACCATTTGCAGCGAACCCGCGGCCGGGCCTGCGAGCACCGCGTCGGTCAGCGTATGCACGCGGCGGTTGAACGGGGAATTCGGCCGGGTGCTCCAGGCGCCATCGGGGGAGCGCTGCACTTCGACCACGGAGACGCCGTGCACGTAGAACTCGCGCAGCACCTCATCGGACGAGGTGCGCACCTGGGCAGCGCCAGTGCCGCTGGCCGATACGCCCTTGGCGTGCAGGAAGGAGGGGGTTATCGCCTCGTGGTTCATGACCAGGAGGCCGCGATTGCTCGCCGTGGCGCTGTATTTGCCGTTCGCGCTCAGCCCGAAAAATTCGATTGCGTCGTGATGGTCGCCGGCCCGATAAGCAAAGGATGCCGGCTGATCGTTGCCGTCGTTGCGGTAGGATGGCACCATGGCCGCGATGGGATCGCCCAAGCGATAAAGCACGGCAGCGGAGTAACCCTCAGGCACCGTGACCTGGTCCTCCAGATTTTTCGCCACCGGCTTGAAGCCGAGCGTTGCCGGTCGGCGCGAAACGCGCGCATACCCTTCGCCGGATTTGGGTTCTGCGGCCAGTGTCTCGGCGATGCCGACGTAGCCCAGAACCGCGGCGGCGGCCGCACCTTTGAACAGGCCCCGGCGCCCGGAACTCTCGAGGCGGTTTTGCACAATCTTGTCGAAATGAGGATTGTCTGGGGTGTCGGGTCGATTCTCGCCCTCGTCATCAATGCTTTTATCAATGCTTTTTGACATGATTCGCCCGCTCTCGAAAAGAAAAAATTATGTATTCCGAGTGTGACAGGCATGTTACACAGACATGCGAGGCTTACGCTGCAAAGAGGGTTTACTTCGAGGGGGCGAGCAAGGCGAGCAGTTGCACCTGCGCGCGGCGCGTGCGGCCGCGCCTGCGCAGGTAATTGCCATCGGACTGCATTTCCCAGGCACTGCTGTCGGCGAGGTAGGTTCGCAGGCCCTCGCGAATGATCCGCGCTTTCAATTTCGCATCGCGGATCGGGACGCAGGCCTCGATGCGGCGAAACATGTTCCGCTCCATCCAGTCGGCGCTGGACAGCATGACCTCCTCGTTGCCATCGTCGAGGAAGTAGAAAATCCGTGAATGCTCGAGAAAGCGCCCGACGATCGAGGTCACGCGGATATTCTCCGAAAGGCCAGGCACACCAGGCCGCAAGGTGCACATGCCTCGCACAATCAGTTCGATTTTGACCCCCGCGCGCGATGCCGCGTACAAGCCCTCGATCAGCCCGCGTTCCACCAGGGAATTCATCTTGGCGATGATATGCGCGCGCCGTCCCGCTTTGGCATGGCGAACCTCGCGGCCGATGGCTGCTATCAGCCCATCATGCAGGGTGAAGGGCGCGAGCAGCAAGCGGTTGAGATTGCGCGCTCGACCCAGGCCGGTGAGTTGCTTGAAGACATTGCTGACATCCTCGCCAATGCCTTCGTCGCAGGTCAACAGGCCGAAATCGGTGTAGAGCTTCGCGGTGCGCGGGTGGTAGTTGCCGGTGGACATGTGGACATATCTTTTGAGACGGCCCGACTCGCGGCGAACCACCAGCAACATCTTGGCGTGTGTTTTGAATCCGACCACGCCATACACAACGTGGGCGCCGACTTCCTCCAGTTTGGAGGCCCAGGTGAGGTTGGCTTCTTCGTCGAAGCGCGCGAGCAATTCGACCACCACCGTGACTTCCTTGCCGCGTTTCGCCGCATCGATCAGATATTGCATGAGCACCGAATCGGTGCCGGTGCGATAGACGGTTTGCTTGATGGCGACCACATTGGGGTCGGATGCCGCCTGATCGAGAAAATCGATGACCGGCCCGAACGACTGATAGGGATGATGCAACAGAATCTCGCCAGCGCTGATGGCGGCAAACAGATCGGGAGATTTCTCAAGTTGTTTCGGAACCGATGCGTGAAACGGCCGGTACTTCAGTTCCGGCTGGTCAATCATGTCGGGTACCTGCATCAGGCGCACCAGATTCACCGGGCCGTCGACGCGGTACAGATCGGCGTCGGTGAGTTCGAACTGGCGCAGGAGGAATTGTTCCAGTTCGGCAGGGCATCCGGTGGCGATCTCCAGACGCACCGAGTCGCCATAGTGTCGTTGCGGCAGTTCGCCCTGCAAGGCGACGCGCAGGTCCTTGACCTCTTCCTCGTCGAGAAACAGGTCTGAATTCCGTGTGACGCGAAAGGGATAGGACCCGATGATGTTCATCCCTTCGAAGAGGGCGCCAACGAATGCCTGCAGCACCGAGGTGAGCAGCACCAGCCGGATTCCGTCGGGCGCCAGACGCCTGGGCAGTTGAATGATCCGCGGCAGCACACGCGGCGCCTGGACAATGGCGGTTCCCGAATCGCGCCCAAAGGCATCGCGGCCTTCCAGTTGAATGGCGATATTCAGGGATTTGTTGAGCACGCGCGGAAACGGGTGGGATGTATCCAGGCCGATCGGGGTCAACACCGGCAACATTTCCCGTCGGAAGTAATCGTGCAGCCACGAGCGTTGTTCGTCGCTCCAGTCTTTCTCTGCAAGAAACTCGATGCCCTTGCGTGAGAGGGCCGGAAAAATCTCGTTATTGAGCAGCCGATACTGTTCGGCCACCAGGACGTGGGCCTGCGCGCTCACCTCGCGCAATATGTCTTCGGGCTTGGCCTCGTCAGCGTGATCGAAATCCCAGCCCATTTGCACGTATTCCATCATCTCGGCAACCTGAATTTCAAAGAATTCATCGAGATTGGATGAAACGATGCAAAGAAACCGCAGCCGTTCAAGCAACGGCACCTGGCGGTCTGCGGCCTGGGCAAGCACTCGCCGGTCGAAAGCAAGAATGCCCAATTGCCGTGCGAGAAAGCGCGGCCCTGAGAATTTTGCGGTGGACTTGGCGGCGGATTTGGAACGGCTTTTGACGGGATTGACCATAAACAGAAAGTTTAAAACTCGGATGTGTCAATTTAGTTACAAGGTAACGCCTGCAGATTACGATCAAAGTGTAATCTTGCCCTGACAAAATATTAAGCTTCCTTTCAGGGAGCCGGGCCAGTTCAAACTTTACTACGCGACCTTGAACTACGCGACCTTGAACTGCAACCTTGAACAACGCGACCTTGAACTACGCGATCCGGAACCCCGGAGTGAGTGCTTGAAACACGAAAAGCTTGCGGCTGTCGACCTGAGTTCCAACAGTTTGGATCATTCTGACATGGGTGCGGCCGGCGCCGATGCCACCGGCTGCCCTTCAATGCCATGGCAAAAAAGGCCCAGCCTGCGGCTCAACGCTGCCAAGGCCTTCGCGTCGGCTGCTATCCCGAAAATATAGCGGTCAGGCCGAAGGATCACCGCCCCCGCCCGGTGCGCCGCCAGCCACGCTGCCACCTGGTCCCCGGGATCGGCCAGCGTGACCACACCCATGGCGATCCACAACGCCCGCACTGCCGGCTCGCACTGCTCGAACAGCCGCGCCGCGCCGAGAACGGCGAAATGCGGGCCGATCGCGTCATCAAGCAGACGTCCGTCGACCAGCCGCGGCTGCGGAAATATCTCTCCTGCCGGCAGACCTTCTTCATGCGCGCCGGGCCCCAGCCGCGAGGGCGGAAAGCCGAACAATTGCGGATCGCCATCGCGAAACTGCCTGTCACGCTCCTCGGCGGCGGCGCCCTCGGCCTGGATCACCGCGCCGACGCGCACCGCAAGATCGATGAAAGCGTGCACATTCGGGCGGCGTTCCGATTCATACGTATCCAGCAGCGATTCATCGGAATAGCCGCGCAGCACGTGCTCCAGTTTCCAGGCAAGGTTGGCGCAATCGCGCATGCCGGCGCACATGCCCTGGCCTATGAAGGGCGGCGTCTGATGCGCGGCATCGCCGGCAATCATCAGTCGTCCCTTGCGCCAACCCCTGGCAATCACCGACTGGAAGGTATAGACGGCGGCGCGTTCCAGTTCCGCGTCTTCGGGGGAGATCCAGCGTGCCAGATGGGCCCATGCATTCTCGGGCCTGGCTATCGCAACGGGATCATCGCCCGCCTTCAGCATCATTTCCCAGCGCCTGCGCTTTCCGGTCACGCAGCACGCGGTTGCGGGACGTGCGGGGTCGCAATGCTGAATGGTGTAGTCGGGCAGATCCAGGTCGCGGCGCATGATTACATCAGTCACCAGCCAGGGCTGACGCAGGCCGAGGTCGTCGTAATCCGATCCGATGGCCTCGCGCACCATGGAGCGCGCGCCATCGCAGCCGACCAGGTAACGGGCAGTGAACTCCTCGCCCTTCCCCGATGGCCCGCCGGCAAGCCTGAGCCAGGCATGGTCGCCACGGCTCTCAACCGCGACAACCTGCGCATTCTGCCGCACGCTTACACCGCCACAGCTTTGCGCGGCGGCTCGCAGCACCTGTTCAAGATCGGGCTGATGGAAATAGTGATTGTTGTGCCAGCCCTGCGGGCCCGGACCGTCCATGCCCTGGCGGATCATCAGCGTTCTGCCCTCGGCATTCACGAAGTGCATGCCTTTGCTGGACGCCCGGCTCACCGCTGCCATTTCCGCGGCCACGCCGGCCGACTGGAAAATGCGCATCACCTCGCCGTCGAAATGCACCGCGCGCGGCAGGGGGTAGGCGGCAGCCTCGCGCTCAAACACGCCGACGCGCAAACCGCGTTGCCCCAGAAGTCGCGCCAGCAAGGATCCCGCCGGCCCGTAACCGACGATGGCCACGTCGAACATCATGGCTGGCCTGGC
>CAMDFL010000106.1 GCA_945897475.1 Bordetella parapertussis
ATCTGGGCTGGAAACTGGCCGCCGTCCTCAAGGGCTGGGGAGGCCAGCAGCTGCTGGACAGCTACGAGCGCGAGCGGCGTCCGGTGCACGAGCTGGTGCTCGACGAGGCCGTGGCCAATCACTCTGTCCTTGGAGTCCAGTTATGGAAGCAAGGATTGGATGCCAATGATGCGCAAGGTGCGGTGCTGCGCCGCGAGGTGGGAGCCCGCATTCAGGCCGACAAGATCCGCGAGTTCGCAACGCTAGGCGTGATGCTCGGTTACCGTTACGAAGACTCACCGGTGATCGTTCCCGATGGCAGTCGCGCATCCGGCAACGATTTCATCAACTACGTTCCGACTTCGCGCCCTGGCGCCGTGGCGCCGCATGCGTGGCTGCACGACGGCAGTTCGCTTTACGACCATTTTGGCGATGGATTCACCTTGCTGGCATCGAAAGACGCTCCATCGGCAGCGATCGACCAGGCGCGCGTGCAGGCGCATACCGCCGGTGTGCCACTCAAGGTGATGCAGCCGCATGAGGCGGCGATAGCAGAGCTGTACCCGACGCGCTTCACGTTGATCCGGCCCGATCAGCACGTGGCTTGGCGGGGGAATGCCTGGCCCAGCGCCAGCGTCGGAGTCCTTGCGCAGGTGACCGGTCGAGCCAATCCATTTGTTCCCGTTGGCGCTACCGCATGAACGCAATGGCCAGCGCACCCCGTTCTCCCGAAAAAATGAAATTGATCGCGATTGAGGAACACTTTATCCATCCCGATATCGCCGCAACCTATGGTGATGCGGATTTGTCCTTGCTGACGCGGTGCATGCCCGCGCTGGATGAACTCGGCGACATGCGTTTACGGGGCATGGACGAGGCGGGCATTGACTTTCAGGTTCTGTCCCACACCAAGCCCGGGGTTCAGGAACTGGACGATGCGCAGCAGGCGGTGTCGCTCGCGCATGCCGCCAACGACTACATGGCTGAGGCGGTCAGCGCGCATCCAGACCGTTTCGCAGGCTTCGCCACCCTGGCCACCTCGGCGCCGGATCAGGCCGCGCGCGAGTTGGAGAGAACCGTGCGGCAGTATGGATTCAAGGGTGCGATGATCAATGGTCACACACGCGGCGCCTATCTGGATGAGCAACGATTCTGGGCGATCTTCGAGGCCGCAGAGGCGCTGGACGCCCCAATTTATCTTCATCCGGCCAATCCCCACCCGGCAGTGTTCGATGCCTGGTTCAAGGATTATCCGATCCTTGGCTACGCGCCCTGGGGCTATGCGGTTGAAACCGGCACCCATGTGTTGCGGCTGATCCTCTCCGGCGTGTTCGACCGTTTTCCGCGGCTGCGCATGATCATCGGGCATATGGGGGAACTCATACCGTTCGCCCTGTGGCGCGCCGATGGACGCTTGACGCCGAAATATCCACACCTGAAGAAGTCGGTTCGCAACTATTTTCTCGACCACTTCAGCATCACCACAGCCGGCGTGTTTTCGACCCCCGAACTAGTGTGCACGGCCAGTGTCGTGGGCTACGACAACATGCTTTTCTCCGTCGACTATCCCTTCGAGTCCAATCTCGAGGCGGTACGCTGGTTTGAAGCGGCGCCGATCGCGGACAGCGACAGGCGCAAGCTTGCCTACCTCAACGCCGAGCGGATTTTGAAACTCTGAAAGACCAGGCACAAATAGCGCTTGTGCAGGCGCATATTTGATACACACTTCGAAAAAAAGGGATATCGAATGATTCAGTTTTCCAGGGCACGGATTGCCTCACTTGCGTCATTGGCGACATGATGAATTCAACCACCGTCACCAATTCTCAAGGCAACGCCAGCTTGAGTGAGATAGTCCAGATCGACAATGGAAGCTTGCGAGGGATTCCCCGCAATCCGCAAGGGGTTCTGGCTTTCCTTGGCATTCCGCACTCGGCTGCGCCTGTCGGCGAACTCCGCTGGCAAGCCCCCCAGGCTCCCGGGTCGTGGGAAGGCGTGCGCGATGCCACTCGCGTTGGCAATCGCTCTTGGGTCAACGTACCGGAGACGGGATTAGGGGGGCGTGTCGGAACCGTTCCGCAAAGCGAGGACTGCCTCTACCTCAACGTCTGGACCGCGGCGCAATCCTCTGCTGAGCGCCGGCCTGTGATGGTCTGGATTCATGGCGGTGGCTTTCAATTCGGCACCGGGCTCGATCCAAGAACGGATGGCTCGAGGTTCGCGGAGAAAGGCGTGATCGTCGTCAATGTGAACTATCGTCTCGGGGTATTTGGCTTCTTTGCCCACCCGCAGTTAAGGAGTGAAGGACGACTATCGGGCAACTTCGGCATTCTGGACCAGATCTCCGCGCTCAAATGGGTGCAGGCGAATATCGCCAGCTTTGGCGGCGATCCGAAGAACGTCACCATTTTTGGAGAGTCATCGGGATCGCAGTCGGTGAGCCTCCTGATGGGTTCTCCGTTGGCGAAAGCGCTTTTCCATCGAGCTATCGGTCAAAGCGGTTCGTCGTTGCAGGATATCCCCAGCGTGGCGGAGATCGGCATGCGCGGTGCGGCCTACGCGAGCGCATTGGGGGCGAAAACGCTCGCCGATCTGCGGGCGATGCCTGCCGAACGCATCAATGCCGCGGCTGCCTGGGATTTCACGGGAGGCGCGCCGGTCGTCTTCGCGCCGGGAGTCGACGGCCACGTCATACCCGAGAATATGATCGAGGTGTTTCGCAAAGGAAATCAGAACGACGTGCCGCTATTGGCCGGCTATAACAAGGTCGAGGAGTTTCCTTTTCTTGCCGAGACGCTTCCTCACCGCACCGCCGCGGAATTTCGCGCGGCCGCGCAGCATGTTTTCGGCGCGGCCAAAATGCGGGAATTCGCATCCCTTTATCCCAGTAACACCGATGCCGAGGCGAAGGTCGCCGCGGGCGAGTTGCATGGCGACATCAGGCAGAAAGCCGAATCATGGCTCTGGCTCAGTCTGCATTCGCAGACCGGCAAATCGGCCGTCTATGGATATCACCTGGCCTATGAGTCGCCCTATACGCCGGTCGCATCTCATGGGGCGGATTTACCGCTCGTTTTTGGCAATCTGGTGCCGCAATTCTTTGCACCGAAGGCACCACCTGCCGGCCCCGAGGATCGTGCACTGTCGGACATGATGATGGCGTATTGGGTCAATTTCGCCGCAAGGGGGGATCCCAACGGACCGGATCTTCCGCAATGGCCGGAGTTCAGGGCAAACAATTCGTTGCTGCAAATCGAGGGAGGCGGTCGCATCTCGGCAAGTCCTCCGACAGAACGACAAATCGCAAGATTCAGGTTCCTCGATGGCTTTCTGATTTCAGCATCGTCGGGACAACCATGATTGGGAGAAAGCATTGAGAAGCTCACAGCGCCGCATTTTCCACTTGGCAAAGCGATTCAATAAATCGTTGAAAGAGTCATTGCTGGCAATGGCAATAGCGTTGGCCATCACCAGCCTTGCGCACGCCCAAAGTTACCCCGCCAAGCCCTTGCGCCTGATTGTGGGCTTTCCCCCGGGCGGACTGGTGGACGTCGTTGCGCGAGCCTTACAGCCGACCCTTCAATCCTCGCTCGGGCAGCCAATGATCGTGGAAAATCAGGCCGGTGCCGTCGGCACTATTGCCGAAGCCGCGCTGGCGAAGTCCGCGCCCGACGGTTACACCATGTTGATGAGCGCCGATGGCCCGCCGGCGAATATGCATCTGTTCCGCAATCCGTCCTACGACCTGTTCCGCGATCTGCGCGCGGTGAGCATGCTGGTGCGTGTTCCGCTATCGCTGCTGGTCCACCCTTCGGTGCCCGCCACGACCATGCAGGAATTCATAAGCCATGCGAAAGGGAAGAAGGGCGCGGTCAATTATGCGAGCCCCGCCACCGGCTATCTATACATGGAACTGCTCAAGGGAATCGGCGGGTTCGAGATGACGCACATAGCCTACAAGGGCGGCGCTCCGGCGATGACCGACCTGTTGGGCGGGCAACTGGATGCGCTCCTCATCTCCGTCACCCTTGCCGCGCCCAATGTACGCAGTGGCAAGGCGCGTGCGCTGGCGATCGCCGGCGACAAGCGCTCTGGCATGCTTCCGCAGGTGCCGTTGTTCGCCGAGGCAGGCATCCGCGATTTCAATCCGTATTTCTGGAGCGGACTGTTCCTGCCTGCGAAGGTTCCGCAGCCGGTGGTGCAACGTCTGCACAATGAATTTGCCAATGCCCTGAAGGACGCAGCATTGCAGAAACGGCTGCAGGAGTTCGGCGCCGAGGTCGTAATGAACTCCCCCGATCAGTTTGCGGCGTTTTTGAAAACCGAGTCGGATCGTCTGGGACAATTGATTCGCGAGCGAAATATCACTGTGAACTGAGCAATATCCCTGCCACAAGCCGGCGTCGTCCCGCGCTAATCCGGCATGAGTTGCATGCGACTATCAGATGTAAGTTCCCTCGAAAGGTATGGAAAATGCTCAAGCATCTGCTCCATCTCGCGGCGGCAGCGATGTTGTCGGGCCACACACTCGCACAGCAGTTTCCACTAAAGCCCGTCAAAGTCATACTGGCTGCGCCGGCCGGCGCGGGGCCGGACACCGTCATGCGTCTGGTCGGAGAGAAACTCGCGCAGGCATGGGGACAGCAGGTTCTGATCGAGAACCGCCCTGGCGCTCAAGGCTGGATTGCGTATGAAAGTGCAAAGAAGCAGCCCGCCGATGGCTATACACTGGTGCAGATTCCGAATGATCACGCCTCGCTTCATCCGCTTCTCTTTAAAAGCTTGCCCATCGATTATGCAAAGGACTTCGAGGCTGTCGCAGGCCTTTACAGTGCCCATTTTTTTATCGTCGTGGCATCCAACTCGACGTGGAACAACGTGGGTGATCTCATCGCCTCCGCGAAGGTGAAGCCGGGAAGTCTCAATTACGGTTCGTGGGGAACTGGTACGGTCGGCCATCTGGCAGGTTCGTTGCTCGAGCGGGCGGCCGGCATAAAGATGACGCATGTGGCATTTAAGGATTTATCGCAGCTTTACGTTGGAGTTGGGAACGGAGAATTGCATTGGGCCATGGGGACCGTGGCATCGACCGGACCGCTTCATCGTGCCAAAAAGTTGAAATATCTTGCGATTGCCGCGCCTGAGCGGCTTGCCGGATTCGCGGATATCCCCAGAGTCAGCGAAGCTGGCGGGCCGGGCGATTTCGAAATTAGGGCGATGATGGGATTGTTTGCTCCTCGAGGGGTGCCAAGTCCGATCCTCAGCTTTTTGTCGGCGGGCGTTGGACGGGCACTCAACGAACCCGATGTGCGCGGGAAACTTGCGGGTGTCGGTTTCACTCCGTTTGTGTCCACCGGCAGGGAACTGGCCGATCAATATGAAGCGGACGCCAGGCGCTTCTCGGATGTCGTCAGGCAGCAGAACATCACGCTTGATTAAAAAAAACAGATCGCAAGGTTCAGGTTGCTCGATGTCTTTCTGATCTCAGCTTGTTCGGGACAACGGTGATCGGTCCAGTTTCCGAATTAATACGGTGAATTAAGCCACAGACCGCCTTGCAATCATGGCGGGAAATGCACGAGGAGCCGCGCCAGTGCCTGATCTTCGTGCATTGATTGCGAAACTGAATTCCGTTTCTAAAATATTTTCAGATAGAGAGAAACCTTTGAGAAACCCGCAAATCCGCATTTTCCAATCGGCGAATCGATTCAAGACCTCATTGGAAAAGCTGTTTCTGGCTTTTAGTATTTGGGTTCGCGATAATACCCCCCGCACACGCCCAAAGCTATCCCTCCAAGCCGCTGCACCTGATCGTGGGCTTCGCCCCGGGCGGACTGGTGGATATTGTTGCGCGCGCGATCCAGCCGAAACTTCAATCGTCTATGGGGCAACCCGTCCTGGTTGGGAATCAGGCGGGTGGTGGGGGCACAGTGGCCGAGGCCACGTTGGCGAAATCCGCTCCGGACGGCTATACCCTCTTGATGAGCGCCGACAGTCCGCCGGCAAACATGCATCTGTTCCGCAACCTGTCGTATGACCTGCTGCGCGATCTGCGTGCGGTGAGCATGCTTTCGCGCGTGCCTTTGTCGCTCCTGGTCCATCCTTCGGTGCCCGCCAACAATGTGCAGGAATTCATCTCCTATGCGAAAGCGAAGAATGGTGCGGTGAATTATGCGAGTCCCGCCACCGGCACCAACGGCCACCTGTACATGGAGATTCTCAAGGGTGTCAGCGGATTTGAAATGACCCATGTGCCCTACAAGGTCGGCGGCCCAGGCATGAATGATCTGCTGGGCGGGCAGGTGCAGGCGATACTGATCTCCATCACGCTTGGCGCTCCCAATGTCGCGGGCGGCAAGGTCAGGGCGCTGGCGCTGTCCGGTGACAGGCGCTCGGTGAAACTGCCGCAGGTGCCCACCTTTACCGAAGCGGGCATTCGTGACTTCAATCCGTTTTTCTGGACGGGATTGTTCCTGCCGGCGAAGGCGCCGCAACCGGTGCTTCAGCGCCTTCACGACGAGTTTGCCGGCGCCATGAAGGATGCCGAACTGCAGAAGCGGTTGGTGGATTTTGGTGCAGAGATTGTGATGAACTCGCCCGAGCAGTTCGCGGCCTTTCTGAAAGCCGAGTCGGACCGGCTGGGTCCCATCATTCGCGAACGCAATATCACTGCGAATTGAGCCGGCCCCCTGAGCAAACAGAACCCTTGCCCGGTTATTGGGCCGCGTACTTCATGACAATTGCCCGATAACGGTCCCCGCGAATCGCATCGGGCGCGAAGGCCCGCTCCAGCGCGGCAAGTTCATTTGCGGTGAATGTCACATTGGCAATCGCGAGGTTCTCGGGCGGGCGCGAGCGGCGGCTCATGCCGATGATCGGGATGATGTCCTCGCCACGATGAATGAGCCATGCAACCGCCAGTTGAGCGGGCGTGCAACCCCTGGCGGCGGCCATCTTTTTGAGGAACGAGGTTATCGCGGGTTGTGAATGAAACTCGCCCTGCATGCGCGGCGCAACCATGTGCCCCACCGGCTCGGTGGTGACCGTGCCAGAGAGCAGCCCGTCCGCGAGCACGTTCAAACAACACCACGCCGAGTTCGCGTTCCAGTTCGGCATTGCTTTTGCTGATCGCGGGTTGCGCGGTTCCCGAGTGGTGCGCAGGATTCCCGCCATGTTTTCATCGCGTCCCGCCAGGGACGGGTAAAGGGTCATTACAAGTTCAAGGATTTCAGCCATCTGCTTTGTTCCCGATTTCTTGAGCCTTCCTCGACACGGTATTTTCCGCGCCATTCAGGCGCTATACCAGGACTGCCTTTGCAAGCACTTTGCGCCCGGCAATCAAGTCAGCCGCCTTCTCCGCGATCATCACAATTGCCGCGTTGATGTTGCCGCCGATCATATTGGGCATCACGGAAGCATCGACCACTCGCAGGCCCGCTACACCCCGAACTCGAAGTTCTGTGTCAACAACTCCCAGCGGATCCCCATCAGGTGCCATGCGGCAGGTGCCCAGCGGATGATGCGCAGTGATGGCGCTTGCACGGATGTGGGCATCGATTTCGCTATTTGACCTGGCATCATCGCCAGGAATGATTTCACGTTCGAGGAAGGCAGCCATCGGGCGCTGCCGCCCCACTTCCCGCATGGCCCGGAACGAGGCGCGCATTGCCGCTTTGTCGCCGTCGGTCGCGAGAAAATTCCAGTGGATACGTATCGGTTGCGCAGGATCATTGCCGGCGAGCGCCAGATGCCCGCGACTTTCGGGTCTCAGAAGCACTGCGCGGCATGAGTACCCATCCGCAAAGGCCTTGCGGAATGGCGGCAAATAAGGTCCCGCAGCCAGTGGCCCCGCGTGAAAAAGAAGCTGCGTGTCGGGGATTTTGCGCGAAGGGTCTGTCTTGATGAACGCCATGACCCCGGAAGGCAAATCTGTGGCGAAGCCGCTGCCGAACAGTTGAGCTCGCGCCAGCGCGAGAGCGATGCGATCGAGGCGCATGTTGCGCTGAAACGTGCTTGGTGTTTTGCGGCTGTACGCCGCCATCGCAATGAGGTGATCCTGCAAATTCTGCCCGATGCCGCGGAGATCAATTTCGCATTTGATACCGGCGGCGCGAAGAGCCTCAGGGTCGCCAATCCCGGAGAGCATCAGGATCTGGGGTGTATTGATGACGCCGGCCGAGAGCAGCACCTCGCGTTGCGCCTCCACGCGTTGAACGCGTCCTTTGACGCTGAATTCGATGGCCGTGGCGCGACCGGCGCTCATCACCACGCGGTGCGTGAGCGCGTTGACCGCGACATCGAGATTGGGCCTCGAGAGTGCAGGACGGAGATAAGCTATGGCGCCACTACACCGTTTGCCATTGCGAATGGTCGCTTGGAGACGGCCGAAGCCTTCCTGCTGTGCCCCGTTATAGTCGGTCGTAATCGGATGGCCGGCCGCAACGCCAGCCTTAATATAGGCTTCGACAATCGGGTCGTCATAGCGGCTTGCGCGGACCGTGAGCGGGCCATCGCTGCCACGATACTCGTCCGGCCCTCCTTCCCAGGTCTCCTGCCGTTTAAAGTAGGGAAGCGCATCGGCATAGGACCATCCCGTCAGCCCGGCTTCGGCCCACACGTCGTAATCGCGTCGATTGCCGCGCACATAGGCCATGGCATTGATCGATGAAGACCCTCCAATAATTTTGCCGCGCGCGCATTCGACTGCCCGACCGCCAGCATTGGGCTCGGGCTCGCCGAAATAACCCCAATCATGAAGCCGTCCTTGAAGGATCTTGCCCCAGCCCAGAGGTATGTGAATCCAGGGATCACGATCCCATCCGCCGGCTTCGACAAGCAGCACCGTGCAGCCTGGGTCTTCGGTGAGCCTGTTGGCAAGCACGCAGCCGGCCGAACCCGCACCGACAATGACGTAGTCGTAAGCGCGCTTGGTCATGGATTAGACCCTGTGTTCTTCGTGATTCGTGAATTGAAATTTGCGCGTTGCCGACTTATTCAGCCTTTACGCCCGCCGCTGCCATGATCTGTTTCCAGGTATCGAGTTGCTGGCGCAACAGCGCGGCGAAAGCATCCGGCATGCGAACGTGAGACGCCAGTATTTTTTCAAGCAAGGCGCACACCCGCGGCTTTGAGGGCATTTCGCAAGGGACGATCCCCGCAAGCAACGGGAAGCCGAAGATCCAAGGCCAAAGCGAGGTAACTGGCGTCGTAGGCGCTGAGGCTGTGGCGCAAAGCCAAATCTCGCAGTTCACGTACTCCCAATGCGAGAGGATGAACTACAGGTGCGAGCCGGCCAAGGACATCTGCGGCGGCAGCCGCGCCACTTTCGGTCAATATTTTGCGCCGTTGCAATGTCACCAATACATTTGTTACCTCGGCGTGAAAAATAGAAGGCACGTGGTAAGGCTGGCGCTTGGCCAGTAACCGGATGCGGCGCGTATAGGTAGTTGACTGGCTTGAAACAACCCATGCCACCGCGACGGAAGCATCGAGCACGAACGCCATCAGACGGTTCTGATACTCATTAGACGGCTCTGATACTCATCAAAGGCGACCTTCGGCAATCAATTCCGCGACACTGAAGACCTTTTTGACCGCAAGTTTCCTGCGCAAGGCCTCCGCCTCGTCCAGGACATCCACGCGATCCCAGGCAGGCTCGCGTGCGGGGACAACACGGGCGACCACGCGTCCGCGCTTCGTGATTGCGGTTGCGCGACCGGATTCGGCCAGCTCTATTACCTTGGAGAAATGCGCCTTTGCATCATAAACACTGAGCTTTTCCATACGCCATCCTTCTGACTAGTCAGAACAGTCTACAGCAATACTCGATGGCCATCATTCGGTACTGACCGTGCGTCGGCAAGACCAACCGAAACTGTGTTCCTTTATTGGGCAGCGTACTTCATCACCATTGCCCGATAGCGGTCCCCGCGGATTGCACCGGGTGCGAAGGCACGGTTGAGGGCGGCGAGGTCTTCCGCGCTGAAGCTGATGTCGGGAATCTCGAGATTCTCGGCCAGGCGCGAGCGCCGGCTCATGCCGATGATCGGAATGATGTCCTCGCCCCGGTGGAGTAACCATGCAACCGCCAGTTGAGCTGGGGTGCAACCTTTGGCGGCGGCCATTTCTTTCAGGAACGAGGTCATCGCGAGATTGTGTTGGAGATTCTCGCCCTGCAAGCGCGGCGAAACCATGTGGCCCACGGGCTCGGTGGTCACCGCGCCGGAAAGGAGCCCGTCGGCGAGCACGCGATAAGCCACGATGGCGATACCCAATTCGCGCGCTGCCGGCAGGATTTCCGGCTCGATGAACCGGCAAGCGAGGGAATATTCAATTTCCAGTGCGCTCACGGGATGAACGCGGTGCGCGCGGCGAAGATTGTCGGCGCCCACCTCCGAGACGCCAAGGTAGCGCACCTTTCCCTCCTTGATGAGGTCGGCAACCGCGCCGATGGTCTCCTCAAAAGGGACGTCGGGATCGGGGCGGCTTGGCTGGTAGATGTCGATAACGTCCACCCCCAGGCGCTGCAGCGAGTAGGAGGCGAAGTTCTTCACCGACTTCGGCCGTCCATCCACACCGAGAAACGCTCTCGAGGGCGACAGCATCATGCCGAATTTGACGCTGAGGAAGGCCTCGTCCCGCCTTCCCTTGATCGCGCGGCCTATGACGGATTCGTTGTGGCCCATGCCGTAGAAATCGGCCGTGTCCAAGAAATTGATCCCGGCATCCAGCGCCGCTTTGATGGTCGCGATGCTTTCCTCGTCGTTTCTGGGGTTTTGCAATGACATTCCGTTGCAGCCCAGGCCCAATGCGGAGACCTTCGGACCGTGTCGGCCGAGTTGTTTCACTTTCATGGATACTTTCTGTAGGGCAGGCATAAACCTATGCCTGCGGATTTGGAAGCGTGCCTGGTTCGTCCGCGTCGATCAGCGACAGCGCTTCATGGCCGTCACTCGGCCTTCAGGCCGGTGAGCTTCACAATCTCGCGCAGCTTGTCGTTCTCGCGCCGCACGAAAGCCGCGAAGGCCTCCATGCTGACGTCCGGTGTAGGCGTGTTGAGGCCCACCTCGATGGAGTTCCGGACCACCGGGTCCTCGAGCGCCTTCACCGTCGCGGCGTGAATCGCCCTCAGTACCGGCACCGGCGTTTTCACGGGCGCCGCGAGGCCGGTCCAGAATTCCATGACGAGCAGCTCGTTCTTGTACAGTTCATTGAGGGTGCGCACCTCCGGCAGCTCGCGCATTCGCCCTGCGTTCATGGTCGCGAGCACGCGCATCTTGCCGGCCTTCACCAGCGGCATGATGACGGTCAGCGGCGACACCGTGAAGTCGACCTCGCCGCGAATCACCGCGGTGTACAGGTCGGGGCCTTTGAACGGAATGTGCAGCGCCTGCGTCTGCGTGGCCTTCAAAAACAACTCCCCGCCAAGGTGGTGAATGAGGCCCACGCCCGCAGAGCCGTAGTTCATCTTGCCCGGGGTGGCCTTGAGCCGGTCGACGAGATCCTCGACGTTTCTGGCCGACGAGCCGCCGCCGACCAGCAGCGCAATCGGCCCGGCGGAGTAGATCTGTGCCGCGGGCGCGAGTTCGTTGACCGGGTCGATCGCGAGGCCCGGCTGCACCGCTTTCGAGATCAGGTAGGCCGAGCCGTGCACCAGCAGTGTGTGCCCGTCAGGCGCAGCGCTCGTCACCCCCTGCACCGCAAGGACGCCGGCGGCACCGGGGCGGTTGTCGACGATCACCGGCTGCCCCCAGATGTCCGCGAGCTTGGTGCCGAGCACGCGGATATAGGTATCGGTGCCGGCAGTGAGCACGGTCAGCAGTCGCACTGGCTTCACCGGGTAGGACTGGGCCTGCGAAGCGCCCGGTGCCAGCGTAAGCCCTGCGGCCATCAACACACTTGCAATCCGCTTTTTCATTTCGCCGTCTCCGCCACGCGGTACAGATTGCGTGCCCCTACCTTCACCAACGCCTTGTCCGCGTCAAAGTGGACGTTCGCGGGATCGCCGCCCTCCTGCACGGCCTTGATCGCCTGGTTCAACATGCGCCGCTGCATCACCATGCCGCGGTCGCTGGAAACCAGATGTTCCTCCGATTGCAGCGAGATCTCGCCCTGACCCATCTGGGCTTCGAAGTCGTTGGGATAGTCGCGGCGCTCTCGCTCGTTCATCTCGCCCCAGGTCACGCGGGTGTTGTTGTTCGGGCGTGAGTGGTACATGCGCTGGCCGTTCGGCCAGCGGGCGACGAGGACCTGGAAGAAGTGGGTGTCGTCTACCGGGACGATCCAGGAGATGCCCAGGGACGGGCTCTCCCGGAGCGGCCTGATTGGCGGTACGCTGATTATGTTTGGCACCATCCACTGAACCAGTCGCTCAAAGTCACGCCCGTCGGGGAGCGTGCGCACCGAGGAGTGGTAGATGCCGCCCTCGGTCGGAATGAACTCCATCCGCGGTATGAGGGCCATCTCGGCATCGAACTGCGCGCCCGAAAAGGTCGAGTGAAGCACGAACACGTGCAACGGGTCCATGAAGTTGTCGGACAGATGCAGCCAGCTGTACGGAACGACGGACAGGGAGTGATCATCGGTGGTGCCCCAGCTGCCGAAGCTGGTGTCGTAATACTCGCCAGGTTTTATAGCGTCGAGAATGTCGTAGCTCGGCAGCAGCGGCTTCTTATCCAGCGGCCCCATGTAGGTGAACACCAGGCCGTAGCGCTCCTCGACCGGGTACCAGGGCTGGCGGATGTTCTCGCGGGTGCGCGCGTGCGGCTCCAGCGGCTGCTCGAGGCAGTGCCCTTCGGTGTCGTACTTCCAGCCGTGATAGCAGCAGCGAATGCCGTCGCGCTCGATCTTGCCGAAATGCAGCGACGTGCCGCGATGCATGCAGCGTGAATACAGCAAGCCCGGCTTGCCCGAGCCGTCGCGAAACAGCACCAGGTCTTCGCCGAGGATACGCAGCTTCTGCGGGCGCACGCTTGTGAGCTCGCCCGACGCGGCCACCGGATGCCAGTAGCGCCGGAACATCTCACCGCAGGGTGTGCCCGGGCCGACTTCAGTCAGCAGCTTGTTCGAGTGCTGGGGGGCACGGCCATATGCGCTGCCCTGGGTGTCGGTACTTTTTTCATTCATAGGAGCCTCCGTCTGCGCTGACTGCGGTCTGTGTTGGGGCTTGGCCCCGCGAGTCTCCTACTGTACGTCGAACACGTGATCGCGGGAAGATGCTATCTTTCGGTTTCCGATAGCCAGTGGTTATCAGCTAAAAAGCCATGAAATTCCACAATCTGCGTGATTTCATCGCCGTGGCGAGGATGGGCGGAGTGCGTCCCGCGGCGAGGGACTTGGGATTGTCCCAGCCGTCGCTGACCAAAAGCATCCGACAGCTCGAGCGGGAGCTCGGCATGCCTTTGTTCGATCGCACTGCCAAAGGCGCGGTGCTCAATGCATTCGGGCATTCGTTTCTGGTGCGCGCACAGCAGGCCGCCAATGAGTTGAAGCGCGGCGAGGACGAACTCCATCAGATGGCGGGCAGCTCCGGGGGCAGCGTCGCAGCGGCGGTATCGGGTTTGCCTTGCCTGCAGTTGCTGCCGGGCGCACTGCGCGTTTTCAGGCGGCGTTACCCGCAGGCGAGGGTGCGCATTGTGGAGGGCGTGTATGCGGTGATGCTGTCTGAACTACGCACCAACGCACTCGATTTCGCGCTCGCTCCCCAGCCGACCCGGCCGCTCGGGGGCGAATTCGTGGTGGAGTCCCTCTTCCAGGACCGCTGCGTCGTCGTGGGGCGAAAGGGTCACCCTTTAAGAGGCGCCAAGTCCCTGGCAGAGCTGCTCGATGCCGAGTGGGTGGTCACGGGCGAGGCCGGGCCGCAGTCGATTGAGTTCGATGCGGCGTTCGAAAATAACGGATTACGCGTCCCGCAGGCGAACCTCCAGTGCGAATCACTGATCGCGCTGCTCTCGATCATTGCCAACAGCGATCTGCTGGTGTTCCTGCCCCAGAAGTGGCTGGGCAACCGCGTGACCGACGGGCTGCTCGCGGAGATTCCCGTGCGCGAGCACATCGATACTCCCGCAATTTGCCTGATCCGCCGCGAGGGTCTTCCGTTGACGCCAGCCGCGGAGGCGCTGGTCAACGCCCTGACGCTGGAAGCGCAGCACCGCAAAAACCAGCGGGCTGGCAAAAACGCCAGGTAACGCCGTTGCGGAACACTCAGGGAAGCCCTTTTCAACGTGATCGTCACGCCTACCCCCTTGAAAATAATTTATGCCACCGTCGCGCCGCATATTTGCGTTACCTTGGCGACAGGCTGAATCGTCGCGCAGTAGTCGGACCATGCTTGCATCAAAAAGGCGCGCTTTTCAATCCAATCCCCCCGCCGATAGGAAGCCTCGATTTTGTCAGGCAGGCTATGGGCTAGGGCAGTCGCCTTATGCTAGAAAAGTCATTTTTGGTTTCCGGCGGGAAAACAACCTTAAGGTTTCCACTAAACCCATTGCCGTGGCTCGATCAGAAATTTCAGATTTCAAAGAGTACTTGTCCATGTGCGGAATTTGAGTGACCTGAATTCAAGAAGGCGTGATGGACTGGTTATCTTGCCAAGCCCGGTTCAGCCGTCTTGAACTGCGCTACCGCGGCTGAAAAAGTGCTCCCGTTGCCGCTCCCACTCCATGGGAAACGGCTCCATCAGGTCTTTCATCGTCAGATGCGCTGGGTATTTCCCGTCCAGGATGGCCTCTACAAGCACCGGTGATAGGTAAGCCAAGCGCAGGACGCGGCTCACAAACGATGGGTTGATGTTCTCCGATTTGGCGATGTCCGCGATCGAGGCGTGGGTGCCGTCGAACAGTTTGCGATGCCAGCGGTGGCCGCGCGCGATGAGTTTGACCATGGCGTTGTCGATGAGCGCCTCACGGCGCTCGACGGCGCGCTCGCCGTTGGGCAGCACGATCACGGCCTTGCCGGCACGCCGGCGAAACGTCATGGGGATCTCGGTGGTGAGGCCGGTGCGGGCGGCGGCGCTTATGCGGCCTCCAGCGCTTGTTCGGGCGCGAGTGTGTCGCGCAGCAGTTTGTTCAGACCCTGTTCGTGCCACTGGATGGTGATGCTGTCGCGGCGCACCGTGATGCGCTCAACCAGGGTGTGCAGGATCTTGGCCTGCTCGGCCGGAAACAGTTCGTCCCAGACCGCGTCGATCGAATGTAGCGTGCCAACGGCATGCGCCTCGTCGACCTTGGGGCGCTGGCTCCCGACCTCGCGCACCGCGTGCGCCAGCACTTCGGGCGAGCGCAGGATGCCGCGCATCTTTTCAACCACAACTAGTTCGATCTCCCCGGCCGGGATGCGCCGGACATCACAGCTTTCCTTGCCGATCTTAATCGAGTCGGTGTTAATGTAGTAGCGGTAGGTCTTGTTTTTCTTGCGGGTCCAACCGGGCGTAAAGGCGCGTCCTTGTTCAGAAAACAGCAAACCCCGTAGCAGGGACGGCACGCCGCCCCGCCCGGCGAGTCTGGCCTTGTTTATGGGGGCGCCGTTTTTGAGATGCGTCTGCACCGTGTCCCACAGCGCCCGGTCGA
>CAMDFL010000107.1 GCA_945897475.1 Bordetella parapertussis
GCGGATGCATTATCATCGGCCCGTTTGAAATTCACTCTTGGATCGGACCGTATGAAATTTTCAATGCACCTGAGCACACGAATCAACGACAAGCGCGATGAGCTGTCGCTGATCAACTATATGACCGACCTGGCACTTGAGGCCGACGCGAAAGGTTTCGGCGGGATCTCTTTAACCGAGCACCACCTGCATGAGAATCAGGGATACCAGAATTCGCTGTTGTTCGCGTGTGCGCTTGCGCCGCGCCTCACGCAAGCAACGCTGGTGCTTGCAACAGTTAATCCGGCGCTTCACCATCCGCTGCGGCTGGTCGAGTCGTGCAACCTGATCGATCAGCTCAATGGCGGGCGCCTTGTGGTCGGTTTCGGCTCCGGGTTCAAGGAGACGGACTTGATCGCGTTCGGGCGTGACCTCGAACAGCGTTCGACGCTGTTCGAGGACGGGTTGCGCACCGTCGTCGACATCTGGCGTTATGACGGCAGCCGCGGGCCGCTGGAATTTGCGGTGGGCAGCGATCGCGGCAGAATCGAGGCCCCGGTGAACCCGTCGTCCTTCCGCAAGCCGCATCCAATCCTTGCACGGGGGACGCTAAATGACGCGGGGATAGCCGACACCGCCGCGCGTGGCTGGGCGATGCTCACAGCAGCGAAAACCGCCGAGGAGGTGGGCCGACAACTGTCCAAATATCATGCGGCTCTCATGTCCGCCGGTCACAGCGCCGAGACCGTAGCGTTGGCAAGAGCATGGTCCGGCGTTGGCAAGGCAATGCACGTTGCTGAAACCGACGAACAGGCAAGGGCCGAAGCCGAGGCGTACTTGCTCAAGAACCCCACAGGCGCGATAGCACGACGGCCCGAAGACATGGTGTGCGGAAGCCCGGAGACAGTGACACGCGAGCTGCGTGCCTACGCTGCCGCCGGCGTGGGGCAGATGATCACCGCGTTCCTCATTGACGTTGAAGACCGTGCCATGCTCAGGCGCAGCTTCACATTGTTCCAGGAGGAAGTCATGCCCAATGTCATGGCGGTGAGCGCTGCCGCTGCCTGATGCTTGTCGTGCAGCGCTCCCCCATTGACATCGCTCGCGAGCGTAACCGCCAGGCTTAGTCCGCATCTGGCGCATCGAAACCAGGCCTGGCGGGGCTAAGCAGAGATAATCGCTGAAAATGGCTGCTACTTGGAGCCTCTTTCCCTCCTGCTTCTGCTAACATCTTGCCCCCATGCGGTTATTCCTCCGGCGCCCTGACGCCGGGCCGTTTGACCGGACCAACTATGACTGAAATTGTCAAAGAAGTCGCGCGACGCCGCAGCTTCGCCATCATCTCCCACCCCGACGCGGGGAAGACCACGCTGACTGAAAAGTTGCTGCTATTTTCGGGCGCGATTCACATCGCCGGCAGCGTCAAGGCGCGCAAAGCTTCGCGCTATGCGACCTCCGATTGGATGGAAATCGAAAAGCAGCGCGGTATTTCGGTGGCAAGTTCGGTGATGCAGATGGAGTATCGCGACGCGGTCATCAATTTGCTCGATACCCCTGGGCACCAGGACTTTTCGGAGGACACTTATCGGGTACTGACAGCGGTGGATTCGGCGGTGATGGTGATCGACGCGGCCAACGGTGTTGAAGCGCAAACCAGGCGCCTGCTGCAGGTATGCCGCGCACGCAACACGCCGATTGTCACTTTCGTCAACAAAATGGACCGTGAGGTACGCGGCCCGATGGATTTGATGGACGAGATCGAGCGGGCGCTGGGGATGACCGTGGTGCCGATGACCTGGCCGATTGGCATGGGCTCCCGCTTCAAGGGGGTGTTCGATCTCAGCCGCGATTGCATGCGTGTATTCGAGCCCGGCGAGAGCAAGGCGGGCGGCGACATGGAGACTCTGGCCGGACTGGATCATCCCGAATCACGGCAACGATTTGGCGAGGTATTCGAGCAGGCGATCCATGAAATCGAATTGATACGCGGCGCGGCGCCGGCATTCGACCGCGAGGAGTTTCTCGCCGGCAGGCAGACGCCGATGTTCTTCGGTTCCGCAATCAATAATTTTGGTGTCCAGGAAGTACTCGATGCGCTGGTCGACCTGGCGCCGCCGCCGGGCGCGCGTCCGGCGATTCAGCGTCGCATCGAACCCCATGAGAAAAAATTCTGCGGTGTGGTATTCAAAATTCAGGCCAACATGAATCCGGGCCATCGAGACCGGATCGCATTCGTTCGTGTGAGCGCGGGACGCTTTGAGCGCGGCATGAAACTCACCGTGTGCCGCAGCGGTAAGGACATCCGCACCAACGCGGTCGTATCCTTTCTGTCTCAACGACGCACCATCGTCGAAGATGCCTATGCCGGCGATATCATCGGCATTCCGAATCACGGCGTGATTCAACTGGGCGATACCTTGAGCGAAGGCGAGAATCTGCAATTCACCGGCCTGCCGTTTTTTGCGCCTGAATTGTTTCAGTTGGTGGAACTGGCCGACCCGATGCGCTCGAAGCAACTCAAGGCAGGCCTGGTGCAACTGGGCGAGGAGGGCGCGATTCAGGTGTTCCGGCCGCACAACGGCAGCGGCTTGCTGCTGGGGGCGATCGGGCAATTGCAATTCGAAGTGGTCGCTCATCGCTTGAAGCACGAATACGGTGTGGATGCGCGCATGCTCGCCAGCAACTATCGCCTGGCCCGCTGGGTGACCTGCGATGACGCGCGGCAATTGAAGCTCTTCATCGAGGCCAACGCGCATCGCGTTGCCTACGATGCGGTGGACGCGCCGACTTTCCTTGCCGCCAATCCGTACGAGATTTCGGTGGCGCAGGAGCACTGGAAGGGCATCAAATTTCATGCATTGCGCGAGCATGCCGGTCTGGTGTTCCAGACACGCATCGAAGCCGATATGGTCGATTAGGCCGCGAAACTAAATGAGTCAGATTGTTTGCGGGTGAACTCGGTGATGAAAAGTACAAACAATGTAACTCTGACCCTGTCTGCTTTGCTGCTCGCCTTGTTATGCGTGCTTGGCGCGTGCTCGGAAAATAAGCCCAGCTTCACAGGCATCGATCTCACCGGCATGAAGCAGGACTTGCAGTTCACCATGAGCGACGCGGAAGGTCGTGATCGCACTTTGGCGGATTTCCGCGGCAATTACGTGCTGGTATTTTTTGGATTCACCCAGTGTCCCGATGTTTGTCCGACGATGCTGACGCGGGCGGCCGAGATCAAAAAGAAACTCGGACCCGAGGGCAAAAATGTCAAGCTGGTGTTCATCAGCGTCGATCCGGAACGCGACACCGCGGAACTTCTCGGTAACTATTTGAGCGCGTTTGATTCGGGGTTCGTTGGCCTGCGCGGAACGCCCGAACAGACGCGGGCCGCAGCGAAGGCGTTCAATGTTTTCTACGAGAAGGTGCCCACCGGCAGTTCCTATAGCATCAACCATACTGCGATTACTTATATTCTCGATCAGCAGAGCCGTTTGCGGCTGGGAATGCGCCACTCGCAGGAAGCCGATGATTACGTCGCGGATCTGCGCGCGCTCATGAAACAGGCGCCTTGAAATTCAAACCGAGGAACCAGCCATGGAGCTTGGGGAAATACGAATAGTGACCGGCTCCTCGGCGGCATCTTGAAATCTAAGCCAAGGATTCACGCATGAAGCATGTTTTCGCCGTTTTGTTATTGACTGTTTTGTCATTGACCATTCCCATGGCCGCGTATTCGCAGGTGCAGGTCAAGGATGCCTGGGTCCGCGCGACAGTGGCGGCACAAAAGGCCAGCGGCGCCTATATGCAGTTCAGCGCGACCGAGGATGCGCGGCTGGTCTCGGTGAGTTCGCCGGTGGCGGGCATCGCCGAGATTCATGAAATGGTAATGGTGGACAACATCATGAAAATGCGCGCGATCACCGGCATCAATATTCCTGCGGTTAAAGGCGCCGAATTAAAACCGGGCGGACACCACATCATGCTGCTTGATCTCAAGCGTCAGTTGAAGGAGGGCGAGACCGTCCCCATCACCCTGGTGCTCGAAGGGCGCGACAAAAAGCGCCAGTCCGTCGAGGTCATTGCGCAGGTCCGGCCATTGCAGGCGCCCGCCAAGAGTGGGCACTCTGCCGGGAACCACATGAAGCATTAATATCGGGGATGGACAGCGGGCAACGGATCAATGATGGGATCTGGCTGTGGGCATGACGAGCATTTCGATGGCTTTTTGCGGATGTATTGCCGGCGCCGGTTGCGTGCCCGAGCGGCGCTCCAATGGTCTAGAGGCTGAAAACATATGAATCGCGACAGCAGCTATTTTTTTCTGCTCAATATGGGGCATTTTTTCGATCATTTCTTCACCCTGATCTTTGCCAGCGTGGCGGCATTGGCGTTGTCGCGCGAATGGGGCTTGGGCTACGCGGAACTGCTGGGCTACGCGACGCCGGGTTTTTTTGCGTTTGGCCTTTTTGCTTTGCCTGCCGGCTGGCTCGCGGATCGCTGGAACCGCGATGGCATGATGGTGGTGTTTTTTATCGGCATAGGCTTGTCTTCGATGCTTGCTGGCTTCTCTCAGACCGCGTTGCAGATGGGCGTGGCGCTGTTTGTGATCGGTATTTTTGGCGCCATCTATCATCCGGTGGGATTGGCCATTGTGACCTCCACCTGGAAGAACACCGGCATGCGAATCGCGGTGAACGGCGTATGGGGCAATCTGGGCGTGGCAAGCGCCGCCTTGGTCACCGGCTACTTTATCGATCATGGCGGTTGGCGCGCGGCCTTTATCATCCCAGGGGCGCTATCAATTGCTATTGGATGCGTCTACGCGTGCTTGCGTTGGCAGGCGTTGCGCGCCGACTCGGGCGGTCCCGCGGCAGTTAAGGCCGATGCAGCGCAACCGGCATCGGCCGAATACAAAGCGCTGTTGATACGCGTCTCGGCCATCGTGTTCATCACGGCGGCGATCTCCAGTATTGTTTTTCAATCGACCACATTCGCGCTTCCCAAAATTTTCGATGAACGCCTGCAAGGTATCGCCGGCAGCATGGCCGAGGCCTGGAAGTCCGGCGGCGGGGCGGGGCAGTCGGATGTGGCCACTATGGTGGGGATGTTTGCCTTCGCAGTTTTTGCAATCGCATCGCTGGCGCAGTTAGTGGCCGGAAAGTTGCTCGATCAGTATGGGCCGCGTTCTATTTTCATGGGCGCGGCGATTATTCAAATCGTGTTCTTCGCCGCCATGCCAGGGCTTCATGAAGGCATTGCACTGGCCGTGGCCCTGGGATTCATGCTGGGCGCCTTCGGTCAGATCCCGATCAATGATTTTCTGATCGGCAAGATGGCCAGTGGCCAGTACCGGGCGCGCATTTACGCGGTTCGCTATGTGGTGAGCTTCACGGTACTTGCCGCGACACTTCCATTCGTTGCGGTGGTCTACGACAACTGGGGATTCGATACGCTGTTTCGCGTGTTGTCGGTGTTGGCTGTTTTGATACTTGTCACCGTGGTCTATCTGCCGCGCACCCTGTCTGCGTCGACGCCGGTGGGAACGCCAGCCTGAATGCCCCTGTTTATCGCTTGAGGTTCTTGCAGGGGCCCTAGCCGCGCCAAGTGAGCGCGAGTTGCAAGGCTTATAAGCCGGACCAAACAGACTTGATTTGATCGGACAAGGTCATCGGGTCAAAGGGTTTCGCGATAACCTCAACGGCTCCCATGTCCTTGTATTTCTGGATCTCGCTCGACTGTACTTTCGCGGTCATGAAAATCACCGGAGTGTTCGAGGTTTCAGGCACTCTACGAAGTTCACGGAGCGTTTCCGGCCCGTCCATTCCGGGCATCATGACATCGAGCAGGATCAGATCAGCTGCGCACACTGGCGCGCGTTCCAGGGCTTGCGCTCCCGAACTGCAGCCGATGACAAGGAAACCACCGAGGGCCTCCAGCGCCATGGTTGCGATGGTGCGAATGTCCTCGTCGTCCTCGACATATAGAATGGTCTTGAGATCCTTGCTCATGGGGATTTTCCGTTTTGCGCCTTAGTCACTTACGGACCAAGTGTTGACAGTTCTGGCGAAAGACCAGGGTTTGTATGCAGTGGCCTCAATGACACCCTGTTTGGTTCCGACTCCGGCGGATTAGGCGTCATTTCAAGTTGTAGTGATTTCCGGCAAAGTGAAATAAAAGCTGCTGCCCTTGCCGAGTTCGGATTCGAAGCCCATTTGTCCTCCCAGGTGTTCAACGATGGTCTTGGAGATCGCCAGCCCCAGTCCAGTGCCGCCCTTTTGCTTGGTGTCGGTGGAATCCGCCTGCGAAAAGCGCTGGAATATCCGCGCCGTGAATTCCTCGGATATTCCAGGGCCATGATCGATCACGGCTATACGGATAAATCCATCGGCGCGAGTCAGCGCGATATCGACGGTGCTATCGGGTGGCGAGAATTTGCACGCATTGGAAATCAGGTTGGTCATCACCTGTATGAGGCGGTCCTGGTCGCCATTCACACGGGCATCCGGGAGCGCGGCGGTGACGCGCAGTTGAGTGCGATATTGATTTGCAAAACCCTCATTGGCTTTAAGCGTCTGCTCGATGAACGCCGTCAGATCAATGAGCGTCGATTTGAAGACCATTTTTTCCGACTCGATCTTCTCGATATCCAGAATATCGTTTATCAGCCGTATCAGGCGTTCACAATTGTTCTTGGCGATCTCGATGAGGCCCTTCGCCTTGTCGGGCAGCGCCCCGGCAAGGCCGCCCGACAACAGTCCCAGCGATCCGCGTATCGAGGTAAGCGGGGTGCGCAGTTCGTGGCTGACCGTGGATACAAACTCGCTTTTCATCCGATCCAGGCGTTTGAGTTCGCTGATGTCGGTTGTCATTGAATAGAAACCCTGGGCACGGCCCTGCGCGTCGTGGCGCGGGATATAAGTGGTGGAGAAGTCGACGGTGCCCCCATGGGGCAGGCGTTGTGTGCGCTCGAATTGAACCTGCTCCCCAGCCATGGCTCGAAGCACGTGCGGATGTATGTCGCGATAGGTTTGCTCGCTGAACAACTGTGAAATATTCTGGCCGATGATTCGATCAACGGGCACCCCCAGCATGGTGCTGACGGCCTGATTGCAAAGCCTGACGCAGCCTGCGGCGTCCGTATAGGCAATAGGCGCTGGCACGGCGTCTATGATCTGCCGTGTTTGACGCTCGCTGTCGGCCAGCGCCAGCTCGGCATTTTTTTCCGCGGTGATGTTTCGGTTGGTCCCGGTGAAGCGCAGCGGCTTGCCCTGCGCATCGCGTTCGATCACTTTTCCCCTGCTGGCGATCCACAGGTAATCGCCGTCGGAACGCCGCACGCGATGTTCGGCTTCATAAGTTGCGGTCTTGTTCGTCGCCACGTCACTAATCAACGCCTGGACGCGCTCGGCATCGTCGGGATGAACAAGTGCGAACAACTCGCTCGAAGGCAGGGGTGCTTCGTTGGGCGGTTCGCCGAGAAACTGGAACCACATCGGGCTCAAAAACACGTCGTTGTGGAGAAAATTCCAGTCCCATGCGGCGGTTCCTGATCCTTCCAGCGCATAGGTGAATCTCTCTGTTTCGGTCTGCAATCTCGCCTGCGATAGCTCATGCAGGCGTTGATTGCGATTGGCCAGATGCATCGCCAAAAGTACCAGGCAGGAGGCAATCCCGGCGCCCCCAAAAATGAAGAAAGCGGTATTGCCCCCTTCGGATGCGGTTGTGGATTCAAAGCGCTGAAGTGCCATCGATTCTGTTTTCCGAATGGCATCGAGAATCGTGTTGACATTGCGCCTTGTCTGACTACGCGCGGACGTAGCCGGCCTGGCAAGGTCAGGCGCCGTCGCGTTCGCCACGAATTGGAGTTCATTCAAATGTTCGTTCAACGCGCGATCCAGATCGGCCAGCAGTAGGCGCACTTCGGCATCCGGGGCGCGGTCGCGCAGTTGCTGCATTTGGGACACAGTGCGTCCCTTGGCCGAGAGAAACTCCATCATCATAGCGTCGCGCGGCGCAAAGGCGAGCTGTAAGGCCGCGTATTCTGTTTCGGCCAGCGCGCCGCCAAACAGTTCCAATTGGCGCATCGTCTCGACAACATGGCGCTCGTTGCGGCTGCTCGCAATCAGGTTTTCAATGTGATAGTAGGCCGCAGCGCCCACGCCCAGCACCAGCACCAGGCCCATCCACAACGTCCCGTTTATCAGCGATGGCATTTTCATGGAATTCTCATGGAATTCTCATGGAATTCTCAGACGCATCGCGGCACCGAAATCAGGACGCCACTCCCGCGCGGCGCAGCGCCGCAAGGAGTTCATCGACGCGACCATGCGTATCAGGCGCGGGAATCGATGATGAAACCAGGAAAGGATCAAGATACAACTCAAGCTTGCGCGCCGCCGCGCCCAGCTCGGGCATTCCGAAAACCATGCCCGAACCGGCCAGGCTATGCACCGCGCGCACCAATTCCTCCATTGCCGGGGCTTGAGCGAGGCCGTTGGCGATGTCATGCCACAGGTTCTTGATGCCGTCGAGTTTGCCGTGCAGCTTGGCCGCATAATCGGCGCGCAAGGATGCAATCACATCCTTCATCGGATCGGATTCTTCGGTCATGGGTGCAGTCATTCGCGCAGTTATTCAAATTCGGTTGTGGTGGACTTGATGACCTCGTCGATAGTGGTCAAACCCCGCAGCGCTTTCTTGAGTCCGTCATAACGCATCTCCTTGAATCCTTCCTTAACGGCGATGTCGCGCAATTCGTCGTAGCCCGCCCCACGCATCAACGCGTCGCGCAGTTTTGGCGTCACTTGCAGGAACTCATGGATGCCGATGCGGCCGTGAAATCCTGTTTTTTCGCAGTGCTCGCAACCCTCGCCGCGATACAAGGGCGGCAGATTGAAGTCCTTGTTCCAGCGGAAGAACTGCCGGAGGTATTCGGGGTTCGGTTGGTAATCGGTCTTGCAGATCTCACATAGCCTGCGCACCAGTCGCTGGTTCAGAACGCCCAGCAGCGATGGCGCCAGCATGTAGCGTTCGACACCCATGTCGATCAGTCGGGTCGAGGCTTGAAGGGCATTGCTGGTGTGCAGCGTGGTGAGCACCAGATGCCCGGTTAGCGCGGCCTGTGTGGCGATCCGGGCGGTCTCCGCATCGCGAGTCTCCCCTACCAGGACGACATCGGGGTCCTGTCTGAGGACCGAGCGCAGCACCGCCTGGAACGAACGTCCGGCCTTATCGTCGACTTGGATCTGGTTGATGCTTGGAATTTCGTATTCCACCGGATCTTCGATGGTGACGACGTTGATGCCGGGTCGATTGATGAAATTCATGGTGGCGTACAGCGTCGTGGTTTTGCCCGATCCGGTCGGCCCGGTGACCAACAGCATGCCATTGGCCTTCTGCACCGCACGCTTCAATGGCGCCGCCACCGCAGGCGACAGGTTGATCTTGTCGATGTTCAGCATGCTGTTGCCGTACAGCGAACCCAGCACCCGCATCACCAATTTCTCTCCGCAAATGGTCGGCAGAGTGGAGACGCGGATATCGATTTTTTTCGACGGCAGGGGAAACACGAAGCGTCCATCCTGCGGGCGCCTGCGGTCGGTGATGTCGAGCATCGAGATCACCTTGTAGCGGGACGCCAGCGGCAGTGCAAGAGCGATCGGCAGCCGCATGCGCTCGATCATTTCACCGTCGATGCGAAAGCGCACCACCATATCGGTCCGCTTGGGCTCGATATGTATATCGGAGGCACGATATTTGAGTGCCAGCAGAATCAACTGGTCGGCGAACTGCACCAGCTGTGGCCCATCGATCAATTCCCTTAATCGCTTTTCGGACAGATTCGCCTGCTGAAAAGGAGTCAGATCGATGCCCTGGAGTAGGGTGTCGAGTTTGGCGACGTTTTGATAGTTAACATCGATCGCGGACTCGACCTCGTCGCGAAAGCAGAACATCGGGCTCACCGCGGTTCCAAGCAGCGCCTCGAGGCTTTGGATGGCCTTTTCATCGACCGGATTGGACATGCCCACGGTGGCCTTGCTGCCCATTCGGTACAAGGGGATCGCGCCGAGTTTGCGCGCAATCTCGCCAGTCACGCGATTGAGCAGCTCCTGCTGGAACAGCGTCTTTCCCAGGTTGACATAAGTGCGGCCCATTTCCGAGGCAAGGATGTCGCCCGTGGTGTCGCGGTCGAGATACCCAAAGCGTATGAGTTGCTCGCCGAAACCAATCGCATCGGCGTCATCATGGCTCTCGCGCAAGGCGTAGATGTCCTTGGCGTACGCGCCGGATACTTCTTCAAAGCGATTATAGAGGCTGTCTGAGAGTTGCATGCTTCGGGACTGGTTAGCGAATACTGTGGGTACAGTGATGTCACACAGCTTAGTATGGTTGGTGGCCGGTGGTCTCAGCCATTGGGTTTGCGTTTTTTCTCGATCAGCCGGCGAATGTCATTCTGCGCGACGCGCGCCTTGACCGATTCGTCGTAGCCGCGCTCCTCCTCCACGCTTTTCATGAGCGCTTCCAGATCGTACTTTTCATGGTCGGTAGCGGCAGCCCCGGCGGTGGTGTCCGTCGTCATACCCGCACTCAAGCGTTCACTGGCGCTTGTGAGGCGCCTGCTTCGCTAAGTTCTTCAACGTAATCCTTCCACGTCTCCTTGAGAAATTTGATGATTTCCTCAGCGGAGTTGTTTTTGAGGATATAGTTTCTCGCGCCCAGATCAATGCAGCGGCGTACCGTATCGATGCTGTCCTGTGAGCTCAGCATGATGACCAGCGCGTCGGGTTTTAGCCGAAGGATCTGCTCCAACGCCGCGTCGCCGGTAAGCTTGGGCATGTTGATATCGAGCAGGGTAATGTCGGGCTTGAACTCACCGAACAAGCGGATCGCTTCAGCGCCATCGGCAGCCTCCGCAACCACCTCGGCGCCAAGTTGGCTGAGAACAGCCTTCAACAGAGCGCGAATATGCGGCTCGTCGTCGGCGGTCATTGCCCGCACTTTTCTTGTCGACATAGCACCCTACTTTCAATGCTCTTGCGTTAAAAAAATTAAACGTACATCCTTATAAGGATATGTGAAAGGTCAAGCTCCAATTCATTGGATTTGTATATTTTTGTTGTATTTTTGTAACGGTATGTTTTTTTGTGGCCCTGGCGTAAGGCAGGAAATGAAGTGCACCGTGCCATCAAAATTGCGTGATTCGGAGAGATGCCTTGCTGCGCCCAGCAACACGGCGGTGTGGCCATCATGAGTTGGATCTGGACAAGGCTCATTTCAATTACCCCAGCAATTCGCAACGGCAAACCCTGCATTGTCGGCACGCGAATCACCGTCTACGATATTCTCGAATATCTTGCGGGCGGCATGACCGAAAAATAAATTGTCGAAGACTTTCCTTCGATTAAGCCGAAACACATTAAAGCCTCACTGGCTTTTGCCGCCAGGCGCGAACGTCAACTGGCTGCATGATCGGCGACTATGCGAAAGAGCTTCGCATCACGCGTTACGGGGAGCCGCGGGAGAAGTTGATTCCCGAGAAGAACTGCTGGAGACGCCCTTCTTTCCGGCCGCGATATGGTTCATAGAAAATCCCATAATGAAATTGAAAACATCGGTAAATGCTCGTAAAATTCACCCTGTTCTGACAAAAATTGTCAGAAATGGCGTGGTCGCCATCACCGAGGAGATGAAGACCAACCTGATGCGCTCGGCCTACAGCATGATCATCTACGAGGCGCAGGATTTCACCGTTGGTCTGTTCGATGCCAGGGGCGATACCGTTTCGATCGGCATCGGGTTGCCGATGTTCACCCGCGGCATGAGCGATGTGGTCAAGGCGATGATTGCTCACTTTGGCACAGAGGGCATGCATTCGGGCGACGTGCTGGGAACCAACGATGCGTATCTCACCGGCAGCCATTTGCATCAACGATGGCGACACCCATAACAGCCCAGTGGAGCAGGTCGAAGCCAAATATCCCTTGATCGTCGAGCACTACCGGTTGCGCGACGATTCCGGTGGCGCGGGGACCTGGCGCGGCGGCCTGGGGGTGGATAAATCGCATCGGGTTCGATCCGAGTTCAACTTTAACGCACAGGTAGAAGGGCTATGTTTCCCGGCTTGCCGCCGAGCGTTGCTACGGCGTGGCATTCGGCGCTGATGGAAAGATTGATGTGGACGCGACTGCGGCGCTAAGGGCCAAACTGCGTAGAGCTGGCGTATTTATTTTCATGCGCGACAATGAGGATGCGGGTGACGCTGCGCAATTAAATGCTGCGAAAATACCGAACAGGTTTTTTACCAAAGGCCGTTTGTTTCCGCTTCGTTGCTGTTGAGTAAGCTCGAACTTGTGACTCCCCGCTGACTTGCCGCGGGGTTCTTTAATCTCTCGAAAGGATGATTAATGCCCAGGCACTTTGAAGACTATGAAATCGGCGATGAAGTGGTCACGCCGGCAAGAACCGTATTCGAGACGGATGTCGTCAATTTTTTCTATCTATCCGGCGATCAGAACGAAGCGCACAGCAATCTGGAAGTATCACGCCAGCGTGGCCTTGAAGGCCCCTCGGTGCAGTGGAATCTAGTGTTCGCGCTGGTGGCAGGTCTGTTGAGCCGATCAAGCTTCTACAACGCCACCGGCCCGATGCTGGCGCATGAGCGGGCGAAACACAGTGCCTGGGGGCCGGGAACGCCGCCGAGTCTGGTGGCATCCGAGGGCACGGGCGCCAGCACCGAGTTTAAAGTCGGCTATCGCGGCTTTCACTTCGTCAATCTTCTCCCGGTAAGAGTGGGGGACACCTTGCGCGCGCACGTGCGCGTTGGCGCCAAGCGTGAACTCTCGGCGGACAAGGCGGTGATGCGGCGCGACCTTCGTGTCTTCAACCAACGCAATGAATTGGTGCAGGAGGGCTGGCACGAAATGGAAAGCCCCCGGCGGCCGAGCTAAAAATATTCACGACTGGCGGGGGCAAGTTCGCGCGTAAAAAGGCGCGTGGTCTGGGGCATCAACTCCGCAGATGCTCCTTGAAAAAGGCCAGCGTCCGTGACCAGGCGAGCTTTGCTGCAGCCTCGTCATAGCGCGGCGTGGTGTCGTTGTGAAAGCCGTGCTGGGTATTGGGGTAGGTGTGCATCTGGTACTTCACCCCGGCCGCCTTCAATGCCGCTTCGTAGTCTGGCCAGCGGCTATTGATGCGATCATCGTTGGATGCATAGTGAAGCAACATCGGTGCTTTGACACGGGCGACATCCGCGATATTCGGCGGTACGTCGCCGTAGAAGGGCACCCCGGCGGCGAGGTCCGGAAAATTCACTGCAAACAGGTTCACCATACCTCCGCCGGCGCAAAAACCCACGGCGCCGAATTTTCCCGCGTACTCAGGACGCGCTTTTAGAAAAACCGCGGCCGCATACATGTCTTCGCGGCGCTTGGCTGGATCGAGTTTGCTATACAACGCGGCTGCCTTGGTCTCGTCTCCGGGATAGCCACCAGCAGGCGTCAGCGCGTCCGGCGCGAATGCGAGGTAGTTCTCCGTCGCCAGTCGTCGCGCGACGTCTTCTATGTAGGGGTTGAGCCCGCGATTCTCGTGTATTACGACCACCCCAGGCAGCTTTCCGGTGATGGTGGCTGGGCGCGCGAAGTAGCCGCGCATGGTCCCGGAGCCTTGCGGCGACGGGTAGGCAAGATATTCGGTGACGATGCGCTTGTCGTCCCTGGGAACCTGTTGTGCCCAGGCAAAATTGGGTTGCAGCGCCTCCAGCATCGCAGTCGCCGTAAAGGCTCCAACGGCGTACTTGGCGGCTTTGTCGAGAAAATCGCGTCGGTTCATCCAGCCATGCACGTAGCTGTCGAAGAGTTTGAGAACTTCCGGCGGAAAGTCACTGGCTTTCATGCGTTCCATGTTGAGGCCTCCTTGTTTGGGTAGTGGGTTGCAAATCCAGTACGGCGGGAAATTCTACCTCTGGCGCTGATTGGGCGAACAGTCGGACGTGGAAAATATTCCTTGTTGTTGCTGCAATGCAGTGGCGAGTTACCCGGTAAAACCGGGTTCGATCATCGTCAGGCACTCGAAATAGAACTTGATCGGGAAGCGGTCCACGGATTCAGCAGCGAGACGCCGAAGGGCTCGAAGTCAGCCACATTGCGGGTGACAAGCGTCAGTCCGCGATCGAGCGCGGTCGCAGCGATCAATCCGTCAGCGAACGATCCGGGCCGGCCTGAGCGCTCCGCGTGCGCCGCGATTTCCGCCCAACGCAGGGCCACGGACTCGTCGATGGGGAGCACGCGTCCGGAAAAACTCTGCCTGAGTTTTTCGCTCCAGACCGTGAGTGAGGTCCTGCGCTTTCCGGCGGGAAGGCGCAGGGCGCCGCGGCGCACCTCCGCTACCGTGATTGCGGACAGATGCAATACAACGGCATTGGCCTCCGACATCCAGGCGACGACGCCTGGATCGGGCCGGGGTCGCGATAATTCCGAAACGACGCAGGTGTCGAGCAGGTAACTCATTAGACCGCTCTGATACTGATTAGACCGCTCTGATACTTGTTAGAAATCGACGGTGCGGGGCGCCGATCGATCGCGAATGACGATTCGGCTGAGATCCGCCGGGCAGTTGCGCAACAGAGCGAGCAGCGCCTTTGACGTCTTGCGGTCGCGTGTCCGGGTGCGTGAATCGCCGATCGCGGAAACTACGACCACCGGCTTGCCGTGCCGGGTCACGGTCTGCGGGCCCTGGCTCAGCGCGAGATTAACCACCCGGCTGAATTCGTTCTTTGCCTTCTGCAAGGGCCAACGAGCGCTCACGGTGCCTCCTAATCTATCCAGTCTGGACAGATTCTAGCACTTTGGCCTCGGTCGGCGGCGGGTCTCCGCTTTGCGCAGTTCCGGCCATTGTTACTTTACCGCGCCAACTTTGCCGCGCAAGCCGGCCCGCACCCCCGCCCTTACCCATTGACAAAACCGATGGCAGTCGAATTCCTGGGGCACAAACACGCCGTGCTTGAACCTGCGCGAGCGCATGCCCTGCTGCTGCCACTCGCAATTGCGCGCGTCCTGCTGGTTGGTGATGTCCCAGAGTCCGACGTAGTGATCAAGGTCCACGCCTTTTGGCATGTGCTCCGGTTCGAACAACCAGTCATAGATGATTCTCACCGTTTCCGGGCCGGTGGGAAACATCATGTGCGCGTTGACGTAATCAGGCTGGACGTTGAGAAACAGATTGGGTGGC
>CAMDFL010000108.1 GCA_945897475.1 Bordetella parapertussis
AAAACTTCGTCGAAATCCGGATGCAGCTTGAACATGGTCTGAGGGCAGCCGTAGAGATTGGCGTTGCGCGGCAAACCCAGCGATTCCCGATCAATCGGTTCAGGTGTTTGACTGGGGCGGGTATATCGCGGCATGAAATAGCGCGAAAGGCGCAATAGGTTTTCGCTGTACTGTTGCTCGCCCCCCGGGGGCTCCAGCATATCCGCCGAAATGAAGTGGTCAACGCTATCAATGCCCATGCTGACCGGGTGGCCCCAGGCGAGCAGTTGCACCGGCGCCAATCGCCAGAATGCCAGGTAGTAGGTCAGCGGATGCATGCCAAGGTCCGCGAAAATAAGAAAGTCGGGTTCGCCCGCGGCAATTTCGGCGCGAATCGAATCCATATTCGTGGACAGCACAACATACACGTCCGCGGCGCGACGGATGTCCCCGGCGAGCGGGTCTCCCGCGCGCGGCGCGATGGAAAAAACCCATACCTCGAAATCATCGCGAGGCAGATCGCGTATCCATCCAATAGTGGTTCGGCCTATCGAATGCGTGCTGAAGTTTGTCGACACGAAGGCGACCCTGCGTTTGCGCCGCCGGAAGCGCCCTCGGAAATCCGGAATTACCGCGGCGCCGCTGTAGTTCTTGCGGATAACGCCAGCCAGTTTTTTCATCAACGTGCGATCCTCAATGCCGTAATAGGCGAGGTAGAAAGGGGTAAGACCCACTTCGACCACCGGATCGATCATTGGCGCCGGTTTGGCGTCCAGTAAATCATCCAGCGCCAGATCGTAGCGTGCCCGTACTTCGCCGATCTCATCCACGGAATCGCAAATCGCCGGCAAGCCCATCAGCGCTTTGCGCAATTCGAGGCCAGGCGCGGGTTTTGCCGCGATGCGGCGTTGCATCGCCAGTTGCGCCGGCGCGGGCCGCGATTGGTTGTAGTGAAGGAAGGCAAGCAATTCGAGCGCATCAGTGTTGCCGGGTTCGATAGCGAGAACACGCTGGAACCAGATTTCCGCGGCATCAAGCTCGTCATCAAATTTCAGCGAACGCGCCATCCTGAGCGCCGTATGGGCACGGCGAGAATCGTGCTTGCCAAGCCGCGCCCACGCCTGCTCGTAATGGGTGGCGGCTGCCGCATAGCGCTTCGCGGCAAGTTCGGTCTCTGCGAGGTCAAGGTAATGGCCTGCATCGAGTGCAGCGCCCCGCGAATGAAACAAGCGTTTCAGGAAATTGATCAGCATAACTTGATCAGCAATACCGGCGCCGGCCAGCAGATGATTCAATGGCTTGATTCGGCCTAGGCACCTCGATATTTCTCCTTGGCCCCCGGCGCCAGCGCCACGCCATGTCCAGGCCGCTCGGGAATCCGGAAGCAACCCTCGGAACATTGCAGTGGGTGTTCGAACAGATCCTTAGGTATCCAATCCATGAATTCCACCAGAAAACCGTTCGAGAGTGCGCCCACCACATGTATCGACAACTCATGCGCCAAATGCGGCGACACCATGAGCTGATTGGCCGCGGCGAGCTGGGCGATGCGCAAAGTTTCCGAAAAGCCGTTGGCATGCTGCACGTCTGGCATCAAATAACGCGCGCAGCGTTTATCAATCAAATCGCGAAATTCATAGCGCGTGTAGGCGTTCTCGCCGGTTGCCACCGGAATGCGAATCGAGCGCGCAAGCTCCGCGCAGGCGCTGACATCATCTGCATCAACCGGCTCTTCATACCAGACCAGGTCAAGATCCTCCAGCATCTTCGCCTGTTCGATGCTTGAATGAACGTCCAGTCGCTGGTTGACATCGACCATCACGCCCACGCCGTCGCCCAGAGCACGGCGCACCGCCTCGACTCGCTTGCGATTCTCACGCGGATCGGGGTGGTGGATTTTCATCTTGTAATACTTGCAGCCCATTCCCACATAGGTTTGCGCCTCATTGATCAGATCGTCGATGCTGTAGTTCACGAAGCCGCCGCTGCCATAGGCCGGGATGCGATCATTCACCGCGCCCCAGAGCTTGTACAAAGGCTGTTTCGCGACACGGCCGACGATGTCCCATAAGCCGATGTCGATCGCCGAAATCGCGAATGCCGCAATGCCGTGCTTCTTGCCCGATTCGGCGCGGTACATGCGATCCCACAGACGCTGCACGAAAAGCGGATCCTGCCCGATCAGCATGGGCTTCAAGCGTGTTTCCAGATACAACTGGATCACCTCGACATTGCCGCCGCCAAAGCCCAGCGTGGTGCCAAGCCCCGTGATGCCCTCGTCAGTGGAAATCTCCACCACCACCAGTTTGTGGTGCGCGAACTGCTTTTTCATCTCCCTTTGCATCGGAATGGTAAGGATGCAGGTGTCGATCGCGGTAATTTTCATGCTGCCCTCATACGGATGTTTGAAAAATTTACAAAGGGATTATGATCCGACTCGGCAATTCCTTGGCTTCGCGGTGCGCATCACTGTGCGTATCACCATTCGCGGCCTGCCACCCACGATTTGAACTCGGATGTGCGCACCGGCAACCAGGTCATGGCCGCAATCCGTAAGCTCACCCATCAAAAGGTTCGCTGTCTGGCTATAGCCCATGCCGCCCATGACCTGCGGGGCATCGTTGGCCACATCGAATCCAGGGTGCTTGCTGTGTTTGCGCGCCCGGCATGTCGGTGCCAGCGGCTCAGAGCACTTTACCCAGTTTTCTCTCGAACGCGTCCACCACATTCTGGAACTGGTCGCGATTCGCCTGATTCATGTCGCACAACAAGCGGTGGGCCTCAAGCACGATGCGCGCGAGTTCGCTCTGCGACGCATCGACGGCCGGCAGTGCCTGGCCAGCGCCGACCTCGGGCAACTCGGCGCACAGCACGAAGGCGTCATCCAGACAAATGCTGCGCAGCACCGCGTTGATGTCGGGCAGAGATGAGAACAGTAGCGGCCGCCGGCCATCGCGCTGGCGCACGAAATTGGCGATTCTGGCGAGCAGGCCCAGGCCGGTGCTGTCGATTGATTCAGTGTCGCTCAGGTCGACCAAGATGTCCTTGAATTCGCCCCTATCGAACAGATCGTCGAGAAACCGATTCAGGCCGGCGGCCAGCGTATAGCTGATCGCACCCTGGAAGCGCATCACGCAGGTGCCGTTGCTCTGCGCGTAATAGACGTTCCCCTCGCTCATGCGCTTGCCAGCCTTCGCAAACTCAGAATACTGATGTCATCGGGCGGTGCGCTGCCCTCAGCCAGCCGTAGCGAACTGGCCAGCGCATGAGCATCGTCACCGCCAGCACCGACCAGGGCGTGCAGGTAAGCCTGTTTTTCCGGCAAGCCCGGCTGCGTAAGCACCTCCAGTACGCCATCGGAGAACAAGGAAATGCCGAACACAGGGGAAATGTCCAGCGTTTGCGTCTGGTATTGGGCGTAATCGAACAGGCCTACCGGCGGACTGCGTCCACCGATAGCCTGAGTGCGCTCACCGTCGTAGAGGATAGGAAAGGGAAACTGACCGCCATTGGCGAAAACCAGCCGCGCGGCGCTCAGATTCAACACCGCATAGAACATTGTCAGGTGCTTGCCGTAGCCGCCGGAAAGAATGTCGCGATTTAAACCGGAGAGCACCGCCGCCGGATCGAAAATGCTGCGATCTCCGAGTTGACGGTTGCGCTCGAGATATCGCCCCATATAGCTCTTCAACAGAACCGTGATGAATGCCGAGGCAACGCCGTGCCCGGAAACGTCGGCCATGTAGAAACCAAAATGATCAGCGTCAATCTCGAAATAGTCGATGAAGTCGCCGCTGAGAATAGCCGAGGTGCGAAGGCAATAACTGCATTCGTAGCTGGCGCTACCATCGCTCGCTGCGAACCGCTTGCGCTCCTCGGGGAGCAGCTGAAACTGGATATTGCGAGCGGCGGTTTCATCCTCGCGCACCTGACGCAAGCTGTGCTCAAGCTGGCCATTGAGCGTTTCGAGGTGTTCGCGATAGCTGCGGTTTTCGCTGCGCAGACTCGCACGCTCGAGCGCAACGCGTACCGCGTGATCCAAGACGGCAAAGCTCTTGATCGGCTTAGTCAGGTAATCCCAGGCGCCGGCCTTGAGCGCGGCAATCGCATCGCCGATCTCACCCATGCCTGAGACGACAATCACCGGTAGCTCGGGAAATTCGCGCCCCAGCACGCCAAGTACCTCAAGCCCATCCATGCCGGGCATGCGCAGATCGCACAGGACCAGGGACGGTTGCCGGCTGCGGCAGGAATCGATGCCGCTCTGCCCGTCGCCCGCCGTGCATACCGCGTAACCCAGACGCTCGAGATATCTAAGCATGACTCGGCGCAGCAGGACATCATCCTCGATGATCAAGATTTCAGTGGCCACCATTGCCTCGTTCATGAATGCTGCCAGGCGCCAGCGCAGCAGGCTGTCAGCTGTTCGCTAGCGGAGGTCATCGGCGACCCCGTATTGGCCAGAATGTCGGGCAGAATAAAGACACCGCGTTCATGCAGGATATCGTCGGCCTCCAGGGTAGCCGGCCCGTTGGCGCCCTCAGCCAGTATCTTGCAACTGATCTTGCTCGCGTTGGCGAGGGTGATCTGATGTTGCAGCGCCCGGTCCGGCTCATCCTCGATCAACAGTACCCGGATGCTAGCGCCTGCCACGACCCCCTCCTTTACCGCAGACTTTGAAGACAGGCAGCATGACCTCATTATGCCGGAAAAGCGGCGACGTCTAGCCGGCTACTGCTGCGACGCCTAGCCGGCTACTGCGGCGACGTCTAGCCGGCTACTACGGCGACGCCTAGCCGGCTACTCCAACCCCATCCACTCAGCCGGCGCTACCGATCTGCCTGCCCTCAAAGCTAGGCAGCTTCGCGTCGACCAGCACGAAGGCTATGACGCAGGGAACGCTGCCACGGTTTTCCCAGTTATGAATGGTGCCGCGCTGCACCAGGATGTCGCCGGCTTTCAGAGTCACCACGATTCCGTCATCCAATTCCATATGGATTTCGCCGGCCATGACCACCGCATAATCGATCGAGGCGGTGCGGTGGTTGCGCGGCGCGGCGCCCGGCTGGTATTCGACGATCCGGAATACGGTGCCGCCGGCGTGCGCGGTGCCAACCTTTTTAAGCCCGCCATCCTCCTCATCGCCCAGATCCGCGGGAAGCGTATCCGTGCTCCATGCCAGGCACGCGGTGACACCAGGCCGCATCGGCGCGATGCTCGCCGTCGGCACCGAGTCCATTGTCACCATTGCGCGTCCATTCTTGTCGTGACCTGTGACCACGCGTCTTATCTGAAATGTCATGTACTTTCTCCATGAATATTGATGCCGAGCGGTCGAATACTAGAGCGGCAGCGGGTAAATCTTTCGCCGCCTGTTTGAAGCAGCTCGGCGAGTTTGATGCCGAGCGGTCGAATATTTCCCGCACAGGTATCATCGCACGACTTCTCCGATGGGAAAAATCATGGCGAAAATGACCGGCGCACAGGTGCTCGCGCAAATGCTCGATGCTTACGGCGTCACCCACGTCTTCATGGTGCCCGCGGTATTGCGAGCGAGCTTCGCGGAAATGGAACGTCGCACCGGCATTAAACGTATCCACTGCCATGGCGAGAAAGCCGCTGCTTACATGGCCGACGGCTACGCGCGCTCAAGCGGCCGCCCCGGCGTTTGCATGGCACAGGTGATCGGCGCGCTCAATCTGGCTGCGGGCCTGCGCGATGCATGGCTTGCGCATTCACCGGTGATCGCATTCACCGGCGGGCGCGAACCCAAAACCCAATACCGCAAGGTCTACCAGGAAATCAACGACATGCCGGCCTTCGAGCCGGTGACCAAGTTCAACGCCACGGTGGATGCCGCCGAGCGCTTCCCGGACATGATTGCGCAGGCCTTTCGCGTTGCGACATCGGGAAGCCCCGGCCCGGTGCACTTGCAGTTTCGTGGCAACGAAGGCCAGGTGGACGGTGAGGAGGCGGACATGGCGCCGCGCATCGAGACGCAGTTCTCACGGGTGCCACCATTCCGCCCAGCGCCCGAAGAGGCCTCGGTCACAGCGGCTCTTGTCCTTCTTCAACAGGCCGCGCGACCAGTCATCATCGCCGGCGGCGGTGTACGTGCCTCGGGCGCTGCGCGCGAACTTGTCGCGCTTGCGGAGAAACTCGCCATTCCAGTGGCGACCTCGCTCAATGGCAAGGACAGCATCACTGGAAATCATCCGCTATCGGTGGGCGTGGTCGGCAGCTACTCACGCGAATCCGCCAACCGCGTCGTAGCCCAGGCCGACCTTGTCTGTTTCGTTGGCAGCGAAACCGGCGGCATGACCACGCATTTCTGGGCGGTGCCGAAAATCGGCGTCGACGCGATTCAAATCGACATAGATGCCGAGTCGCTCGGGCGCAACTACCCACTCAAAGCCGCGGTGCTGGGCGATGCCAGGACCGTGCTTGCGCTGATGTGCGAACACGCCGATGCATCGACCGCTTCGCGAAGAAGCCCATGGATAGGCACTGTCCAAGGCATCTGCGCGGAGTGGCGCGAAAAATACCGCGCACTGCTCGCCTCCGATGCCGTGCCTATGCGACCGGAGCGACTATGCGCGGACTTGAGCGCGGCGCTTCCCGATGATGTCATCGTGATGGTTGACACCGGCCACGCCGGCATGTGGATGGGCAGCATGTTCGACCTGCGTTCTGCCTCACAGAGTTATATACGCAGCGCCGGGCATCTGGGCTGGGCGTTTCCGGCCGGCATCGGCGCCAAGGCGGCGTGCCCAGAGCGCCCGGTAGTGGTGTTCACCGGCGACGCCGGCTTCTGGTATCACATCGCCGAAATCGAGACCGCGGTGCGCTGGGGCATCAACTCGGTGACCGTGGTCAACAACAACAGCGGCGGCAATCAAAGCAAGCGAGGGTTCGATCGAGCCTACGGCGGCGAGCAGACTGAAAAGGCGCGCGAGCTGTGGACTTTCAGCAAGGTGAATTTCGCGCGCATCGCCGAGGAAATGGGCGCCCTAGGGATTCGCGTCGAGCGGCCCGCCGACTTCATTCCGGCACTCCAGCGCGCGCTCAAAGCCGGACGTCCGGTGGTCATCGACGCCGTCACCGACATCGAGGCGTTGGCGCCGCTGGCGGTATCGTAGCCCGTCTATCCTAAATAAATACGTCGGGTTAGTATCTGGCTCATGATTACTCCCACACATTCTCACCTGCCTTTTCGCGCCGAGCACATCGGCAGCTTGGTTCGCCCGACCGCCCTGGTCCTTGCCCGCAAGGAATTCGAGGCCGGCAGGATCGACCAAAGCGCGCTTCGCGCCATCGAGGACGAGGCCATCCGTCAAGTCGTCGCACTTCAGGAATCGGTCGGCCTGCAAGTGGTCACCGATGGTGAATTCCGTCGCGGCACCTATTCGGACTCCTTCACCACCCAGGGAATACGCGGCGTATCAGTTGAATTGACCGAAGAGGAAGGTTGGAAAAGCTCCACAACTCACGGTCACCGAATGGCGCGCCGTATTCCTCGAGTGGTCGAACGCATTCAGTGGAATGGTCCGCAAAATGCCCGTGATTTTTCCTTCCTCAAATCGGTGAGCAATCGCGTCGGCAAGATCACCCTGCCCGGGCCGGGCTATATCCACTACCGCGCCGGGCGCCAACACATCAGCCAGGACATCTACCCCAATCTGGACGCGTTCTGGTCCGACCTCGTCGCCGCCTATCACCAGGAATTGCAAGCGCTGGCCGACGCCGGCTGCACATATGTGCAGATCGATGAGACCTCGTTGGTTAAACTTGGCGATGCACGGGTGCGTGAGTTACTCGCAGCGCGCGGCGATGACTGGCAGACACTGTTGCCTACCTATATCGATGCGGTGAACGCAGTCATCGATGGCGCGCCCAAAGCAATGACGGTAGGAGTCCATGTTTGCAGAAGCCAGGACCCAAGCTGGCAGGCCGCGGTCGGCTACGATCCCATCGCCGAAGCGATGTTCCACCGCATAAAGACCAACATCTACTATCTCGAATATGACGATCCACGATCGGGTAGTTTCGAGCCCTTGCGCCAGTTGCCCAAGGACAAGAGAGTGGTGCTGGGCCTGCTGCATTCGCGCAAGCCCGAACTCGAGTCGATGGAGTTTCTCAAGCAACGCATCGATGAAGCCTGCCGCTATGCCGATCGCGATCAGTTCTCCATCAGCCCGCAGTGCGGCTTTGCTACCGGAGTTTTTCTCGGCGACGACAGCGCCATCGAGGCGCAACGCGAGAAGCTCGCACGCGTGGTGGAAGTGGCACGCGAAGTTTGGGGTCAGGCCTAGTACATTCGCTAAGCGGTGATTAAATTGATGAAACGTCTTTCCATCGCTTTATTGTTCTTTGCATTGCCGTGCGTGGTCCAGGCGCAGGCAACGGCCTTCATCGCTGGCAAGCCGGTGCGTATCGTGGTGCCCGCGGCCGGCGGCGGTAATCCGGACGTGCTGGCGCGAATGCTGGCTCCCCGCTTGCAGGCCGCCTGGGGCTCGCCGATACTCGTTGACAATCAGCCCGGCGCGGGCGGCATCTCGGCGGCCATCAGCATCAGCAAATCGACTCCGGATGGACATCTGATTTTCTTCGGCAGCAACGCCGCTCTATCGATTGCGGCGGCCATGAATCCGAAGCTTCCCTACGACCCGATGAAGGACTTCACGCTGATCACGGCGCTAGCGAGCGTGCCCACGGTACTGGTGGCGCACCCCTCGGTGCCTGCGAACAATCTGCAGGAATTCATCGCCTATGCGAAAACCCGCCCCGGACAGTTGAACTTCGGTTCCGCCGGTGTGGCATCCATTCACCATTTGACGCTGGCGGTGTTCGAAGTCGATTCGGGAACGAAATTTCTCCATATTCCTTACAAGGGCGGCTCGCCTCTAGTGGCCGCGGTAATGGCAGGCGAGGTGCAAGCTGGATTCTCCGGAATTCCGAATGTGACGCAGGCTGTACGCACCGGCAAGATGAAAGTGTTCGGCATCAGTGTGCCGCAGCGCTCGCAGTCGATGCCCGAGGTGCCCACCATGGATGAATTGGGCGTGAAGGGATTTAACGTGGCCACAACCATTGGTGTGCAAACCTCCGCAGGCTTGTCAAAGACCCTGGTGACATTGATACAGCAGACCTTCGCCCGTGCCTTGCGCGAACCTGAAGTCGCCGATCGCATGAACAACCTTGGCATGGTTCTGATGGAAAACGGCACAGACAACTACATTCAATACATGAGGGATGAGTTGCAGCGCTATGCTTACGCCGTCAAAGTGGCTGGAATCAAATTCGAGTAGCAAGCACCAAAGCAGCAAGCAGCAGCGGTGGCCGTCATTGTTGCGACGTCAAGAAACCACTACGAAAAATACAGTTTCATGGCATTGCCGCAAAATACCTTATGCCTGGTCGCCTCATCGGGCATCCACGCCCTGACCGCTTCAATGGTTTCCTGATAAGTCACCTTGCCCTCGAATCCGGCGTCGCACTCATTGCAGCGCAATACCGGCACGCTTGATGACTTCTCCCCACTTGGCAATGTCCGCGGCGAAACGCGTTCGCAGTTCCTCAGGAGTTCCGGCGTAGGCATCAGCGCCCAGCGCTAGCAGGCGTTTGCGCACATCGGGCATGGCAACTACCGTATTCATGTGGCGGTTGATCTGCATGATCACTTCCTGTGGAGTTCCGGCAGGCGCCCCCAGCGCGTTCCACCCGACCACCTCGTAGCCCGGCACGCCGGCTTCCTGTACCGAGGGCGCGGTGGGCAAATACGCGGCACGCTTGCTGGCGGTGTTGGCCAGCACCGACAGGCGCCCACCATCTACCAGTGGCCGCGCCGCCGTATAGGCCTCAAACGCCGCGTCAATCTGACCCGACATCACCGCGGCAAATACCTCGGGCGAGGATTTGAAGGGAACGATGGCAACGTCGATGCCGGCGGTCGATTTGAACAGTTCCGCCGAAAGGTTTTGCGAACTGCCGGGATTGATGCTGCCGATATTGAGTTTGCCCGGATTGGCCCTGGCGACGCGGAGCAAATCGGCCAAGCTGCGATGCGGTCCGTCGGCCTTCGCCACCACGATCAAGTCGAAATAAGCGGCAAATGAAATTGGCGAGAAATCCTTGATCGGGTCATACGGCAGGTTCTTGAACAGGGCCTTGGAGATCGCCGTGCCATTGGTGAGCGCCAGCAACGCATGACCATCGGGCTTGCCGCGCGACACCGATGCCGCCGCCGCGATGCCGCCCGCACCGGGTGTATTTTCTATCACCACCGGCTTGCCGAGGAGATCAGTGAGCTTCTCGGCTACCACACGAAAGGTGACATCCGCCAATCCGCCGGGTGCAAATGGCAACACTATCCTGACCGGACGATCAGGATAACTTTGCGCCAACACGCCGCCGCAACAAAACATTGCGGCCAATGCAAGGGATGTAAAACTGCGTTTCACGGTGTTCATGCAAGCTCCTGAAATAGAAACCATTGCGCGGGATTATCAACCAGAATGCCGCGCCGCGCCGTCTCATCCGCGATCCATTCGGCGATGAGATTCCGCGCGAAACTCAGGACCCTGCAACGCCACAACCAGGCCGCACAACACAGAAATCCAGAATCGGGCATAGACTCTTAAAAATTCCATGACTTGCCTCCACGCAGAATATTCGATCAAGCTTGAACGCTACAGCACCTCTAAAATTTGAAGGAGTTCCAATGAAATTTCTGCCATCGATTGCGCTGGTTTCCCTTCTGGTTTCGCTCACACCATGCGGCGCACTGGCGCAGTCCGATTTCCCCAATCGAGGCATCCGTATCATGGTCGGATTCCCGCCGGGAGGATCCACCGACGTATTGGCGCGCATGCTGGCCGCGGAAGGCGGCAAACGTCTGGGGCAGGAAATCCTGGTGGTCAACAAGCCTGGGGTGACCGGTGCGCTTGCGGTCAACGATGTGGTTGCCAGTCCCGCGGACGGCTACATGCTCGGCATTACGCCCAGCACCGTACTGACCCTGACCCATTTGTACCAGAACATCCGCCCCGACTTGCTGGAAAATTCGAGCGCTCTCCTGATGGTGGGACGCCAACGTGTGGGCATTGCCGCGAAGGCTGACAATGAAATTCGAACTTTCCGGCAATTGGTCGAGACCGCCCGCAAAGCGCCGGGCAAGCTATCGGTGGGCATACCCGGCACCGGCACGCTCACCGAGTTAATCACACGAGCGGTATTTCAACAGGAAAAGCTGGACATCACCATCGTCCCGTTCCAGGGAGACGCGCCCATCATTACCGCTATCCTTGGCAATCACGTGACGGCGGGTAGTTTTTCGGCCGGTGGCTGGGCGCAGCAGGTGCGCGGGGGCGCCATGCGGCTTTTGGTATCCCTGGAAGCAGACCGCTCGGAGGTGGCCCCTGATGTACCGACCTTGCTCGAGCTGGGCTATGAATACAAGGGCAACGCCATTCAATACATGTTTGCGCCCAAGGGAATGCCGGGAGCAGTGCGTCAGCGCCTGATCGACACCTTTGTCGACGCCGCCCGCACGCCGTCTTTCATCGACGTCGCCACCAAGAACGCCTTGTACGACGCCAACACCATGAGCGGTGACGCACTCGATCAATATCTATTGAAAGACCGTGCTGGGCTGGTTGCGCTGGCAAACCGGCTTGGGGTCAAAAAGCAGTAACGCAAGCATCGGTCAATCAATCCCAATTAGGGCCAGAGCAATCCCCAATAAGGGTTAGAGCAATCCCCAATTCAGGCTGAATTACTTGGCCGCCCTCGCCCCGTTAAGAACGCGTGGCACTATTTATTCAAGGCGTATTCCAGCTTCGCGCACCAGCGCGCCCCGCGCCGAAGGCCTGCCTGGCCCATGGTGGGCGTGTCAGGAAATACCGATGAACGTGCGGGACGCAGGCGGCGATAGATTAATTCGCCGCCGGTCTTACACACCTGCTGTGTCGTTCGACTTTACGCAGGCCCCATGTAATCGCGCTTGCCTACTTCCACTCCGTTCACGCGCAAAATGTTGTACGCGGTAGTCATGTGGAAGTAGAAATTGGGCATATTGGAATTCAACAGGAAATCCAGTCCCTTGTAGGACACATCATTGCCGCGCATCTTGAAGGCTATGGTCTTTTCCTCGGATCCGTCGATCTGATCCGCCTTGAGCGTGCCAAGAAACGCGACCGTATTGTCGACGCGCGCGATCAAATCGGCGATGCTCTTCTCATTCGCCTCGACGGTGGGCGGCTCCATGCCGGCCAGACGCGCGCCGCTTGCCCGCGCGTGGTCGGTGGCAGCCTGCACCTGCTTGGCGAAGGTGAACATGTCGGGAAACATTCGTTGCGACAAAAGCGAGGATTCGTCGTATTTTTTCTCTGCGTACAGCTCCTGGGCTTTTTTCAGGCAGATCGCAAGGCCATTCAACCTGCGGATATATACGGGGATTGAAACTTTGTACATCGATGCCATGGTCGTTCTCCATAATTGATTTGCGCAAACACCGAAAGAAATCCGGCGTTGGGCCGGTATGATAACGAGTGTCGGGGTGGTGTGCCTCTCCGCGGTCGAAGCTCAGCAAACGGGTCGCCATCCTCCGGCACCATGCATTTGATTGAACCATCAAGTTTGCCGGCAATTTACGGTTCGAACAGTCTGCCCCCGCCATCGATGATGACCGTCGCGAAACGACAGGGCTTGTGGCTGGCATTGGCCCAGCCATGCAGGGTGCCGCGCTGGATCATGATGTCGCCCTCGTTCATGTGCAGCTTGGCGCCGGTGTTGGGCGTGACCGGCGCGCGCTCGGCCACCGCATCGCCGCCATCCTGCCTGGGCGGCAACGAATCGGTTTGCCAGTATTCCTGCACGTGCGTGCCGTCGTCGAAACGTCCTGCCCTGAAGGGAATGACTTTATCCATGGCGACGATCGCCCTGCCCTTGTCGTCATGCCCGGTGACGATTCGCCGGATGAAAAATGCCACGATGCCTCCTTTATTACAAAACCATCATTACTGCGGTTGAACGTTCAAACCCTTCATGATGGTGCCCCAGTATTCACGCTCCGAGGCAATGAACTCGGCGATCGACTGCGCGGTTCCGGCGCCGGGTAAGCGTAGGTAGCCAAACTGCGTGGCACGCTGCGCGTAGGCCTGATCCTTGATGAGATGTCAGCCCTTCCCTTCCCTTCCGACTACTTGACTTCTTCCGCTTCGCGTTCCTCAGTGGGCTTGACTCGCCAGCCCGCGGTGGAGAGATCAATGCCGGTGCCGGTTGGATCGACGATGCCGGCCTCGGCGAAGCGGCCATCCTTGGGCCGAATGTCGATGCCGCGCAGGGCGCCGGACTTGAGGGCAGCCGCCTCGGTCTGGTGAATGTCGTCCACTTCGAATCCAAAATGATGGATGCCCTCCTTTCGCTCCTCACTGCACGGTAGGATTGCAAGATTGATATACCCATCGGAGAGGAAAATCCCACGCCGTTGGCCGGGCGTCAGGGGGCGCGCGACCTCGTACATCCCAAAAGTTTTCTTGTAGAACTCGACCGTGGTTTCCTGGTCCTTGGCAAACAGGGCGATGTGGCGGATTTTGTGCATGGCAACCCCTTTTTGTTGGCGCCTGGGTGGCGATTCCGGAAGAATACAACCGTTCCGCGAATACGGTTTGCGGGCGCGAACTACCGTCCGTTTGGCGGGCAAGCGGCGGCGAGGTTGACGATTCCGCATCCAACCATGGCGGTTCGCCATTTGCGGCTGATGAACGCCCTGCGGAAATAATTTTCATCAAAAGCGGCGACAATTGAAAAATGACAATGCGGTTATCTTCAATTCTTCATTTACCTATGGCATTGGCGCTGTTCTGGATCTGCGCCTGCCACGCGTTTGGACAGGAGGATCCACGCCCTCCGTGCGAGGTGGCGCCGGAGCCGGCCTATGCCGAAGTCGGTGGAGATCCGCGTGTTGGTATTTGGAAGGGCGCCGCGCTCGCCACCTGGACACCGCCTGCCTGCATCGGCTGGCCTGCGAGGAAGGACGGCGTGGTGATCGCGCTCGCCGGCAAATTTCGCCATGACGGAAGCAGCACCGATCTGCTTCGTCGTTTCGGTGCGGTGTCGGCATTGCGCGGCATTCGCTACTGGTCGGTATCCGACAAGCGTTGGCGCGTTCTGATCGCGGACGCGACGGCGATCGGCGATAAGGAAGCAAAACAGCGGCGCGAGAATTACTCTCCCTCCGAATTCAAACCCGGAGAGGATCTTTACTTCGTGCAAGCGGACAGTCGCTCAACAGGCGAAGTCATCTACCGCCTGCGCGTGCGTGAGGCCAATAATGATCGCATCGTGATTGCAACGGAAAATACCAGTCCGGTGCGCGCGCTGCTGATCACCTTGTTCGATCCCGGCGAACTGAAGTCGGTCTACTTTCTGGAACGACGTGGCGGCGGCGTATGGAATTTTTACGCGCTTTCCACGGCGGCAGGCAGATACGCCGATGGCAACGATGCTTCCCTTATCAATCGCGCCGCGGCTTTTTATCGCCATTTCAGCGGTGTCGCTACCGATGGCAGGCCCCCGCTGGCACCTTGAGCACCCGAGTTAAAAAGCGCCGCCCGCGGGTATCTAGCGATGGCGAAAATGTGGACAATTAAAATCTTTGTATCCTTTCCGTGTAGCAAGGATATCCATTCACAATATGTTGCAATCCCCTTCTTGGTATATGATAGGGTTCAATTCACTTTGAGGAGACCGCCATGGCCGCACGCGCCGCAAAAGACATCGTTCGCAAGCAACTTGCCCAGGCCATTGCCGCGCGCCTGGAACAAATTCGCACCGCCAATGACGAAGAATTGAAGCAGCAGCAGATTGCCGACGAAACCGGCCTCACCCAATCGAAAATCAGCCAGTTGATGCGCGAGGACACCACGCACTTCAGCCTGGAGCGATTGATGGATATCTCGGAGCGCCTGGACCTGACCGTCCGCGCCACCGTGACGCGACCCTACGGGCGGGGCTGATCCCGACCCGGCTTGAGCAACCAAATACGAGTGCATAAGCAAGCTAATTCGGACTGATTTTTCTGATTTCCATGACCCGCTTCCAGCGGACCATCTCGCCGGTGATTCTGTCGCGCATTTGATCCGGCGACGAAGGCGAGGCTTCGCCACCA
>CAMDFL010000109.1 GCA_945897475.1 Bordetella parapertussis
TCTGGAGCAAGTCTTGAAAATATCCGCGACATTCCGAAATCTCAGCGCAGCAACGATGACTTGCTGCTGCGCACTCGCCGTGGCGCAAAGCTTTCCAACCAAAACCGTGCGCCTGATTGTGCCCTTCCCGGCCGGCGGCGCCACCGATCTGGTGGCGCGAACCGTGGCGCAGAAGGCAAGCGAGGGCTGGAAGCAGGCTGTCGTGGTCGAGAATCGCTCCGGTGCTGGCGGCAATATCGGCGCCGACGTGGTGGCGAAATCCGCGCCGGATGGCTACTCGTTGCTGGTCAACATTCAAGGCCAGGCGATCAGCGCCGCCATCTACCGCAAGCTTGCCTTCGATCCCATCAAGGACTTCACGCCTATCGTGCAAATTACCTCCTCCTACATGGTTCTGGTCGGCCATCCCTCTATGCCGGCAACGGTAAAAGAGGTGATTGCCATGGGACGTGCGCAACCCGGAAAAATCAATTTTGGCTCCACCGGTTTGGGGGCGCCGCCGCACCTGGCGCAGGAGTTGTTCAACAGCGTCACCGGAATTAAGGCCGTGCATGTGCCCTACAAAGGCGACGCGCCGCTGCAACCCGCGGTCATCACCAATGAAGTGCAACTGGCCTTTTTTCCCCTGGCGGCTGCGGTGCAGCACCTCAAGGCCGGCAAAATGAGGGCCCTCGGCGTCACCGGCAGCAAACGAGGCAGCGTGCTCCCGGATGTGCCCAGCCTGCTCGAGCAAGGCTTCCCCGAATTCGACATCAACGGCTGGATCGGCATTTTTGGCCCGGCGGGCATGCCGCGCGATCTGGTCGCACAGATTCGCAACGAATTCGCACGTGCCACACGCAATCCCGAAGTGATGGAAAAATGGCCCGGCTGGGGTTATGAGGCGGTGGCAGGAACGCCTGAGGAATTCGCCTCGAAATATCTGGCGGACATCAAGGTGTTTTCGAAAATCGTGCGGGACGCGAATATTCCACTGGTCGACTAAGGCCTAACGCGAGGCATCGAAGCCCGGCAGCCAGACGTTTGAAACGCTCCACAATTATCGCGTCCAGGTAGAGCGTCACCCATTTTTTGGGCTATACCACACGCCCTGCCGTGCGCCGGCGTAACACCAACTCGCCGGCGTCAATGTCACCCTGGGTGATGGGTGCTTCGTCGTCAAATATTGCTGTAGTAGATTTTTTCTTCAAGGCGTCCGGCTTTTCGCATGGAAAACACGCGGACTTCTTCATCTGTTTCAGCGCAGGCGCTCACCCTTGTCGTCTAGCGATGTACATCGCTAGCGCATCACGAGACCGGTAATTAGCGCGCCGGGACGTGGCGCTCGAGGAACGAAAAGAAAATCTTGTTGAACTCCCCTGGATTCTCAGCCCATGGATAGTGGCCCGAGCCGGACACCACGCCGAATTCCGCGCCTTTGATCATGTCGGCGACACGCTTCATGCCCGGTGCATGGCCGGTCTGGTCGAGCTCGCCTGCAACCAGCAAAGTCGGCACGGCAATGGCCTTGATATTGGCGATCGCCTCGGACTCCGAATAAGCCTGCACGGCTTTCACAGCCGCCCGCACCGTTTCAATGGGCGTTGCCGCCGCAACCTCACGCACCAATTCCACTTCGGGACCGCTCGCATTGGGACCCATCATGGATTTCACCACCATTAACTGCGCGGTCTTCGGATCGGTGCCAGGAGGAGGAGGCGCTGTGCGCTTGGCGACGAACTCTTCCTGCTCTTCCTTGGTGCGATTGCCAAAGTAACCGATGGTCGCGCAGATGACCGCCGCGTGAATTTTGCCGGGCACCTTGCCCAGAATACGCGGCGTGATCTGCCCACCCATGCTATGGCCAAAATACACGTTCTTCTCGCCAGCCCGCGCCCGCACCAGGCTCGCGCTGGCCTCGGCGATCAGATCAAAACTCAAACCATCGGGCAACGCAGAAAGACCATAGCCCGGCGCATCGAGCGCCACGATGCGATAGCCGCGCTCGACCAGGCGTTGAATCTGAAAGCGCCAATATTCCTTGGCGCCGTAAATGCCGTGCTGGAGAAAAATGGTGACCTTGCCAGCATCGTTATGTATGGAATGATCGGGTAGAGCCATTTTGACCTCGGAATTATTGTTTGTTGGATTGTGGGTGCGCCCGGTTCGCATTATCCTCCGCGCACCGACAATTTTGAAAGTAACCCGCATGAAATCCATACGCATCCACGAAAACGGCGGCCCGGAAGTTCTGCGCTTCGAAGAGTGCGAATTGCCGCCGCCTGCCCCAGCAGAAGTACGCGTCCGCCATACCGCGATCGCAGTGAATTTTTCCGATGTCAACGTGCGCCGTGGTGGTTTCTACATCGCGAAGCCACAGCGTTACCCCTTGATCCCAGGCAATGAAGGCGCCGGGGTGGTCACGGCGGTGGGATCGGGCAGCGAGGAAATCCTTCGCGGAAATAACATCGCCATCGGAGACCGTGTTGCCTATGTCGGCTCGGGTGGGCCGTTTTATGAAAACACTGGCTCTTACGCCGAGGAACGTAATCTTCCCGCGCGCTGCCTGCTCAAACTGCCCGAAGGATCGCCCGAAGAACTGGCGGCCGCGCTATTGTTAAAGGGCCTGACCGCCGCCATGGTGATCAATCGCGTCTACACGCCGAAACAAGGCGACACCATCCTCATTCACGCCGCATCGAGCGGCGTCGGTTTGCTCCTTACGCAATGGTCCAAGCACCTGGGCGCGACCGTCATCGGCACCGTCGGCTCTGCGGAAAAAGCGAGGATCGCGCAAGCGCACGGCTGCGACCACGCCATCTTGTATCGCGATACGGATTTTGTCGCCGCCGTGAAAAAAATCGTCCCCAAGGGCGTATCCGCGGTTTTCGACGGCGTGGGCAAGGATACTTTCATGGCGTCCATCGACTGCGTACGCCGATTCGGCATGCTGGTGAATTACGGCAATGCCTCTGGACACGTTCCGCCAGTCGATCTGCTGCTACTGGCGAAAAAAGGATCTCTTTCGGTGTCGCGCCCGGCCTTCAGCACCTATATCGAAGAGCCCGGCGAGTTTCAATCGGCCAGCAGCGAGCTTTTCGATCTGGTAAAACGCGGCGTATTAAAAGTGGAAATCAGCCATCGTTACGCGCTTCGCGATGCGGCGCAGGCGCATCGCGATCTGGAAGGCAGAATATTCCCGGGGTCCTTGATCCTGGTTCCCTGATTTTCTTGAGGATGCGGCGATGATAGCAATCGAACAATACGACCACCTCGGCATTCGCGTCACCGACGCCGAGCGCGCCATAGCGTTCTACCAGGAGCTGGGTTTTCACCTGCTGCGACGGGTAGAACACGACGCGGTGGCGATCATGAAAAACGCCGCGGAAGTCGAAATCAATCTGGTTCTGAATGGCGTCGATTTGACTGGCGGAAAAAATATCCTCATGGACGTGCCAGACAAGCATCCTGGCTACACGCATGTGGCATTTCGCGTCCCACACATCTTGCCGGTGATGGCCACGCTAAAAGAAAAATCGATACCCATCACTCAGGGACCGGTCACCTTCGGCGATGGCCATGTTTCGGTGTTCGTTCGCGACCCGGATCGCAATGTCATTGAATTTCGCGCTCGCCTAGAGGAACATCAGGCCTCCAAAATTGAGGGCCTCACGTTTTACGATCCCAAGGGCTAGCTGCGCACAGGTGGACGCAGCCATACGGCAACGATAAGGTGCTCAGTAGATTCCTGACCGATCGAACACCGCGCCGGTGCTGAAACAGCACTCGGCTATTTCCTTAGTTTGCAACATCGCCACTGCGCTTTCATCGGATGAAGCGAACGTCCGATGTCCGGTTCAAACGTCAACGCCTGCTTTGCGGCACAAGTAATCCCAGGAGCGATCAAACCCCTTCAAGGAGGCGGCACCCGCTTGCTTCGCGGCGATTTCTCCAGGGGTGAGGTAGCAGATTTCACCCAGTTGCATACCTTCAAGTATCGCGCGGGCGTTGATTTTCATCGCGATCGCGGTTTGCACCGCGTCGGGGATAGTTGTTCCGGTGACGGCGCAGCCATGCCCTCGCATCAACGCCGCTTTGTTGGAGCGCAGCACACTGGCCAGATCACGTCCCTGATCCATAGTGGTCACCAGCAGATCGGTATCGCCGAACTTGTCGCGAATCTCCCATACCGGCACGTTCTCGCCGATGCGCCGCGCGTTATGCACCGCCGGGCGCATCGGTGTGCGCGTGATGGCGAAGGGCAGCACCTCATAACAATGATTGTGAATCACCGACATCACTTCGGGCCTCGCCTCGTAGATCGCGCCATGGATCGGGCGCTCGATGTAGATGGGTTTGCCGTTGTCTTTCACCGGCGTGCCATCCAACTCAAACTCCATGATGTCGCCAAATTCGACCAGCCCCGGGCTGCGCGCCCAGGAAAGCAAATAACGTTTCGGATTATCCGGATGGCGCGCGCTGATGTGGCCCATGGCATCGACGATGCCTTCGTTGGCGAGAATGCGGTTGCCAGCGACGAGGTTCTTAATAACGGTTTGCAAGTTGTCCAAAGTAAATCCTTTATGATTAAAGCACTACTGTAAAATTTAGCCCGAATGATTTAATTGGGGTCAGATCTGACCCCAATTAATCCGCGGGCTGAGTTGTCGGTGAGGCCTTGTTTCAGGACTTCAATGCCGCCAACACCCGTTGCGGGGTCATCGGCAGATGCCGCAGCCTCTTGCCGGTCAACGCGAACAATGCATTGGCCACTGCCGGGCCTGCCGCAGGCACTCCAAGTTCACCAACCATGGTAGGCGTTGGCGTGCTGCTCAGAATTTCGACCTGGATATTGGGTGCCTCCGACATTCGCAACACCTCGTAGTCGTTGAAGTTCGACTGCTGAACCACGCCCTTCACCAGGGTGATGCGCTCCTTGAGCGAACAACTCAAACCCCAGACAATGCCGCCTTCAATCTGGGCGGCAATGTTGTCGGGGTTGATGGCAAGCCCGACGTCTACCGCGGCCCAGTAGTTATGCACGCGTATTTTTCCGCTATTGCGATCAACGGAAACTTCGGCCACTGCCGCGATCATCGAGGCGACTTTGATGTTCGGCCCGTATTCGGTAAACGCGATGCCCAGGGCAGTACCCTCGCGTTTCGACCCCCACTTGGACATCTCCGCGACTTTCTCCACCAGCCGCCGGGCACGCGGCTCCTGGATCAAGGACAGGCGCAAAGCCAGCGGATCCTGTTTGGTCTCGTACGCGATCTCATCGATCATCGATTCGACAGCGAATTTTGTATAACCCGAACCGATGCCGCGATAGGCCGCGGTGCGGGTGCGCTCGCGCTCGAATAAATGCTCGGAGAGATGGTGATCGATTTTATAGTACGGCATTTCCGCGCCGCTCATGAAGATAAGGTCGCGGTTGCCCGCCGCCTTGTTGCGGCCCGGCGCGTAGAGAAAATCGGACACCGGTTCGCCCACCACGCGATGCTTCCAGCCGAGAATTCTCCCGCTGACATCCAGACCGACATCGAGCTTCTGCGCATTCATCGGCCGGAAGGTGCCCGCGCCGATATCGTCTTCGCGCGTGAGCAGCAGCTTGACCGGCTTGCCCACCGCTTTCGAGATCAACGCAGCGTCCACCGATGCTTCCACGGTCGCCCGCCGGCCGTAGCCGCCACCCAGATACATCTGATTGACTGTTACTTTGTCGGCGGTGGTCTTCAACGCAGTGGCCACATCCAGAGCGGTACGCGTCGGCGCCTGTGTGCCTACCCACACCTCCGCGCTGTCTCCGCGAACGTCGACGGTGGTGTTCATCGGCTCCATTTGCGCGTGATAGACGTGGTCGGCCAGATACTCACGGGTAATGAGCTTGGCAGCGCCCGCGATCGCCTTGCCGGCATCGCCTGTGGATCGAAAATCCTGAGCGGGCCGCAAATCCTGGCGCGCATGCTCGGCGAAATCTCCTAGATCGATATCGGAGTAGATACCGTCACCGGGCAAACCATCGCGCCATACCACCTTCAATTGCCTGCGTCCCTTGACCACCGCGTGAAAGCTGCGGCCCACGACTGCGACGCCATGCCCTAGTGTCACCACATCCGTTATTCCGGGCATCTTCTTGATCGCGTCCGCGTTCGAGGAGACCGGCCCGCTGTCGCGCACCGGCGATCGCGCCAGCGTCGCATAGAGCATGCCGGGCACTACGGCATCGATACCGAACTTTGCCCGCCCGTTGGTCTTGCCAGCCACATCGACACGCGGCGTACTTTTGCCGAGGATGCGGTACTGCTTCACTGATTTCAAATCCTTGGCCGGATCGAGATTGGGCATTTGCGCCGGTGGTTTGGCGAACGCGGCGATCTCGCCATAGCTCAACTTTCGGCCTGAAGCGGCGTGCGCCACTACGCTGGGTTCGGTGGTCAGGCTTGATAGCGGGACATTCCATCGCTGCGCCGCCGCGTCCATCAGTACGCGACGCGTTTGTGCACCTGCCATACGCAACGGCGTCCAATAACCGAATGTCGACAGACTGGCCACCACGTATTGCGACTTGAAGATCGGATGGGCATATACCGCTGAAATCGGCGATTGTTCGACCACGACGCGATTCCAGTCGGCATCGAGTTCCTCGGCGACGATCATTGGTAGCGTAGTCATGATGCCCTGCCCCATTTCCGGCGCGGGACACTGGATGGTGATCACGCCATTGGTGGTGATCGAGATATAGGCGTTAAAAGTGCGCCGTTCCTGGGCGTTGGCCTCGCGGGTGGCGAGCGCGCCACCCAGGCCAAAAGTCATGGCGACGCCGAGGCCGGTGCCGGCGCCAATGAACTCCCTGCGGCTGATATTTATATCGAGAAGTTGCAGTTTTTCGCGGGTCTTCATGATCAGCCCTCCTTCGCGGCGCGCTCGATGGCTCGCGCGATTCGGTTGTAGGTGCCGCAGCGGCAGATGTTGCCGTTCATGTGCTGCACGATCTGCGCGCGCGTGGGCTTTTTATTGCCTGCGAGCAAGGCCGCCGCCTGCATGATTTGACCGGACTGGCAGTAACCGCACTGCGGCACCTGTTCAGCTACCCAGGCTTTCTGCAAAGCATGGTCACCGTTGGGCGCGAGCCCTTCGATGGTGGTGACCTTTTTCCCGGCGGCCGCCGAAACCGGCATGCTGCAGGAGCGCACTGGCGCGCCATCCAGATGCACGGTGCAGGCGCCGCACTGGGCGATGCCGCAACCGAATTTGGTGCCGGTGAGCCCGAGCTCATCGCGTATCACCCACAACAGCGGCGTATCCGCTGACTGCTCGGATTTCACTGCCTTGCCGTTCACCGTGAAGCTGACCATTCCGACCTCCCCTTTTTTTCGGAACGCGCATGCTATGCCCGCGATGCGGAAATGTCACGCCGCAGCGCCGCAGGGGGCCTTGGGGCGCCGTACAAAAAACCCCGATTTGCGTTACCTTGACGGCTCGCTATTCCACACACCCGCTGGTGGCTAAAAGCTCATGGCCTCAGGAGAACAGAAAAATGTCAATTGGCCAAATTGCACTGGTTCTGATTGCTTCAATAATCGGCACAAGCGCGATCGCGCAAAGCTACCCCGCAAAACCCATACGCTTTGTCGTACCCTCGGCCACCGGCGGTGCCTACGAAGTCATTTTGCGCAGCATGCAAGCGATGCTTCATGAAGAACTCGGGCAGGCGCTGGTCATCGAAAACAAACCCGGCGGCGGCGGCGTGGTCGGGCTGGAATTCGTCGCGCGCGCCGAACCCGACGGCTACACCATTCTGCAGGGGGGCATCAGCCAGATTGTGTTGAATCCCTTGTTCGTCGGTAAGCTTCCCTATGACCCGCAAAAGGATTTCGTCCACATCGCCATGTTGGGCGAACTGGTCATGGCGCTCTATACACACCAGTCACTGGAGGTCAACAATCTAAAAGGCCTGGTTGACTATGCGAAGGCGAATCCTGGCAAAGTCGGCTATGGCTCAAGCGGGATCGGACAGTCGTTTCACCTGGCCGGTGAAATGCTCAAGCTTCGCACCGGCGCGGATTTCGTGCATGTACCGTACAAGGGCACCGCCCAGGCCTTGCAGGATTTTTTCGCCGGACGTCTTTTAATGATGTTCTATCCGCCCAACGGCGTGATTCTGGATCGCATCAAGAAAGGTGAAATTCGCCCGGTGGCCGCGATGAGCGACAAGCGGCTCGCCAATCTGCCCGAGGTGCCGACCTTCGAGGAACTGGGCGTGGGCAATCTGGGCGTATCCGGCTGGGGAGGATTCTCAGGGCCGGCCAAACTGCCGCGTCCCATCGTTCTGCGGATCAATCAGGCGGTCAACAAAGTCAGCGCACGTCCGGAGGTGCTCAAATCCCTTGACAGCATGACCATGGTGCCATTGCGAACCACGCCGGACGAAATGACCGAAAAAGTGCGCCGCGAAATTGCCTTCTGGACGGAAATGGTTGTCAAGCTCGGCATCAAACCGGGTGGCTGATAGGGATAATTTCTATCGAGATATCGCCTATTGACAGACCTCGGCACTCAAAGGCAATCTCTGCGCCCAGGCAATCTCTGCGCCCTTGCATTCCATCACTACGAAAGACATTATGAAATCCCAGTTGTTACGCCAGCTAGTACGCCTGCTCACTTTGGCTTTCCTATGTGCAACACCGGTATCCCAAGCTATCGCCGCGGAAGCCTTCAAAAAAACAGACACTGTCGTTGGCAAGGGAAAGGAAGCGCTCAGCGGACGGGTGGTCGATGTTCACTACACCGGCTGGTTATATGAGCCCGCCGCGAATAATCAGCGCGGCAAGCAGTTCGACAGTTCGGTGGGTCGCGGCCCCTTCTCATTTCCGCTGGGCGCCGGACGCGTCATCAAGGGCTGGGACGAAGGCGTTGCCGGCATGAAAGTAGGCGGCAAACGCACCCTGGTCATCCCCGCTGAAATGGGCTACGGGGCGCGCGGTGCGGGTGGCGTGATACCGCCGAATGCGACCTTGCTATTCGAAGTGGAATTGCTGGATGTGAAGTAGCCGTAAAGTAGATGTGACACGCAATTCAGTGTGACATTGAGTCCGGGCGACATTGAGTCGGTATGAAATTGAGTCCGGATGAGATTGAGTCGATGTGAGATTGAGACCCTTGGGGAGAAGCTCATTGCAACTTAGCGAGCACTTTTCACTCGAAGAACTGATTGCCTCAGAAACCGCGGCGCGCAAGCACATCGACAACTCACCGCCCGCGCAACTGATGCCGAATCTGCGCGCATTAGCCGAGGGCCTGGAACTGGTTCGAGCGGCGCTCAAGGGGCACGCTATTCACATCAACAGCGGATATAGATCGCATACCCTGAACAAGGAAATTGGCGGCGCCGAGAAAAGCAAGCACATGCACGGCCTGGCGGCGGACATACTATGCCCGCAGTTCGGCACACCGCTGGAGGTGTGCCGCGCGATCGTCGCCGCGAACATCGCAACCGACCAGGTGATACACGAATTCGGCAAATGGTGTCATGTGTCGTTTCCCGCTCCTGGCGCTACGGCGCGCGGAGAACTGCTCACCATTGCGAGCGTAGCCAAAGGGTATGAAACGGGCTTGAATCCGGTTGCCTGATTTTCGCGGGCCAGTAGCCATTAGTCCCTTATTGCAATACGCAATCCTCGATTGCTAGCGCCGCGCTATTCCCATCAAATCCAGCATCGCCCGCCCCAGCAAGCCATACGGATTGCCCAGGGTCTCGAACATCTCGAAGTGGTTGTACCCCTGCCCCACTAAAAGCGTTACCGGCTTTCCAGCAGCCTTGATCGCCGCGGCAAATTCGTGGCTCTGCCTTTGAAACTCAGGCGTCTCCAGAGTGCCATGCGCCACCACCAGCGGCGCATGCAATTTATTCAGCCGTCGAATTGAGCTTAGTTTCTCGATCATCGCGGGCGCGAATTTCACATAGCCTGCGCGCGCCGAGAGGCTGACCGGGTGCAAGTCGTACATGCCGCTGGAGCAAAGACCGCCCTTGAGAATATCCACAGGCAGGCCAAAGTCTTTTTCCCAATCGGTGGTGAGGGTCACACCAGTCAGGTGTGCACCGGAGGAGGTACCGGAAATGAAAATTTTCTCCGCATCGCCACCGAAACTCGCGGCGTTTTGGTACACCCATGCCACGGCGCGGCGCACTTGGTCGACCATTACCGTGAGGTCGCCCGCGACATCGGTGACGTGGTCGAAATCGAGGGCAACAAACACAGCGCCAGCGTCAACAAAAGTTTCAGCTATATAGGCCGAGGCGCTTGCCACACCATTACGCCAGGCGCCGCCATGCACAAAAATGTTGATCGGCGCATGCGCCTGGCCTGTGGCATAGATATCCAGTTTCTCGATTTCCTTGGTTCCATAGGCCTCGCGCCGCGGCACGCCCAGCCTTGCCAGTGTGGCTTCGCATTTTTGCGCGTTGCGTTTCGCAACCTCCGCTTGGTTGAAAGCCCAAACCGCCTGGTCGTAAGCCCAATCGAGTTCCTGCTTGTCGTAATCCAGAAAGATACGTGGGCCCTTGCGCGCCGCTGTGATGCCCGGTGGAACAAATGTCTGCATGTTTTCGCTCACCGTATTTCCACCCGCCATATTTCCAGCTCCAATTGTTCAAACGCGTCGCGCCAGCCGTTACGCTCGACTCTCGGTAAGCTTTCATTTAGGACAAGAGATTTCATCAGACATTTTCCTAAAATGCGAAGATTACACCGGCTGCGCGAACTGGGAATCACCCTCTAGGGTCTGTCCAGGAACATGTCCAAAACACACGGATTTCCTGCAAAGAAGAGATAATCCACCTGCAGGGGTACGGGCACCTGAACCATCAATGTCGGATTGATTCCACAAAACGCCACACCCGAAGAATTCTCCGGGATGGTATTGAGTGCCGTTGAGATCAACCGCAAGGGTGTCAAGATCGCCGGCATCGAGCAGGAGTAGGCCAGGCAGTCAAAGCAAGCCAGGATTAATGAAAGGCAGCGCTCTCCATGCATCGCGATTTCTACGCTCAACTGCCGCTATTCACACGCTTCGAGGAGGTCAGCCGTCCGGCGAATTACACCTCGCTGCCTGGGGACTGGAGCATCCTGGTCGCCGACATAGTGGCCTCGACGAAATTCATCGAAGCGGGTCGTTATAAAGAAGTCAATGTGGTTGGCGCATCAAGCATCATCGCGGTGTTGAACGCAAGCGGCAATATCGCCCTGCCCTACACCTTCGGCGGGGACGGCGCATCCATTCTGGTGCCAGAGGCCATTCTTGCCCAAGCCCGGCAGGCGCTCTGTGGCACCCGACGCATGGCGCGTGACAGCTTCGGATTGGATTTGCTGATTGCCGTGATTCCGATTGCCGACGTGCGAGCCGCAGGCAAGGATGTGAGCGTCGCAAAGTTCGGCACCTCCAGGGATTTTCCACAGGCGATGTTCGCCGGTGGCGGCGTAGCGCAGGCTGAGCACTTCGCCAAAAATCCAGAAACACGGCACAAATACGAAATCATCGAAAACACGGATCCGGAGGGCAAAGCAGACAATGCGCAAGCAGGCGCCGATTTCAGCGGCCTTGAGTGCCGTTGGCAGGGCATACAGGCGCGAAGTGGAGAAACCATCAGCCTCCTGGTGCAGGTTGACCGTGATGCCGAGACGCGGACCCAGGAAATTCTGGACAGCGTGCTCGCCGACATCAGCGCTATTTACGGCCGAGGCTCAGAAGCCCAGCCGGTGTCAGCCGAGCAATTGCAGCTGTGCCTGGGCAAGCATTGCGTTACCACGGAACTGGGAGTGCGCGGCCACGGCCATGGGGCGATCTACAAAGCATTGCTGGCCTACTCTTTGCGACTGCAAACCTGGATCGCCGATCGCGCGATGGCGATGCGCCTGACGGTCGGCGGCGTCAATTGGGGCAACTACAAGACCGAGGTTGTCGCCAATACCGACTATCGAAAGTTCGACGACACTTTGCGCATGGTCCTCGATAGCACCACCGATCAGAGTGCCCGTCTTGAATTAGCGCTTGAAGCACGCCGGCAGCGACGCGAACTGGTCTACGGGGTGCATATCGCGAAAGAGGCTCTGATGACCTGTCTTATTTTCGATCGCAGAAACTCGCATGCGCATTTCGTCGATGGCGCCGAAGGCGGCTATGCGATCGCGGCGCAAAAGATGAAGGCGCAACTGGCGCAGTAATTGATCTGCGTCGGTAGTATTCTATGCATTGACATTCTAGCCAGGGAACACACCGATGAACAAGATTCGTCATATCGCCATATCCAGCCAGGACCCGGTCAAGTCCGCCGAGTTTTATAAAAAGAACTTTGGCTGGCGCGAGATTCATCGTGGCGGCAAGGACCGGGCCAATCCCACCGGCGTGGTGCTCTCCGACGGTTCGATCAACATCACCATCCTCAAGTTCGCCACCGACCAGATCGCAAAAGGACTGGACTATGAAGGTTTTCACCATTGGGGCGTTGTGGTTGACGATGTCGGGGAAATGGCGAGAAAACTCCAAGCCGACGGCGTAGCGCTTCGCGTCGGCGAGGACCAGATTCCACCTGGCGCGCAATACGAAATAAAATTTCAGGGGCCAGACGACATGGTGTTCGACATCACCGATGTGACCTGGCCCGGATCCGTCGGGCTGGATGGCGTTCCCGCGCCGGACAAGGTTCCCAGCGCCATCGATGAAGGCCGCTCGCGCTTCGCGCCGAAAGAAGAACCTGTCGTTTGATTGAAATAAATTTCCAAAAACTGCTCGCTACAGCCGCAGGCAGTCTTGTCACAGGCACAATCATCAATCCGAAAGCGCTGTTGGACACCCTGCGCGACTTCATGCCAAAAACGCAGATTTATGAATCGGCGCAGGTAATCGTCGCGAAATAGAACATCGAAGGCAATCCAAAGTGACAATCACCCGACGAAAACTTCTCGAACAGTGCGTGGAGAGCGGTGCACTGCTTTTTCCTGCCCACTTCGGCGCACCAGATGTGGCGCGCATTGTCGAGGCTGGCGGCGGTTTTGCACCCAGATTCGTCGCTGCGGACTAAACCTCGGGTTTAGCGCCCGGTTTTACCCCGGGATTAGTCCCGGGTTTAACCTCGGGTTTAACTACGACTGAATTCTCGGCGCGCAATCCGCTCAGAAACGCGCCGATCGCTATCCAATACTCGGGCGATGCAGCAAATACATTGTGAGTCGCTCCAACGATTTCCAATAGCTGATGCGGCCCACCCCATGCCTCAACCAATCGACGCGAGTTCTCCACCGGAACAATATTGTCCCCCGGCGCCGCCAGTGCCAGCAACGGCACCGTGATACCCGGCGCGTCCGCAATCGCTTCGAATCGATGACGCAGCAGCAGGGGTACCGGAAGGTAAGGATGGTGATGCCGCCCAACTTGGACCATGCTGTCATAAGGCGATACCAGTAACACCCCGCGCGCACCGCGTCGCGCCGCCACATGCACGGCGACCCCGGTTCCAAGACTGCGGCCCATGATCACCATTTGCTGCGGGTCAACATCGGCGCGCGCTGCCGCGTAGTCAAAAACACGCAAGGCATCGGAGAACAAGGCGGATTCACCGGGCTTGCCAGCACTACCGCCATAACCGCGATAGTTCATCAGCAGAAGCGAATAGCCCTCGAATCGTCCGGCTTCATCAAGTTGCCCGGATACCTCCTCCGCGTTGCCGCCATAGTAGACCAGCACCGGCGCGCGTTTGCCGGCCGGGATCGAAGCCGCGCGCAGGAACCAGCCGTGCAAGGTGACGCCGTCATCCGTGGCAAAGCGAATTTCCTCCGCAGCAGCGTGCCGGACCAGCACCGAGCGCAATTCCTGCTCGCCGCGCGGCTGCGAAGTGAATAGCAATCCGTCCTGAAAAACGTAGACGAGAACCACCAGCGCGACATACGCCGGCAGAACGACTTTACCCAGAATGATCAGTGTGTCCATTAGTGAGGGGAGAATCTTTTTCAAGCGAAACGCATATGCATAAATATCATCCCTCGTCTGCCTCTGGGATTGGCGTTATACAAGTGGCGAAGACCCCTTGTTCAATGCTTGCCTTAACAACGAAAAGTCAATGCGCTCAGCTCTCCTGCGGCTGAACGCCCTCAGACCCCGCGGGGGGCAGCGCCAACAAAAATGCCGGACGAGCGGAAATTCTCGCATACCAGTCGGCCACGCGCGTTCGTGCTTCGACCAGATGAAACAATTCGCAGCGGATCAATCGATGCACAAAAGGCGCGATGTCGATATCGGCAAGGCTGTACTCAACGCCGGCGAGCCAAGGCCCCTGCTCGAGCGAGTGCTCCATGCGATCCACCATGCCCGTCAATCGATCGATGGAAGGCTGAAGGTCGGCTGCGGATATCCCCCTTGTCACGGCGTTAGTCCAGCGCTCGCGAACCTTTTCATCAGGAATTCTGGACACCATGGCACGCAGCTCATCGGGCGCCATGCGCTGCAATTCCGGTTGAATGTTTTTGACGAAGGAAGGCAGCTTGACCGCGTCGCTTGCCACATCGTCGGAATACTTGGTCCACAGCCTCATACGTGCGCGCTCGCGCGGTTCGCGAGGCACGAGCCGCACCTGGGGGTAGGCTTCATCGAGAAATTCGTTGATGAGGCGAGACTCGGCAAGAGTCCAACCGTTGTCGACCAGCACCGGCACCATGCCCGCCGGATTGAGCGCCAGAAACTCAGGCTTCAATTGATCGAAGCGGCGAAGGTTGAGATGCCGCCCGGTCCAGGCAATACCTTTTTCCGCCAGGCACAGCCGCACTTTCTGGCTGCAGGTCGAATGGGTGCTGTGGTATAGCTCAATCATGGATTGCGTGTCCCGCGATTAGGGTCAAGTTGAATTTTGATACCAGTGACTATGAAGCGATTAACTTTTCGAGAAATCTGCTTCGAACAAGTGATGCTGATCTTCACTTTTTCTCCTCAACCAAAATATCAGCGATATCAACGAATCATACCCAGCAGGGTATCAATCTGCAGGTTCTCGCTGATCGCGTCGGCCGTGCGATCGATGCTTGCCTCGCGCAAGGCGCCGTAATCC
>CAMDFL010000110.1 GCA_945897475.1 Bordetella parapertussis
AATACGCGCCCGGTCGGTTGAGTTCGATGCGGCGAAATCCTGGCGCGAATTTTTGAATCAATAACCAAGCTGCCGGTGATGCTTGAGGTTGACGACAAACACTTTTTCCGGCGTAAGGACATAAATAATTGTGAACTCGCGCTCCACCCACTCGCGAGTCACCGCGGAATGAGCGGCAAAGATCGGCGCGATTTCGGCCAGCAACGCAGATTCGGTTTGGCTCGAGTGATCAGTACTTCGCGCCGGCGCGGCTCGCTCGCGCCGCGGCGAGAGCCTTTCACTATTTTGACCGGCGTTTCGCAGCCCTATTTTGCAGATCCTCAGATTTTCTGAGCAACGAGGATGGCGAGTTTGCATTGATGCCGTTGACCAGCGCCTGAGCCTGCCTTCGAAAGGCATCGACCGGCATAGCCTTACCCGCCGCCACTTCACGCGCCGCGTTGACCAGATCCTGCAGATTGCGCAAGTGATCGGCAGCGCGAAGCCGGTGATACTCGTCAAGATCAGCCACGCCCACCACGGCAACATAACTCTCGCCATTGCGTGTCAACACCTTGGCCTGGCATTCTCAACGAGCGGGGTATTGCAGCGGATGTTGAAACCGCGTTCAGTTCTTCAGCATGTGTTCGTAATTGGCGCCCATCACCTGGGTGATTCGCTCACCATCGTTCAGCGCCTTCGCCATCGCCGCTTCGCGAGCAACGATGGTCTCCGCGGTTTCGAGCACCCGTTCAATCTCGGCTGCGGCGATGAAAATCACCGCGCTGCCGTCAGCCACCACGTAGTCGCCGGGATTGACCATCGCATCGCCAATGCTCACCGGAACATTGGTCGCGGCTTCGTGAATGCGGCCACGCGCGGTGCGCGCGGTGCAGCCACGCGCGAACACCGGAAAGTCGTGGCCGCGCGCCTCGTCGATATCGCGCACCGGGCCGTCAGCGACCACGCCTTCCACGCCGCGAATTTTCGCGCCCAGCGTCAATATTCCGCCCCAGGAACCGGCTTCGATGCCGCTTTTTTGCTCGACAACGATGATATGGCCCGGCCCGGCCAGTTCGATCGCGGCGGTGCATAGGTGCCGTGCAGGCCCAGGCGGCGCGCTGCCGGCAGCCAGTTTCACGGTTACCGCCAATCCGGCGATACGCCGCGAGGCCGAGAGTTGCGGCAACGCTGAAACCACGCCCGATAATTTCAGCTTATCCATGGCATCGGAGACCGCGCAGCAGTCGAGCTTCGCCAGCCTTTGTACATTCTTATCGATCATCAATTTAACGCTCCACAATTTAACTACGCAAAATTTAACTACGCAAAATTTGACCAAGCAAAATTTGACTAAGTGAACGTGCCCCGCTCGCCGCAGTTCCAAGTATGCCCGATGCGCGCCATCCGCCATCGTGTGCGATGCGTTGCCACGGGCAGATGCCGCCGCCTATACTTACGCGATATCCGCGTCCCGACGGTATTTCCAGGAAATACGATCCATGCAAACAAAACCTGTTCTCGCCGCCCTCCTAAGCTTGATGATTGCGGCTCCCATAGCCGCGCAGAATTACCCCACCAAACCGGTGCGTATGATCGTGCCCTTTGCCCCCGGCGGTGTATTGGACGGCCTGTTGCGGCCCATCGCCAGCAATTTAAGCGACGCGCTTGGCCAACCGGTGATCACCGAGAATCGCCCCGGCGCCAACACCGGCGTGGGCACTGGGGTCTGTGCGAAAGGCACGCCCGACGGTTACACGATTTGCGGATCGGGCAGCGCCGTTGCTTTCAATCCCCTCTTGTACCGGAGCCTGGGCTACGTCCCGGAAAAAGATCTCGCACCGGTTACCAATATGGTGTTTCTGGACGGCCCCATCGTCGCGCATACCTCGTTGCCGATCACCAATATGGCGAGCCTGGTGACGTATGCGAAAGCCAATCCGGGCAAGCTCAATTTCGGCTCTTTCGGCGAAGGCAGCCCCGGCCACTTGTATATCGAGTGGATCAAGAACCGCACCGGAATCGATGTGGCCCATATTTCCTACAAAGGCGCGGCGCCTGTGATCGCAGCGCTGCTCGCCAACGAAGTACAGTTAATCTTTATGGCCACCGGCGCCATCCTGCCCCATATCAAAGCGGGCAAGGCGCGCGCGATCGTCATGCCCAGTCCGACTCGCTCCAAATTTTTAGCCGACGTGCCGACTTTTGTCGACGAAGGATTCGACTTTCGCCCCTCGTCGTGGTTTGGACTGTTCATGACCGCCGGCACTGCCGCGCCGATCACCGGGCGCATCTACACCGAGGTGCACAAGATTCTCACCACCCCGGCATTCAGCGACAAGATTCTCACCCCGCAGTTCTACACGCCGGTGGGCAACACCCCTGAGCAGTTCACGGAATTTCTCAAGGGTGAACGCGAACTGGCGGCGATGCTGGTGAAGATTTCCGGGCTCAAGCCCTTTGATTGATCCGCCGTCATCGGATTTGGCGACACCAATACAGCCTTCGCGCGTGACCATGCCGTGACTTTTTTGAGGCCAGCCTGTATATGTCCCACATGAAATTTTCGCTGCTCGTCGCTTTGCAAGCGCTCCTCATCGCAAGTGCGTCGGTCGCCCAGACCTGGCCCGTCAAACCCATCCGCATGGTGGTGGCGAACTCGGCGGGTTCTGCCACCGACGTGGCCGGGCGCGTATTTGGCGATCAATTAAGCAAGCTGATCTCACGACCTGTTGCCATCGAAAATCGCCCCGGCGGTGACGGATTCATCGGTGCACAGGCGGTGATCAGTGCCGCGCCCGATGGATACACGCTTTTTTTCGCTTCACAGTCCACCGTGGCCATCGACCCGAATCTGCACAAAACCATGCCATTCGACCCGGTGAAAGATTTCACCGCCATTTCCGTTATCTGTGATGACACCGGCCCCACCGCGATCTTCGCGCATCCGTCGATGCCCTTCGAGACCTTGCAGGGATTGGTCGAATTCGCGAAGAAAAACCCGACCAAATTGAACTACGGCAGCACCGTGCCGCTTTTTACCATGCTCGCGGAATGGATCCAGGCGCGCGCCGATATCAAGATGAACGAAATCCGTTACAAAACCACGCCGCAGGCCACCCAGGATGCGCTCTCGGGGCAATTGCAGGTCTACATCACTGCCTACGGTCCCATGGTGCCCAATGTGAACGCCGGCAAACTGCGCGTGCTGGCCGTTACCGTTCGCCAGCCGGATATCACGCACATTCCCACGGTGGCCGAGACCTTTCCCGACTTTGAGATGCGCGGAGGCATATTCCTGCTCGGTCCGGCAAATCTGCCAGGGGAAGTCATTCAACGCATCAACGCCGCAGCGGATAGCGTGGTCAGGGACCCGCAGTTCAACCTCACCTTGAAGAGTCTTCGCTGGCAAAACGTCGGTGGAGGACGAACGCCCGCCGAAACGGTAGAATTTATCCGCGTTCAACGTGAGCGCTGGGGGCGGTTCATCAAGGAAGCCGGGCGTACGCCGCAATAACGCGAAAAATAGGCCAAAAACAGGACAGAGACTTGATCAAGCCCCCCATAGAGTTTTATTTCGATTTCATTTCGCCCTACGGCTATTTTGGCTCGACACAGATCGAAGCCATTGCCGCGCGCCACGGGCGCACGGTCGACTGGCGACCGGTGCTGATCGGCGTCACGATCATGAAGGTCATGGGCCTCAAGGCGCTCACCGAGACGCCATTGAAGAAAGACTATCTGCGCCATGACGCGCCACGCATGGCGCGTCTGTTGGGTGTTCCATTTCAGTTCAATGATCGAAGGGGTGTCAATTCGCTTGCCGCGTCGCGCGCGTTTCTCTGGTTGAAATCGCGTGATGTGGATCTGGCCAAGCGTTTCGCGCATGCAATCTATGCACGGCGCTGGGCCGAAGGCGGTGACATTACCGATTCGAAATCGGTCGCCGAGCTTGCAGCGCCATTGGGCGTGAATGGCAACGAACTGCTCGCTGCGATCGAATCGGCACAATCAAAGCAAGCGTTGAAAGACGCCGTGGATGCAGCGATTGCGAAGGGGGTTTTTGGTGTGCCTTATTTCATCGTCGATGATGAACCTATCTGGGGCAGTGATCGATTATGGATGCTGGAGCATTGGCTCCAGCACGGCTCCTGGGACACTGTGCAAGAACGGTATTCCAGTCCAGAATAGCGACTGCGTAACCCCCTTCAGTTGCACTCTTAATTTGGAGCAACCAGTCCAAATGAAGTCTTTTGTTCTTATATTTGCTGTGCTCTCCATTTGTATCGCTCAAGCCACGGCACAGGATTGGCCGTCAAAACCGGTGCGCATCATCGTCCCCTCCGCCCCCGGCGGTGGCACAGATACTTACGCGCGCACCATGTCCTCCGCCCTGGCCGAAGTGCTCAAGCCGCCGTTCATGTTGGAAAACCGCCCTGGCGGAAACGGCAATATCGGCGCGGAAGTCGTCGATAAGATGGCACTTGTGCCACAATTCGGGTCTCCCGATGAATTCGCGGCACGACTCAAGTCGGAGCGCGAACGATGGGCAGGCATTATCAAGCGCCTGAACCTCAAAATTGACGATTAAATAGGCGGGCCAGATCCCGCGCATCAGCATGTTCTCCAGACTCCTATCAAACCAGATCAATTGGGACAAAGCCAGTTCCGAGCAAAAGCTCAATGCCTTGAGCGAGCTTGCGCCCAATGACCCGCAGCTAGAAAAACTGGCCTTGCACGACAGCGACGAGCGTGTGCGCCGCAAGGCTTTCGAGCGCATGGGAGCCGAAGCGCAGTTGCGCCTGGTTGGCGTGGTGCAGGCAGGAGATGAGTCCTATCTTGCCACTTGCATCGGCGAGAACTTCGATGATCAAGTGCTTTCCTCCGCCGACGTGGTGGCGCAATTGATATCCGCGCCAGCCTCATTTCGCGTTGCTTTAATCGCGCATGCGAAAAGCGAGCTGCTGGCAATCGCGCTCACCGAGACCCTGGATAACGACGCTGTCCGCGCCGAGGTAGTTCACGGCAAGGGCGCCATTGGCGCGCGCGCCGCCGCGACCAAGGCCATGCGTGACATTGAACTTCTCGAGAAAATCGCCAACGAGTTTCGCGACAAGCAGCGCCGTCTATATCGGGCCGCGCACGACCGCGTCGACGCGCTACTCGCCGCGAGCAAGATACAGGGCCACGCCACAGAGCTGTGCGAACGCATCGAAAACCTTCTCGCCCGCAATGAACTGAGTTTGACCGCTTTCACCACCGCTGAAAGGGAATGGCAGGTCCTCATCCCCTCTTCAGCGCAGGACATGATTGTGTTTGCGGCATTGCAGGCGCGCCACACTGCGGCGCAGGAGAAAGCACGTACTATTTTGCAGGAGCAAGGCGAGATCTGGCGTGAGTCTGAACGCATGAAAGTGGCGCTTGCAGAACTGCTGGCGCGCTCTGATAGCGCGGAAGCGGTTGAACCCGAAAACATGGCGGCCCTGATCGCGGAGCGAGAAACCGTCGAGGCCAAGCTTTCCCTGGCAGCCTTCGCCACCGTGGCCAAGGAACGCGACCAGTTGAACGTGACCTGCGCACGAATTGCTGAACGCCATGCGGTGCTGGCCACTGAGAGTCGATCTCTTGCCACCGCCCGAGCGCTGATCGAGGATCTTCGCGCCGACCCCACGGCGATGACGCCAAGCTGGCGCTCGGAATTTGCCCGCGCCGTTGCCATCGTTCGACCCGCGCTGCGAGCGCCCTTGGAGGAAACAGCAGCCGAGGCGCGCGCCGCCATCGACAGCGTCACCCGCCAACAAAACGATGCGCGACGCGCGATCGAACAACAATTTCGCGGCGAGTTCGAGACCCTGGTAAAGGAATTGGAGCGCCTTCTGGACAAGGGGCAGCATATCGAGGCCAATGAAATAGAGAAGACACTGAAGGACAAGCGCGCGCATGCCCTAGACGCACGTTCGGTTCCGGTCGCGCTCGAATTCCGTCTTAAGCGCTGTCACGAACGCCTGGCCAAAATGAATGAGTGGAAGCGTTTTGGCGACGTGCAGGCGCGCGAAGCTCTTTGTCGCGAAGCCGAGGCGCTGGCCAAGCGCATAGCGAAACCAGAGAGATCTCGCATCCCGGCCCTGGCGGATTTCCCCTGGCCGGTTGGCGTAGCGACACCGGTTGCTGTCAGCACACCGCTTAGCGTGCAAGCGCCATTCCCGTGGCCGGTTGGTAAAGCCGCCCCGATTGTTGTGCCACCGCCATTCCCGTGGCCTGTCGGCGAAGCCGCGTCGATTGTTGTGCCACCGCCGTCCCCTTGGCCGGACGGTGAAGTCGCGCCGATTGTTGTGCCGCCGCCATTCCCGTGGCCGGTCGGTGAAGCCGCGCCGGCCTCTGTGGAGGACAGCGACGAAACATCCCTGGCCACGCAAGCACCACAGTCCGAATCCTCGGAGTCCAGCGCTACGCCACAAATCAAAGCCGATGCACACGCCGATGCGCCGCCGCCCTCACCCGATGAACTGGCAAAAGCAGTACGCGACCTGCAGGAGCGCTGGCACAAACTCGATAAAGGCCACAACACCTCCAAGGGGCTTTGGGAACGATTCCGCCGCGCCTGCGACCGCGCCTACGCGCCGGCGAAAAAGCATTTCGAGGCGCTGGAGAAGCAACGCTCCGAGAATGCCTCCATAAAGAACGCCGTACTCGACAGAATCGCCGCGTTGAACGAACGCGTCGTTGATGGCGCCGATTGGGGCCGGGTGCTCACCGAACGTGGCGAATTGGTCAGGGCATGGTTCGAGGCAGGCGCACTGCCGCGCAAGGATGCGCGAAGCATGCAAAAACGCTTCGATTCGCTAAGCGGCGAAATCGAGTCCAAGATCAACGCGCGCCGCGACGCGGAGCGTGCGCGCCGCCGAGAACTCATCGACAAGTCAAAACTCATCGCCGAAAAACCTGCCGACGGCGCCAGCATGGCCGGCATGATTGCGCTGCAAAAGCAGTGGCAGGAAGGGATGAAGGGTGCGATCCGCCTGAAGGCCCGCGAAGATCAAACCCTGTGGGAGGAATTCCGCGCCGCAGGATCCACGCTATTCGGCAAACGCGACGCCGAAAAAGCCGCGCGCTCAGCCGATCGCGATGCGCAATTCGTGGACCGGCAAAAGCTGGTCGATGAAATGCAAACGCTCGTCTCCTACGAGGACGCTCAGGCGATTAAACGCGGCGTCGACGACGTCAGCGCGCGCTGGCACGCCTTGCCCTGGCCTGATCGCAAACCGATGCGGGATTGGGAGCAAAAATTCTCCAATGCGCGCGCCGCTGCGTCCGCTCGCATTGCCGCGATTCGCGCAGAGGTGGAGGACCGTGCGCGTGCAGCGGCGGCTTCGCGCCTTGCCGTGGTGGAACGCGCCGAGCAGGCACTGGCAAACGGCGACACGCCGGACACTGAAGCGATTCGCGCCGAAATCCAAACCATGCTTGCCGAGGGCGAAAAGCTCGATTCCCGCGTACTCGCGAGGCTTGCTGCCCTGGAGTCCGCAGCGAAGCGCGGCCCTGAAGCCTGGCGCGCCGAATCGCAGAAAATGCAGACCGAGCGCGATGCAATGCTCCTTGAACTGGAAATTGTGTTGGGCCTGCCCTCGCCGCCAAATCTCGAGGCCGAGCGCCGCATGCGCATGTTGAAGCGCCTGGCCGAGAGCAAGAACGCCCGATCCACGCCGCCGCTGATGGCGCCGGATGCACCCAAGGCGGTTGAAAAGTTATTGGCGATGCCCCTTGCGATGCAAGGCGTTCAGGCGCGGGTTGAGGCGGTTATAGAGGCTTCGCGGCGCAAAGCCAAGTAGGGCGAACAAGCCTAATAAGTGCATAAGCAACCTAATAAGAGCATAAGCAACCTAATAAGCGCATAAGCAACCTAATAAGAGCATAAGCAACCTAACAAGCGGGTCAGCAGAGCGATCTAATAAGGCTCAGAGCGATCTAATTCGCTTTGGCGCCTACTTCCTTGATCACCTTGGCGAAGCGCTCGATATCGTTGGCGAGAATCTGTACGAACTGCTCCTGGGTAAGCAATGGCGGCGCGAGTTCCATTTTATTTAGCGTGCCCATGACCTCGGGGCTGCGCAATCCCTTGGCGAATTCTTCATGGAGCTTGCGCACGATAGTCATCGGCGTTCCGGCTGGCGCCATCAGGCCGAACCAGAAATCCAGTTCAATCCCCGGCAAACCCACTTCAGCCATGGTCGGCACATCGGGCAACAGCTTCGAGCGTTCTCGCGAACCGATCGCGATGGCGCGCAGTTTTCCATCGCGAATCTGGGGTGCGGTGGTTAGCGTAGAGGCGAAATACATGTCGACACGCCCGCCCAACGCATCCTGCATCGCCTGGGGGGCAGCGTTGTAATGAATCGGCGTGTTCGGCATGCCGGTGCGCGCCGAGAACATCTCCGAGATGATGTGGCTGGGCGTACCGATCCCGGGTGTCGCGTTGCTCAAGCCGCCGGGTTTGGATTTTCCCAGAGCAATCAATTCTGCGATGGTTTTCACCGGGCTGCCCGCAGGAACCACCAGAATGCTCGCCACCGTGCCAATGATAATGATGGGCACGAAATCCTTGATTGGATCGTAGGGCAGATTGGAATTCATCGCCTTGTTGGCCGCGTGGGTGCCGGCGCTGCCCAGAAACAGGTTGTAGCCGTCGGCCGGCTGTTGCTTGGCGTATGTCGCGGCGATGGTGCCGCCACTGCCCGGACGGTGCTCAATGACAATCGGCTGCCCAATGTTCTCGCTCACCTTCTGACTGACGGTGCGCGTCATCGGATCGACGATGCCGCCGGTGGCGAAGGGAAGAACGATTCTGATCGGTTTGGCGGGATAGTCCTGCGCCATCGCATAAGTCGAAACAACCAAGGCAAGCATTGTCGAAGCCAGATATAAACCACGCGCTGTACGCATCGTTGCGCTCTCCCTCCAGATGTCTAGTCGGCCTTCGCGCCGGAGGCCTTGACCACAGGCGCCCATTTGGCAATTTCCTGGCGAATGAATCCCGCGAACTGGTCCGCGGACGCGGAAGTACTCGGGTCCAGGCCAATGCCAGAGAGCCGTCCCCTGACCTCCGCCACGGACAATGCCTTGATAATTTCGCCGTGATAGCGGGTGACGACTTCACGCGGCGTGCCCGCCGGCGCCGCCATGCCGAACCAGGCGCGCACATCGAATTCCGGCAAGCCCTGCTCGGCGAACGGCACGGTATCGGGCAACACCCCTGCCCGCTCGCGCGACGTCACGCCGATTGCGCGCAGCTTGCCGCTTTTGATATGCGGCAGAACATCCGGAATACTGACGAACATGAGTTGAATCTGCCCGGAGAGGAGATCGGGAATCGCCTGCGCCGCGCCTTTATACGGAACATGCTGCATGCTGGTCCCGGTCTGCATTTTGAAAAGTTCACCGGAAAGATGCTGCGATGTCCCCGATCCAGCCGACCCAAAGGAAATCTTGTCGGGATTGGCGCGCGCGTACTTCGCCAGTTCCTGCGCGCCATTGGCCGGAATAGAGGGGTGCAGCACCACCACATTCTTTAATTCCGCCACCAAGGTGATGGGGGCGAAATCCTTGATCGCATCGAAGGGCAGGCGCGCGCCGAACAGCGTGGGATTCACGCCATGGGTGGAACTGGTAATCATGCCGATGGTGTAACCGTCTGGCGCCGATTTGGCGAGCGCCTCCGCGCCGACATTGCCGCCCGCGCCAAGGCGATTTTCAACCAGCACCGATTGACCCATCTGCTCGGTGAGTTTCTGGCCTACAGTGCGCGCGACAATATCGAGCGAACCGCCCGCCGCGGTGAGCGTAATGATGCGAATTGATTTTGCGGGAAAACCCGCCTGCCCCGAGACCTGGGTGCAAAGAAACGCAAGCGCCATGCCCGCTGCTGTAGCGACGCGATTCATCGTTGTACTCCTTGATGGGTATTCATTTAACCGGTGCAAATCGCTCGCGCAATTTCGCCTTGGATATCTTGCCGATACTAACCCGCGGCATCTCGGACAACACAATGATCTCACGCGGCAGCTTGAATTTCGCGAGCGACGCGCTGCAATGCGCCACCAGCTTGGCGCGTATTTCATCCGCGCTTGCGCGACTCTGGTCAATCACCACGAAAGCCGCCACCACTTCACCGTAGTGCGCATCGGGCTTGGCCACCACCGCCACATCAATAATCCCAGGTACCTCGGCAATCACCCGCTCCACCTCCGCAGGCGCGACGCCCTCGCCGCCCACCTTGATCAAATCCTTGGCACGTTCGCTGAATTCGATGAATCCGTCTTCATGCAGGGTGACCCTGTCGCCTGTGCGGAAGTAACCGTCGGCATCGAAGGCCTCGGCGGTGGCCTCCGGGTTGGCGTAGTACTCCTTGAAGATCGACAAGCCGCGCACACCGCCAGCGAGCAGATTGCCGGTGTTACCCGGCACCGTAGGCTGTCCATCGTCATCGACAATGCGAATGCGATACCCCGGCGAAGGCTTGCCGATCGCGCCATTTCTTTGCGGCATCCAAGGATCGCTGACGATGCCCTGCGAGACCATCTCGGTCATGCCCCACGCGCCCATCATGCGAATCCCCATCTTCTCCTCATATTCCGCCAGATGCGTCGCGTTCAACCATTGGCGGATGCGATGGTCTTTAGGCACAGGCTGATCGGTCAACAAACGCACCGAGAGAGTCACCTGCGAACCAACCGTCGTGCCGTGCGCGAGAGCCGCTGGCCAATAGCGGCTTGCGGAAAAGCGCGGTTGCAGCACCACCGTGTTGCCAGCCCACAGCGCGGGGAGGAAGGACCACGACAATGCCACCACGTGAAACAGTGGCAGAAAAATTTGATAGACGTCATCCGGCCGCAAGGCCTGGTGCATCGCACCCAAACGCCCACCCCACAGCGCATTGGCGTGCGTCCACACCACGCCCTTGGGTCGAGACGTGGTTCCCGAGGTGAACATGATGAGCAGCGGCAATTCGGGTTGCGGCGCGCGCGCAGGCAGAGGATCGCCATAAAGCGATTTAAACGAACTGCATCGTTGCGGCGAATCCCCCGGTAGGGCCGGTGTCCCCGCATCGGTATCGGTGACGGCAATCCAATTCAGATCGGGACAATGAGCAGCGAGCGTCGTGGCCAGCCTGGGTTGCGTAACCGCGCAGAGCGCACCGCTCGACTGCGCGTACCAAGCAAGTTCCGGCCCCGCCGCCATGGCGTTGATGGGCATATGAATCGCGCCCAGTCTCGCACAGGCAAACAAAATCAACAAAGTTTCGGGACAGTTCTCCAGGTATACCATCACCCGGCTGCCCTTCTTGACGCCACGGGCGGCGAGGCCCCCGGCGATACACGCGACCTCATCGGCGAACTGCGCGTAGGTCCAGGTACGTGCAGGACTGTCAAATGACGACCAGACAATAAACGGATGGCTGCCTCGTGCACGCGCGCGCAATTCGAGCAGGCTATTGAGATCGAAACCCGTGAAGGGGTGGAGAAAAGCGTCATTCATCAGGAGGCCAATCGGAATAAAAAAAGGGATAAAAGTGCGCCAAGTGTATTGAAAAAACAGCAGACCAAGCGAGCAATTTGCGACCACCGTGTCGTAGGGCTCGCAGACGAGGGTGGCAATTTATGGCCATACTAATGGTATGAAAACAGCCGCCTCCATTCCCGACGATATTTTCCATGCCGCCGAAGAGCTCGCCCTACGCGGCCGCAAGTCTCGCAGCAAAATTTTGAGCGATGCGCTGCAGGAGTATGTGGCACGCCACTCGCCTGACACGGTTACCGAAGCCATGAATCGCGTTTGCGAACAGGTGGCTTGCGAGGACTATGACATCGCGACGGTGGTCTGCGTTCTGCTGAAGAGCAATCTGCGTCGACGTTTCCATAAGCCATGGATCGGAACTCTTACCCTTAGCATAGGCAATCCATGAAACCCAGAATTCTCGTCACACGAGAGGTGTTCGATGACACGCTCGCTTTTCTAGCGCAAACGTGCGAGGTGGAATCCAATCAGGCGGATAAAATATCCCCCCCCGAGGAACTCGCCCGCCGCCTCGCCGATAAAGATGGCGTGGTGTGCTGCCTGACCGATGCCATCGACGCGAAATTACTGGCGGCCTGCGGGCGCCTCAAGGTGGTGTCAAATGTCGCGGTGGGCTACAACAACATCGACGTCGGCGCCTGCACCGCTCACGGCATTATGGTCACCAATACGCCAGGGGTGCTCGATGACAGCACCGCCGATTTTTCCTGGGCATTGCTCATGGCAGCGGCGCGGCGCGTGGCCGAGCTCGATGCCACCATCCGCGCGGGACTATGGACACATTGGCAATTGAAGCAATGGATGGGCATCGACGTACATGGCGCGACACTTGGCATCATCGGCATGGGCCGCATCGGCCAAGCCATCGCAAAACGCGCGTTAGGATTCGATATGCCTGTGCTTTACTGCAATCGCACCCGTCTTGACGTGGGCGTGGAGAAGCGCTTGAACGCGACCTGGGTGACGAAGGACGAATTACTCACTCGTGCCGACTTCGTGGTGCTGCAGTTGCCTTACTCCAAGGAAACGCACCATCTCATTGGCGCGGCGGAATTCTCCAAGATGAAACCCTCAGCGATCCTCATTAACACCGCCCGCGGCGGCGTGGTTGATGATGCGGCGCTAGTGAAGGCTCTGGGCGACGGGCGCATCCGTGCGGCAGGGCTAGACGTATACGAAGGAGAGCCCAAACTGCACCCCGGCTTTCTAAAGCTTGAAAACGCGGTGCTTGCGCCGCACGTGGCCAGCTCCACTGATGCCACGCGTGCCCGCATGGCGATGAGCGCGGCGAAGAATCTGGTCGCCGCGTTGAGCGGAGCGACGCCGCCCAACCTTCTGAATCCTGCGGCCCGCAACGCCTGATTCACGCAAACGCCAGACAATAATCCGGCGAGAAAACCGCGCGCGCTACCTGCCCGGTGGCGGTGGTGGGTAGTTACCCGGGGGCGGTGGCGGATAATTGCCCGATGGCGCGGGCGGAACACTGCCTGGGGGTAGAGGCGCAGTGTTTCCCCGCGGGGAATAACTGCGACTATCCTGCGGACCGGAATCGGTGAAACGACCCGACACCGGCACCTTGTGTCCCTTGGCGTACATGCATTGAATGTAACCAGCATCGTAGCGTTGCTGCGAGCCGCGTGCCGATTGCGCGGCGGCACCGCTGCCAGCAACGCCACCAACAATTAAACCCGTCCCCGCGCCTACCGCCGCGCCCTGCCCTCCGCCGATGGCGGCCCCGGCGACCGCGCCAATCGCCGTGCCCAGCGCGGCGCTGCGAAATACACTGTCCTCAGCCGCCTGCGCCGGCGTAGCCGTGCCTGCCTGAGCGCTTGCATAACCACGACATTCCGAATCGTTCACCCGGAACTGGTCGAAATTTTTTCCACTGCCAGGCAGCACCATCATGCTGGGCCCACTCGGGGGCAGCGTCACACAGGCCCCCAGCGAAAGCAAAACCAGGAGCGCTGCGGCTCGTGACATATTTTTCATTCCCGGGTTTCCTTCTTTAATCTTACCGACTTACTACTTACCGACTTACCACTTGCCGACTTACCACTCACCGACTTACCACATACCGACTTACCAACTTTCCAATTTCCCGGCTTACCGGGCTGGCGGATGCGGCGTTACCCGCTGCCATTGGCCAGCACACTGCTGCACGTAGGGATAGTAGGTTTTGCTATCCGCGCAGTAGAACCAGTCGCTCTGGACGATACGAGTCTCTGCCTGCGCTTGGGCTGGCACCTGCGGTTGAACCTGAGACTGTTGGTATTGCTGCTGCTGAGTTTGGGGCTGCGCCATGAACTGCTCCCGGATCACATCCTGCCGCTCAATATAAACAGGCAGCGGCGCGGGTACGATCGCCACCGGTGGGTAGTAGTAAGGCGGGTAAGCAGGGTAATAGTAATACGGCGGTCGGTACGCGTAATTGGGAAACCCGAATCCCGGACCGATGCCAATCCCGAGACTGAAGCGCGCGCCACCGCCATGATGATGCCCACGGTGTTGCGCCATTGCAGGAGCGCTGGCAATGAGCGCCGCCACGGCCGCGGCAATTACGACGGATGGAAAGGTTTTCATAGGCATCATCCTCTCAACGATGGTGGCCCCGATGGTGACCGTGACGCGTCCCGTAGGAAAAGCTTACGGTGGACGAGGGTGAATACCACGCTGGGCGATACGCATGCGCTAGCACCGGCGCGGCGCGGTACAAAGGCGCGTATGCCACCTGCGCAGGCGGGTAGTAGGTGGGCCGCACATGGTAGCCCGGTGGGGGAGCGTAGTGGGCGGGTGCAGGGATGAAGTACGTTGGCGCGGGGGTGGCGTAATACGCAGGCGCCGGGGTGTAGTACGTGAGCGCGGGGGTGGCGTAGTACGCAGGCGCCGGGGTGTAGTACGTGAGCGCGGGCGTGGCGTAGTACGCAGGCCCCGGGGCCGCATAGACCGGCGCCGCCACGCCAAAACCGATGCTCACACCGACATTTCCGCCAGCGTTGACGGTGGCACTCGCGGCTATCAGTGCCGCTGCTGCAATCAGAAATTTCCCGGTTTTCATGACAGACCTCCTTTTATGCGACGGCGTACCGCCGACGCGTTGTTGCTGCATCCATTGTTAACGCATGACGCCCCGGGAGGAATGTCTAAAGGGTAACAATTTGTTACGCCCTCACCCGGCGTAACACTCTGTTTCCACTGCGCGGTCCGCGCTCAGGAATGGGCCAGTGAGGAGGGGCAGATCAGGAGGGAGCCGATCAGAAGGGACCGGTCAGGAGAGGCAGGCGCCGCTACTCCGGTTTCAAGCCCGCAATCTTGATCGCACTCGCGTATACCGCGAAACCACTGCGGATCTGCGCGGCAAATTCGGTAGGCGTGTTGCCGATGATGCCAAGGGCGAGATCGTCGAAACTCTTCTTGACCTC
>CAMDFL010000111.1 GCA_945897475.1 Bordetella parapertussis
GAGGTCTGCACATGGCGGTGCGGGCACAGGATCGGGAAGAAAGCGAAGGCCGTTCTGTAATCGGACGGATAGGGGTTGCAACATCACCCGACGCGAAAGCGGGCAGACTTCCTCGTGTTCTTTCTTCACAAGAAAGTATTTAGAACCACTTTACGGGATGAAAGCAAATGGTCGTTGCAACACGGGCGTGTGCACTTCCCGGCCTGACCTGCAATCGGCATCAACCAGGCCGTTGTTGTGCGTCCTCCGGGGCGGCTGTAGAGGTGTATTGTGAAAGCGATGTCGCAAAGTAGCACTGTCACCGGGTGTCGCAAGATGCCTTTGAGAGGCTTGAGCAATGTGGACCGAAAGGCCCATGCACGGTTCTGAGGGGGCTGGGCGCGGGCAACCGCGTCCGGCTACCCGACGTCCGCGCGTGAGACGCATGGGCCGATGAAATGCTCTGCTATGTTGTGATTCTGGGTTTCAAAATCGCGCACATTCATCATTACGCTCAGTCCGGTGTTTTCGGCGATGCCAAAATCCGGGTGTACTGGGTAAAAGGCGTTGGAAGATAAAAACGACGTCAATCAGCCGCTTCAATTTTTATCAGCAACTCCACTTCACGCGTTGCATTGGCGTGAACAGAAACCGCCGGGTGATCATTTTTAACGGATCAATCCGCCCGAATGCCATTGTCGCGAATTACCCTGCCCCACCGCTCATAGTCGCGACGCACCGTCGCGGCAAATTCGTCGCCCGACACCCCCGTGGGTTTGAATCCCATCTCCTGGAAGCGCGACGACATTTCCGCCGAGAACAGGATGGCGCGAACGTCCCGCGCGATCTGTTGCGCGACATCCGGCGGTATGCCCGCGGGGCCGAAGATGCCGTGCCAGCCGTCGATGCCGCTGCCAGGATAAAGCGTGTCAATTGCCGGCACGCCGGGCAAGCCGTCCAGCGGTTTGGCGCCAGTGACCATCAGGGCCTTGGCCTTCCCGCCCTTGACCATCGGGATCATGGCGCTGGCGGTGTCGAAGATCAGATCGACTTCGCCGGAGAGCAAAGCCTGTATCGCCGGCGCGTTGCCTTTGTAGGGGATGTGGGTGATGCGGGTCTTGGTGATGCTCTTGAACAATTCCACATTCAGGTGCAATCCTGAACCGTTGCCGCCGCTCGCATAGTTGAGCGCCCCGGGGGACTTCCTGGCGCGGTCGACCAGTTCAGCGACGGTGTTGATGCCCGACTTGGTGCTTGCCGCCAGCACATAGTCAATGACCGCCGTCTGTATCAGCGCGGTGAGGTCTTTGGTGACGTCGTAGGGTGTTTTCTGCAAGTGCGGCAGGGTCACGATGGGCGTCGCATTGAACACCATGGTGTAGCCGTCCGGCGCACTCTTCGCGACTGCATCCACGCCGAGCGCGCCATTGCCGCCGACACGGTTTTCAACCACCACCGGCTGATTCCAGGCATCGCGAAGTTTCGCCGCAAGCATGCGCGCGACCACGTCGAGCGTGCCACCCGGCGGAAACGGCACCAACAGCCGCACCGGCTTGACGGGAAAGTCGGCCGCGGCCAGAGGCAGGCTCGCAGCGGCCGTGAAAAACAAAACGCCGCTTGCGACAACAACGCGCAGCGCGAAAAGGACCTGTCGTGTTGTTGCTGCGTCTCGGTTGACTCCGCTGCTGATGGACTTCATTTATTGCCCTCCTGATGACTCTGAATTACAGGCGCACCGGAAAATACTTGGCCAGCCAGCCTTCCAGTACGTCGAACGCCAGCACGTTGCCCTCGGCAAACATGTAATGGTCCACGCCCGAGGCGAGGAACAGATCGGTCGGCTGTCCGGCCCGTTGAAACAGTTCGATGGACTGTTCGGTCGGTGTCACCGAATCGTTGGCCGGATGCATCAGCAAAAGCGGCCGCGGAGCGATTCTGCCGACGACATCATTGGCGCGAAATCCGACCATGCTCTCGACCACCTCGAACGGAAACTCCATGATGGAGCCCGGCGCGATGTTCCGGCGCAAGTGCTCGGGCATCGGCACGACGTCGAAGCGCGGCACCAGCATGGATTCCCCCAGCGCCAAGCGCCGCCGCCCTTCCTCCAGCATCGCCTCGAATTTCTTCCACGCTTCAGGGCTGCCATGCTGCTTGCGAAACTTCTTCTCCCCATCCCCCCAGGCACCGGAGGTGATGCAGGCGGCGAAGCGCTCGTCGGAGCCGGCGCTGTAGATTGCCACCGCGCCGCCAAAACTGTGCCCCATGACCGCGATGCGCGCGGGATCAATGTCATCGCGCGACTGCAGGCAGGCCAGGGCCGCCCGGGCGTCCTCCACCTGCTCCAGGCATATCACCCGGCCGCGCACGCCCTCGCTCTCGCCGCAACCACGCATGTCAAAGCGCAGCGAAAAATAACCGAGGCGGGCAAACAGTTTCGTGGTCTCAACGATCACATTGGTGTTCTTGTTGCCGCCAAAGCCCTGCAGCACGATCACCGCCGGTCGGCGGATCAGTGTGGGATCCGCGCTCGATTCCGGATGGTGCAATACGCCGGCCAGCGTCAGGCCTGCCGAATTGAAAGTCAGTTTTTCTTCCATGAAATTTCCAGTTTGCGCGCATCAGGCGTTGACAAGGCATGCCGGGATGCGAAAAGATAAGACAATCGAGTGCGACACGAAGCGGATCGGCCAGGACCAGACCCAAATCGACATCGCTCACATGAGAACTGAATCCCCCATGTGCAAGAGTTCCCAGCGCCTAAGCAGAATTCAATCGATCGCCGAATATCGCAGCACCGCTTCGCAGTGCATCCTGCCGCACCGCTTCGCCAAATTCCGGATTTACATCAACGGTTCGAACGGAAAATTCCCTAGTGCGCCGACTTTTTCGTTCAGATTTTTTCGTTGATATTGGTTCGTAGCCCAGAGCGTGACCTGCAGGCCGCTAATCCAGTAATGGCACCTTCGCCTCCCTGATGATGCGCGCGTACTTGACGATATCGGCGCGGTACCGCGCCTCGAACTCTTCGGGCATGGTGCCGGCAGCCTCGCCACCCCAGCCAGGAATACGCGCGACGATATCCGGCATTCTCAAGGCGCGTTGCGTTTCCTCGGCGATGCGCACCAGCACTTCGCGCGGCGTGCCACCGCCGGCAAATACACCGATCCAGCCGGTCACCTCGACACCCGGGAATCCCGCCTCGGCCATGGTGGGAACATCGGGGGCAATGAGGCCGCGCTTTTGTCCGGTCACACCCAGCCCGCGCACCCGGCCGGATTTGATGTGTTGCATCAGCGCGATCGGGGTGAGGAAGGCATATTGAATCTGGTCCGAAATCAACGCCGGTTGCAGCGGGGCATCGCCCTTAAACGGCACATGCACCACATCGATGCCGGTTTCCAGGCGAAACAATTCGGCGACCAGATGCGGCGAACCACCGCTGCCGGTGGAACCGAAATTGAGCTTTCCCGGCTGAGACCTTGCCAGCGCCACCAGTTCCTTAACTGTATTTGCCGGAACCTGGGTGTTTGCGCCCAGCATTAAAAAGGTGAATATGATCTGGCTCGCCGGCGCAAAATCCTTGATCGCGTCATAGGGAAGCTTTGCATACTGCACCGCTGTGGTTGCCTGGCTGGTGGAGGTGATGAGCAGCGAATATCCGTCCCTGGGCGCCTTGGCGATCACGTCCGCGCCGATGATGCCGCCCGCGCCGGCGCGATTCTCAACCACGAAAGACTGCTTCAAAGCTTCGCTGTATTTCTGCGCCATGGCACGCGCGACGGTGTCCACGCCGCCACCCGCCGACTGGGGCACCATTACGCGCACCGGCTTGGCAGGCCAGGATTGCGCGTTGGCGCCACCCATTGATGCCAGGGTGGCAATTGCAACGAAGAAAATTGTCGCTGATCGATTCATTGCCTGTTGCTCCTCGGAATTCGCGCCATTTTACCGGCTCGCGCACGACCACGCATGAAATGTCCGCGCTCCGCGGGTACACCCGCGTCAGATTTTCTGGCGCCACAAAAAAAGTCCGACAGCAACACTCAACCCCCAAGCGCTGCCCTCAAAGACGTGCGCGTTATCAACCCCACGCCAACCAATAAGCTCGAATTCGGGCATCGGCGAACCCGAGTATTGAACATATCAGCATTGATGTGGCAGGCAGCCACACAAACTATTGCGCGCCCACGCAATACGACTGGCCCCAAGGGTGGCTACGAGTTCGATGCCCTGAAAAGCAAATCAAGGTGTGAAGCCGAGACTGCGGTAATCACTCAAGCTTGATCCCGGCCGAACGGATGACATTGCCCCACTTGGCGAGGTCCTTGCGGATCAATTCCCTGAAAGCCTCGGGTGTGCTGGTGCTCGTCTCGTAACCCTGCAGCCGGATCGCCTCCTGCGCTTTGGGTTCCTCGAGCGCAACCAGCAATGCGGCACGGATCCGCTCGACAATATTCGCGGGAAGTCCGGCCGGCCCGACCAGACCGAACCACACGCTTGCATCGAAATCCTTCAGTCCGAGTTCACGCAAGGCAGGCACATCACCCAGCCCAGCCAGGCGCGTCGCGCCGGTGACTGCGTAAGCCTTGATCTTGCCGGCGCGCATCTGCGGTGCGGCGGTCGGGGCCGATGCAAACAGGAAGTGAAGCTGGCCGCCGATGAGGTCGATCATCGACTGCGCGCCGCCTTTGTAAGGCACGTGCAGCAGTTGCGTTCCCGAAGCAAGTTTGAAGAGCTCGCCCGTCAGGTGCCCCAATGACCCCGTGCCCGATGAACCGTAGGTAAATGCGCCGGGCCGGGAACGCAGCAGCGCCAGCAGCGCCTCGAAATTTGCCGCCGGCACGCCGGGATGCGCCACCAGGACAAAACTCCCGGTCACAATCTGGCTGATGGGCGTGAACGATCCGCTCGGATCGAAATCGACCTTGCGCAGATTCGGCGTTATCGCCAGTGGCGCCGCGTCGATGTAATGCAAGGTGTAGCCGTCCGGCGCCGATTTCGCGACATGCTCCGCGGCAATGGAACTGCTGGCACCGGGGCGATAATCAATGATGACCGGCTGGCCAAGCACGCGCTCCATGGCGGGTATGAAAACCCGCACGATACTGTCGGCCCCGCCACCGGCGGGAAAACCCAGCACCAGGCGAATGGGTTTGGCCGGATAGGCGGCGCCTTGCGGCGCCTGTGCGTGCAGCGGCGAAGCCGCAATGGCGATGCATACCAACATCATTTTTACGGCAGATCGAATGTTCGGCAAAAACCTTCTCCAAGTTTCAGTCTTCCGGCGAGACGCGGAAGCGATAAATAGTTTAACCCGGGAATGCAGGCATCGCGCCTCCAATCCAGATTCACGCCGGTACCCGGTTGAGAAACGCGGCAACAATGTCGCACCAGTCCTCGGGCTGCTGGTCGATGATGTCCACGCCGCCGCCGTCAAGTTCAACGTAGTCGAAATCCGGCCGGATGCGTCGCGCGCGTTGCGCAAACTCGTAGATCAGGTCGCCGGTGTTCGTCAAAATCAAGGCTGGAATCTTCAGCTTTTCGAGCGCGGCCGCGTGGTCATAGCGATACGCCGCGTTGTGACCATACCAGAACGGCGCGAAACCCTGGAACTGCTCGACCACAAAACGCGTGATCAGTTGAGGGTCGGCGCCGGCACCGTACATTCTGTGGCGCGACATGAAACTCTTTTGCAGGTGACTGCCGTCGGCCTTGTAATCAAAATCGATTTCGGATTTTTGCAAACGGGCAAGCCGGCCTTGCCGCTCTTCTTCACTCAGCGGAAACGGACCATTGATCACCACCGCGCGCACCCGGTCGGGGTGCACGATCCCGATGTCGGTGGCAATCAACGCACCGGTGTGGTGGCCAAGCACATCGAATCGAGGCAGGTCGAGGTGATCCGCAACGGCGATGACGGCTCTCGTCCAGTCCTCCACCCGGGGGACAAACGGCGTCGGGTCGGACATGCCAAAGCCGGGTGTGTCAATGCCGATCCCCCGTATGCCACGCCTGGCAAGCGGCGCATACACCGCATCGAACTGGCGCGCGGACATAGGCGCCTGATGCAGCAATAGCAACACCCGACCCGACGCGCCATTGTCGTAATAGTGGACCAGGCCCCAGGGTCCATTTGCGTAGCCGCGGCTGGCGGTAGCGGCGGGTGAATTGGCGCGACCCGCACTCTTGTCGCTCGCACTCATGCTGCTCATATCCCGATCGTCATCTTGTTCTAATTTCGTCGAAGGGTAAGGAAAATAGCATGCGGCATGCTTGAGCGGAGCGCTCGCAGGGATTTTTCATTGCTTACCAAGACCAAGGCTCTCAATTTTTTTTAACGTCACTCAGACGCAATCGATGCGATCAAGTAGCATTGACAGGCGTTTTGCGTAACGATCATCAGGAGTTCCCGTGCCCTTAAGTCATCTGAAGGTAATCGATCTCACCCGCGCGCGTGCCGGCCCCAACTGCGCGCGCGTGTTCGCCGACTGGGGCGCGCAGGTCACCAAAATCGAAGGGCCGGAAGACGGTATCACCGGCGCGCGCGACGGGTCGGATTTTCAGAATCTGCATCGCAACAAGCGCAGCCTGTCGCTCAATCTGAAGGAACCGGAGGGACGCGAGGTTCTGTACAAGATGGTGCGGGAGTCGGACATTCTTCTGGAAAACTACCGACCCGCCGTAAAAGACCGCCTCGGCATCGACTACGAAACTCTGAGAAAAATCAATCCGCGCATCATCTACGGCAGCATGTCCGGATTCGGGCAGGAAGGCCCGTATCGCGAGCGTCCCGGTGTGGACCAGATTGCGCAGGGCATGGGCGGATTGATGTCCGTGACGGGTTTCCCTGGGCAAGGCCCGGTGCGCGTGGGTGTTGCCATCGCCGACCTCACTTCAGGCATGAATTGCTGCATCGGCGTTCTGATTGCGCTCGCAGAGCGTGAGCACTCCGGCCAGGGACAATGGGTGAAAACATCCCTGTTGGAGTCGCAGATCGCCATGCTCGATTTTCAAGCCACGCGCTGGCTGATGGACGGCGTGGTGCCCAAACAGACCGGCAACGACCACCCAACCGGCATTGCCACCGGCACCTACCCGAGCGCCGACGGCCATATCAACATCGGTGGCGCGGGCGGCATGATGTGGAAGCGATTCTGCCAGGCAATCGGCGCCGCGGATCTTCTCGATAATCCGCTGTTCAAGGAAGAAGAGGAGCGTCGCAAGAACCGCGATCCGCTGAACGCGCGCTTCATCGCCATCATGAAAACACGCCCCAGCGCGGAATGGATCGAGATACTCAATCGTGCCGGAGTACCCTGCGGCCCCATCAACAGCATCGACCAGGTATTCGCCGATCCGCAAGTGCAGCAACTAGGCATCGCACAGAAGGTCGAACATCCAAGACTTGGCATGCAGACCCTGGTCGGGCAGGCGATGACGCTGTCGCGCACGCCAAGCAAACTGCGCACCGCAACGCCGGAGCACGGCGAGCACAGCGAGCAGATCTTGCGCGAGTTGGGCTACGACGAGGCCGGCATCAAACGCCTGCGCGAGCGACAAATCGTCTGACTGCGGGGCTGGGCGAAGATCCTGTTCTTCACGACAGATCATCGCCACCCCGATCCTGGATCCCCTTAAATTTCAACGGACACCCCATGGCCATAGGCGACGTACTCGCAGAAAAGGAAGGTGCGCTGGGCTGGTTGATTTTCAACCGCCCCGAGCGCCATAACGCCATATCGACCGACATGTGGCGGGCAATCCCCGACATGCTCGCGGATTTCAACGCCGACCCCGGCGTCCGCGTGATCATCCTGAGAGGCGCGGGCGAGCGCGCCTTTGTTTCCGGCGCCGACATTTCGCAATATGAACGCAACAACGCCACCCCCGAGGATTCGGCGCGCACCGCTGAGATCGTTAATCGCGGCCGTAATGCCATCCGCGATTCCGCAAAACCGACCATTGCCATGATCCATGGTTACTGCCTGGGTGGCGGTTTGTCGGTCGCGCTTCTTTGCGACCTGCGCATCGCCTCCGAGGAGGCCCGCTTCGGCGTGCCGGCGGCAAAACTTGGCATCGCGTATGCCTATGCGAGCGCGAAGATGATTTGCGACCGCATAGGCGTGGCAAACGCCAAGGAAATGCTGCTCACCGCGCGGCATTTCGATGCCAGGGAGGCGCTGCAAATGGGACTGGTCAACAGGATCGTGCCCGCCGCGGACCTGCAGACAACGGTGAAAAACTATGCCGATGACATCGCCAAAAATGCCCCGCTGGCATTAGCCGCGGCAAAAATTGTCCTGAATACCGCCGCAAGCGAAGCCACCGAACGCGATTTCACCGCACTGCAAGCCGCGGTCGACAAATGCGCCGCCAGCGAGGATGTCAAGGAAGGGCATCGCGCCTTCGTCGAGAAAAGAAAGCCGGTGTTTCGCGGCAGGTGAATGTCTGCCGGGGCGTCACGTCGCCCATATTTCGCCCATGACATCGAGATTCATTCGGCCCTGCCAGGATTCGCAGCGCGAATCCGCCGCATGACCCTATTCCACCACTCGTGAATCTTGCATAATCCGCAACTCATTCAAAGAACGAACCGTGACCTACTCCATCAAAGCCATCGACTGCGTGGTCAACCCGATCACCCCGGAAATCATGCAGTTGCGTCCTTCATGGACAACCGACTTCTGGTCGAAAAAGATCGGTCGCGATTTGACCATCGCGGAAGGACTGCCGCACGAACGCATGCTCGCGATGATGGATGACGCGGGGATTGAACGCGCTTTGCTGATCGCGACGAAAACCGGCCGTCTGGGATTGCCTGGTAGCTGGCACCTGCCCTATGAAATCGTCGCGGCGGCGATACGCGCTTACCCCGCGCGGTTTTCAGGCCTGGCAGGCATCGATCCCACCGAAGGGATGCACGGGGTGCGCGAACTGGAGCGCGCTGTGCGCGACCTGGGTTTCATCGGCGCGCACATGTATCCGCACTGGTTCGACCTGCCACCGGATCACGCGAGGTGGTATCCGTTCTACGCAAAATGCGTCGAACTCGACGTGCCGGTGCAGATGCAGGTCGGCCAATCGCTGATTTATACCCCCGAACAACCCATGCGCAGCGTCGGCCGACCGATACTGCTCGATGGCATCGCCTGCGACTTTCCCGAACTGAAACTCATCGGCATCCACGTGGGCATTCCCTGGACCGACGAAATGATCGCCATGGCCTGGAAGCATCCCAACGTATTCATCGGCACCGATGCGCACAGCCCGAAGTACTGGCCGCCGCAATTCATCCAGTACATCAACACCTACGGGCAGGACAAGGTTTTGTTCGGCACCGACTACCCGGTGCTTGATTTCAAGCGCACGCGCGACGAAATCGAAGCGCTTGGTTTGCGCGACGAGGCAAAGGCCAAATGCCTGCGCGAAAACGCGCGCCGCGTGTACAAGCTTCCCTGAAAAGGCCCACGATGGCGATCGACATGCACTGCCACTGGACGCCGCGCGGCCTGGTTCGCGCGTCGCAAGAGGGGCGGGACTGGTATGGATGGCGCCTGTTCCGCGACGCGAAGGGCCATGAATTCGTGGTCCAGGGCCACGAGGCACTGCCGTTCTCCGCATCACGGTCGATCTTGGAAGATCCCGCCGCGCGCGCGGCGATGCGCCGCGAAAAGGAAGGCATCGACCTGCAGAATCTCGTTCTGACAGCCACCTTCTTCAGCTATTACCTCGACGAGGCCAAATCGGTTCAGTACTGCCGCGAGATCAACGAGGAAGTCGCCGAGGTGCAGAAGGCCTATCCCGATCACTATCGCGGCGTGGCGCTGCTGCCAATGCAGCACCCGAAGCTTGCTCTGCAGGAACTGGACTACGCCACCACCACGCTCGGGTTGAGTACCATCATGATCGCGACCCACGTGCGCGGGATGAATCTGGACGAACCCGCGGTGCTGCCGATCATCGAAGCAGCCGCAAAGATGGGCGTCGCGATCATGGTGCACCCGGTCATCTGGAACAAAGCGGGCGAGGAACGTTTCCCGCGCTACAACTTCTGGAATTCTTTTGGTGCGCCGCTGGAGTCCAGCCTTGCGGCCATGTCGCTGGTGCACAGCGGCCTCTTTGACCGGCATCCGGACATACGCATCCTGTTCACGCAGGGCGGCGGATGGATTCACTTTGGCGTCGGACGCCTGAACCTGCGGTATATCCAGCGGGCCGACTCGCGCACCATGGCTCATCCGCCGGTCGACTATCTGTCGCGCATGTATTTTGACTGCCTGGTCCATGATGAAGATTCCCTCGCGCTTCTCAAAAAGCGCGCCGGCGCGGATCGCATCGTCATCGGCACCGACTATCCCGCCGGGGGCGACATTATTGGCGGTGCCGTGTCCTGGATCGAAAACTCGAATTTGTTTACCGAAGCGGAGAAGCAGAAGGTGCTCTTTCACAACGCAGAAAAATTTCTCGGAATCGCCCAATGAAAAACACGATGATTTTGCTTCCCCTGTTTGTATGCGCGTCGGTCGCTTCGTCAATGGCAGTGGCCCAGGCGCCGGCAAAAGCCGATGCCACCTATCCCATCAAACCGGTGCGTGTGATCGTCGCCTACTCGCCCGGCGGGGGCATCGATATCGTGACACGCTCAGTGTCGCAAAAGCTCTCGGAGGTGTTTCGCCAACCCGTCACGGTTGAAAACCGTCCGGGCGCCAATGGCATGGTCGGGGCCCAGTCGGTCGCCCGGTCGGCACCCGACGGGCACACGCTGGTGGTGCTCGATCGTGGCGCGTTGACCATCAATCCCAGCCTGTACAAGGAAATCAGCTACGACCCTCTGAAGGATTTTGCGTATACCGGCGTCGTGGCCGAGTTGCCTTACGTGCTCACCATCAACGGCAATCTGCCGATCAGGACACTGCAGGAGTTTGTCAATTTCGCCAAGAGCAAACCGGGCGTGCTCAATTACGCAACCTTCGGCGCCGGCAGCCTGATCCATCTGAATTTCGAACAACTCAACGCAAGCTACGCCATTTCGCTCACACATGTGCCCTACAAGGGCTCGGCGCAGGCAGCCAACGCCGTGGTGAGCGGCGATGTTGGCGTGTTCATGTCTTCGTATGCTGCGGTGGCCAGCTTCCTGCGCGACGGGCGCCTGCGCGCCCTGGCGGTCGGCCGCCCCAACCGTCTTCCGGGCCTGCAAGACGTGCCGACCATGGCTGAACTCGGCGCTAGCAGCGATATATTGAAACCGGGATACTTCACTTTCGCGGCACCTGCCGGAACCCCGCGCTCGGCGATCATGCGGCTGAACAGCGAAATCACGCGCGCGCTGGACACACCAGAACTGGAGAAACACCTGAGCGCGGCCGGCATGGAGCCGCGATCGGGCACCCCCGAGGAGTTTGCCGATAGCGTCAGGCGGGAAATCGCCTCATTCAGAAAACTGGTGCAGGCGGTGGGAATGCCGCAGTTGTAACTACGCAGTTGAAGGCCGAAGCCGATTACTTCGGCGTTCAGGCTGCCCGGGTTTCATCGCCACCGTCGGCCAAGGCATCGACGAAACCCGGCAGACGGCGGGCCGCCCTCATCATGAGGGGCTCCGAAGCGAATCGCGCAAATCCCGCCGCAATACTTTTCCCATGCTGTTTCTCGGCAACGCCGCCATGAAGCGGATTTCCTTCGGAACCTTGTACTTCGACAGGTTTGCGCTGCACGCGGCAAGCAGTTCAACGGCGGTGCAGTTCATCCCGGCCCGAAGCGCTACGAACGCGGTCACGGCCTCACCCCAATAAGTGTGGGGAGCGCCGACCACGCCACATTCAGCCACCGCCGGGTGGGCAAGCAGCACCTCCTCGACTTCGCGCGGATACACGTTCTCGCCGCCGGTGATGATCATGTCGTTCTTGCGATCGACCAGGTAGACATAGCCTTCATCGTCCTGGCGCGCAAGATCGCCGGTGACAAACCAGTCGCCACGCATGGAACTTGCGGTGACCTCCGGCAGGTTCAGATAGCCCGTAAACAAATAGGGCGAAGCCACCGCCAGCTCGCCCACCTCGCCTCGAACCACATCCGCGCCCTGATCGTTCAGAACCCGCACGTGGGTGGCGGGCAGCGGCTGGCCGACGCAGGCGATCTTGCGCAATTGGTCGGCCGGGCGCAACGCGGTGACGATGTTGGTTTCGGTTGCACCGTAGCGCTCATACAGCTTGCCCTCGCCGAAGTGCTCGATGATGCGCGCTTTCATCGCCTGCGCAAGCGGTGCGGTGCCGGAAATCACCGCCTTCAGCGCGCGTACATCGTGGGCTTTCGCCTTTTCGCCCAGCGCGAACAATGCCGCAAAATGCGTCGGCACCATGTACACGCTGGTCGCCGCATTGGCCGCAACGGCGCCAAGCAGGCGTTCGATGTCAAAACGTCCGAGCAACTCGACGGTGCCGCCGAAGAACATCGGAACCAGCGTCATCAAAAAGCCCGCACCATGAAACATCGGCGTGCTCGACACGGCGCGGTCATCCGGCCCGTAGCAGCCGTGTTCCGAGGCCATGGCGTAGCAGGCAAGCACGCGGCCACGATGCGACAGCATCACGCCCTTGGGGCGTCCCGTAGCGCCGGAGGTATAGGGAATCGAGAATACGTCGTGCTCGGTAACCACAACCGGACAAAGCCCTGCGGCCGCGGCGGCGAGAATGGATTCGTAATCGTCACCGACAACGACGATACGCTCCACCGCGGTTCCCGCCGCCGCCGCGCGCGCCGCCGCCTCAAGCGCGGGATCGACGAACAGGGCACGCGCGCCGGAATCCTCGAGAATGAAGCGGATTTCCGGCAACGCCGCCGCCGGGCCGATGGTGGCCGCGCTCACACCGGCCGAGGACAGCCCGCAGACAATTTCCATGTACTCGATCCGGTTGGGCAGGAGAATCGCCACCCGGTCGCCTTGGCGCAATCCGAGTCCGCCGTCGGCCTTGGGCGCGTGGACGAAATTCGATACACGATCGATGCGCGAGATAAGCGTGCGATAACTCAATCTCCGCGCGCCTTCGATGATGGCAATTTTCTCAGGTGTGCGCGCCGCAGCCGAGCGCATGCCGTCCGCAATCAGGATTGAGGTTGAGATGCCTGCGCGAACGGGTGCCGTCCCAGGGTGAATATCGGTTTGCGAGCCAGCGGACATCGTCAGGCATTCAGTTGTGCAAGCAGGCATTCTATCGACCCGCAACCCAACCGTGTCGTCCACCATGTTCGAGTAGCATAAAATGCAACGCAAATGAAGCATGACACCAACCTTATCGATGCCCTTGCCGCCATCGCCGGCCACGCCAATGTGCTCGCCGACGCGGATGCGTGCCTCCTCGCCTCCTCGGATATTTTTCCCTGGCCGGGACGGATTCCGGCGGATCTGGTAATCAGGCCCGGTTCGACAGAGGAAACCTCCAGAGTGATGGCATTGCTCGATAAAACCGGCATCAGCGTGGTGCCGCGCGGCGCCGGCCTCTCCTATACCGGCGGCGCGGTGCCGCATTCGCCCGGCGTTGTCATTGACATGGCTCGAATGGATCAGATTGACATTCACGCCGAGGATCTTTACGTCACCGTCGGCGCGGGGGTGACCTGGGAGAAACTGGCCGCGGCGCTGAAACCCTTGGGTCTTCGCGCGACACAAAGCAGCCCGATTTCCGGCTCGGTAACCACCGTGGGCGGTCTGGTTTCCAATAATGTGCCCGGCGGACTCGACGGCGTGATCGGCCTGACCGCCGTGCTCGCCGATGGCACCGTGGTCAGCACGGGTTCCGCCGTATCGTCCACAGGTTCGGCGTTTCAGCGCTATGCCGGCCCGGATCTGACCGGCCTGTTCCTTGGCGATTGCGGCGCTTTCGGCATCAAGACCAGTATCACCCTGCGACTCGCGACTGAGCGTGCAGCGGCATTTGCGTCTTTTGGTTTTGCCCAGGCAGGGCAAATGTTGGCCGCCATGAACACCGTGGTGCGCCAGGGCCTGGTCGCAAGGGCATTTGCGATGGACCAGGCACGCGGCCGCTCGGCAACCGCCATCGATGCCGGTGAAGCCGCCGGCATTGTCGGCGCGGTGGCAAGAAATGCCGGGTCGATTGGTGGCGCGTTGAAGGATGTGGCGCAACTCGCTTTGCGGCGAAACGTCCTGCATGAAGCGGCATGGTCGTTGCATCTGGTGGTCGAAGGTGCGAACGAAGACCTTGCCCAGGCGCAACTTGATCTCGCGCGCGCCATCTGCCTGCAAACCGGGACCGAGATGGACAACGTGGTCCCGAAGACGATGCGTGCCAAGCCGTTTTCGATCCGCGGCTTTCTTGGTGTGGACGGGGAACGCTGGGTGCCAGTGCATGGCATCGTGCCGCCGTCAGGCGCGGCCGACTGCCATGCGGCTTTGGATGCCCATCTGTTGAAGAACGCCGCCACGCTTGCCTCGGCAGGCATCAAATACTCGTGGTTGATTTCTTCATCCGGCGCCTATGTTTCGATCGAGCCCATGTTCTATTGGCTCGATGAACTCGACCCGATACATTTTGCCCATCTGTCGGAGCGCAACCGCGTCCGCTTCGGCGGCCGCCCCGCCAATCCGGCGGCACGCGCGCTGGTCAGCCGCCTGCGTCAGGAACTGCGCGACATCATGGATACCCATCAGGCGGTGCACGCACAACTCGGGCGCTTTTATCGCTATACCGACCTGATGACCGCAGGGTCGAGCGACCTGGTCCGCCGCATCAAGCAGGCGCTTGATCCGCGGGGGCGTATAAACCCGGGGGTGCTGGGTTTGTGAGC
>CAMDFL010000112.1 GCA_945897475.1 Bordetella parapertussis
TTCGGTAGATGCGCGCCTGCGAATAGGCACGATTCTGGATGCGCGCCACCTGCGGCTCGGCGATGTGATTTCCGAGATGCGCGAGCGCTACAAATTGATTCAGGTGGAGTTGGAGCTTGCGATCTCGGGTGTGGGCATCGAACGTGTGCTGGCAGGCGAACTCGATGCCGCATTTGTGCTGGGTGAACCTCGCGACCCCATGCTGCGGGTGCTTGCCCTGGAGAAGCAGCACTATGTCGTGGTGATTCCGCACGCCTGGGCGGGGCAGATCAATACCTGGCAAGACCTTGCCGCACGTCCCTGGGCATTGACTCCGCCCAAGGGTCGCATAAACCAGATGGCGCATGAAATGCTGCGAGCGCGTTCGCTTGCGCCTGCAAGCGTGGTTATCGCCGATCAGGAGGCCTTGCTGCGTGATCTGGTTGCCTCAGGCGTAGGTGCCTCTTTTTTGCGCGATGACCTGGCGCGCGACGCGGTCAATGCGGGAGAAATGCTCATCTGGCGGGAAGGTTCGGCCGACACCCTGTTGAATCTGGTCTATCTGAAAGAGCGCGAGAACAGTCCCGAGATTCGTGCCTTGCTGCGTTCAGTCGAGGATGTGTGGCATACCGACAAAGAGGCGGTTCCGCCAAAAATACGCGATTGAAATTACTGGCGTGAATTTTCGCGGCGCTGATTTTCGCGGCGCAGATTTTACCGGAGCTGATTGCAGCGTCGCTGTTTTTAGCGTCAATGATTTCCCGAAGATCCCGCCGGTTCCCAATCTTCAATAATCAATTGCAGGCTTTGCATGCCGTTGTACTCGTTGACCGAAATCCGGTAGGCGGCATTGACTAAAGCCGGCAGGGGGTCGGCTGAATTAAAGCGCATCGCCTCCAGCGTTCTGCCTCCTGCATCCAGGCGCAGCTTGAGATGCTTCTCGCCGACGATGCGTTGACTGCGCACTGAGAACTCTGCGCAGAACATCGGTTGCGGAAATCCTTGGCCCCAGATTTGCTGCTCCAGCATTTTGGCGACGCTAAGGCTTAAATACGAAGTTTCCAGGGCACCATCGGTTTCGATGACGCGGGAGAGATCGGCCGGTGAGAGCAGTACGCGCACGACTTCTTCAAGACAATCTTGGAAGCGCGCGAAATCGGATTCCCGCAGGGTGACACCGGCCGCCGCCGCGTGTCCGCCAAAGCGCAACAGCATGCCGGGCGCGCGTTTGTCGACAAGATCCAGGGCATCGCGAAGATGTAACCCGTTGATCGAGCGGCCCGAGCCGCGGATTTCGCCGCCATCGGACCTTGCGAAGGCAAACACCGGGCGGTGATGGCGATCTTTGAGGCGCCCGGCGACGATTCCCACGACACCCTGGTGCCAGCCCGGGTCGTACAAGGAAAGGGAGAAGCGTTCGCCGACATCGATGGTCTCGATGATCGCGTCGGCCTGCTCCTTCATTCCCGATTCGATGCTGCGGCGTTCGCGATTGAGTTCATCCAGGCGTTGCGCGATGTTTAGCGCCTTCGCCTCATCGTCGGTCACCAGGCACTCTATCCCCAGGCTCATGTCCTCGAGACGCCCGGCTGCATTGAGTCTTGGGCCAATGGCGAAGCCCAGATCAAACGTGCCGGCGCGATCGAACAGGCGACCGGCGACCGCGAACAAGGCCTTCATACCGACTTTCAGACGGCCGGCGCGCATGCGTTTCAAGCCTTGCGATACGAGTATGCGGTTGTTGCGGTCCAGGCGCACCACGTCCGCGACGGTGCCCAAGGCAACCAGATCGAGCAGGTCGGCGAGCACGGGTTCTTCACCGTCGGCGAATCGTCCGCGCCGGCGCAACTCGGCTCGCAACGCAAGCATGACGTAGAACATCACCCCGACCCCGGCAATCGCCTTGCTCGAAAATGAGCAGCCCGGCTGGTTGGGATTGACGATGGCGGCGGCCTTTGGCAGCGCGAGGCCGGGCAGGTGATGGTCGGTGACCACGACCGAGATATTCAAGGCATTGGCCGCAGCCACGCCCTCGATGCTGGCTATCCCATTATCAACGGTGATGATCATGTCGGGCTTACGCAGGGCGGCGAGTGCGACAATCTCCGGTGTCAATCCATAGCCGAATTTAAATCGATCCGGAACCAGGTAATCGACCTTGGCGCCCATCGCCCGCAGAGCACGAATGCCGACGGCGCAGGCGGTGGCGCCGTCGCAATCGTAGTCGGCGACGATAAGTAAGCTTTCATTCCTGGCGATGGCATCGGCAATCAATGTGGCGGCGCGATCAATCCCTAGCAAACCCTCGGGTGGCAGCAGGGCATCTAGGCCACTGTCGATATCGCGGCGCGCATCGACTCCGCGCGAGGCGAAAAGGCGCGCCAGCACCGGATGCACGCCCTCATGGATCAAGCGCTCCTCGACCGCGACTCGCGTGGGTCTGGGCAGGATGCGGCTCATGCAGGCTCGCCAGGTTCGTCATCGGTGAGCGCAAGCGTGCGGGAAAGGGACTTCGAGCGACGCCAGAAGCGGCGCAAATCCTGCCGTATCGCCTCAACGGACAGCAGCGTGTGATCACCGCCCAATTTGAGTGTCAGCATTCCGATGCTCCCGGATTCGAGTGCATCGTGCAGGGGGGCGAACCAGTCGCGTTCAAGCTGTGCGAGGGCATCCAGGCATGTCGCGATATCGCCTTGAATCAGGGCGGCCTGCATGGCATCGTGAACGCACACATGAACGCCCTCTGCGGATAAGCCGGTAAGCCAATGCGCGGCGGTGTCAGGCAGAGCAACACCAGCAATGCCAGCGTGACGCGCGAGGCCTCGTGCCAGCGGATGGGATGCTGCCATGCTGTGGAAGGCCGTGTTGACGCAGGCCAGTCGTCCGGATCCCCACAACCACAGGCCGTTGATCGGCGCCTCGCCAAGTGCTTCACGTGCTTCATTGACCGGGTGCTCGTGCAACAGCATCTGTATCTCGTTCATCAAAGCGTGCCAGCCCATTGCGCCGCGTCCGGGTTCCAATTGACGCCCCGCCACCGATGCCAATGGTGTGGTTTCGCCTTTTGGTGGATCGGCGAGTCGCACGTACCAGCGATCTGGCGCGGCGACGTGAATTTGAATTGCCTCGCCAAAGTGTGCCGACAACTTTGCCGCGAGGCCATGGGCTTCGGCGGCCTGGATTCTCAGGTGCGCGGCGTTCGCGAGCAACAAGCGGTCGCGGTCAGCGCGAAGTGATACCGGATCGGCGTGCGCCCAGCATGCCTCGCCGGGGTCTTCGCCATCGCCCAGCAATGCAAACGGGGCGCTGGGCCAGTCATCCTGGCGATTCACCTCGAAATTCTCCAGAAGCCATGCATCGATGCCGCTCCAGGGAGAGGATTCGCGACCGCCCTTGCCCAGCAAGCGCTGCAGCGCCGGCGCTTTGAATGAGCCCAGCGCATCGATAAGTTTGGAATCGCGTGTCAGGATTCCGGGGATGACGAGCGTGCAATGCATCGAGTTATTGAGGGTACCGGTGATCGAGTCTAAGCAAAGGCACGATTGAAATTCGGTTCCCGCCTAAATGGGGGAGGGGTCAAGGGGGTCCACCCCCTTGATCGTGACCGATTGAGTTTATCACCGGATGCCGCAGCTACCCTGTTATGGCACACTCTGCACGGTTCGGGCGGGTGTCGTCCCCCGATGTGCACCATCGAAAGCTTCGCGAAAATAATAACCCTGTGAATTACGAGTACCTCATCGGTCTGCGCTACACGCGCGCACGCAATCGGGCCAGCGGTCGCAACCAGTTCATATCGTTCATTTCACTGATGTCCATGGCTGGAATCGGCTTAGGTGTGGCCGCGCTGATCGTGGTGCTTTCGGTCATGAACGGTTTTCAGAAAGAATTGCGTTCGCGAATTCTCGGCGTCGCCTCGCATGTGCAGATCACCGGGCCCGACAATCGCCTGGCGCGTTGGCAAGATGTGCTTGAGCGCTCCCGCAAGCACCCTCTGGTCGAGGTGGCCGCGCCTTATGTCAACGCGCAAGCGATGCTTTCGGTGGATTCGCTGGTGCGCGGTTCGGTGATTCGCGGCATCCTCCCCGAGGATGAAGCGCGTGTCGCCGATATGGGCCGCCAGATGGTGGTGGGGCAGTTGGACGCGCTCAAACCAGGCGAGTTCGGCATTATTCTCGGTATAGAGCTTGCCAGGGCGCTGGCGGTGCGTCCGGGCGGGCGAGTCACCCTGATTGCACCGCAGGGTCTGGTAACACCGGCCGGGCTGCTGCCTCGATTGAAGCAGTTTACCGTCGTTGGAATTTTCGAGATCGGAATGTTTGAGTATGACTCCAGCCTTGCTCTGGTGCACCTGCAGGATGCGCAGCGCCTCTACCAGCTGGGCGATGATGTGTCTGGTGTGCGCCTGCGGCTGAGTGATCTTTTCCAATCGCGGCCAGTGTCCCGCGACCTCACCGCTTCGCTCGGTGGCGATGTCTACATCAGCGATTGGACCCGCAGTCACGCGAATTTTTTTCGTGCGGTGCAGATTGAAAAGAATGTCATGTTCATTATCTTGACCTTGATTGTGGCCGTGGCCGCCTTCAATATTGTCTCCACCCTGGTGATGGTGGTCACCGACAAGCAGGCCGATATCGCGATCCTGCGCACGCTTGGGGCGACGCCTGCGAGCATCATGAAAATATTTATCGTCCAGGGTGCGTTGATCGGCGTCATTGGTACATTGGCAGGTCTTGGCTGCGGCGTGCTGCTTGCGCTCAATATCGACGTGGTGGTGCCGTTTCTGGAAAATTTGTTCTCCATCAAATTTCTCTCCAAGGAGGTCTATTACATCACCGACCTGCCCTCGGACCTACAGGGTGCCGACGTGCTGACCGTGGGTCTGGTGTCGTTGATACTCAGCCTAGCCGCTACGCTGTATCCGAGCTGGCGCGCATCGCGCGTCAATCCAGCTGAAGCCTTGAAGTATGAATAAAACTATACGAACAGAGTGATACGAATACAGAGATACGAATACAGAGATACGAATACAGCGCTATTTATAGATAGTTACTAATAGGATGGGCGATGGTTGATAATTTTGTGCTCTCCTGCCGCGGTTTGAAAAAGACCTATCGCCAAGGTTCGGCGGCGGTCGAGGTTCTCAAGGGCGTCGATCTCGACGTATCGCCGGGGGAGATAATCGCCATCGTCGGCGCGTCAGGGAGCGGCAAGAGCACGCTCCTGCATCTTCTGGGCGGCCTGGATGCCTCCTCGGGCGGAGAAGTCAGCGTGCAGGGTAAGCCCATGGCCTCGCTGGGCGAGGCCGAGCGCAGCCGCTTGCGCAATACGGGCCTGGGTTTCGTCTACCAATTTCATCACCTGTTGATGGAGTTCTCCGCCGAGGAGAACGTGGCCATGCCGCTCCTGATCCGCAGAATGGAGCGCGAAGCGGCTTTGAACCAGGCGCGCGCCTTGCTGCGCGAGGTGGGTCTGGGCGAGCGGCTGGCGCACACGCCGGGTGAACTCTCGGGCGGCGAACGCCAGCGCGCAGCGCTTGCCAGGGCGCTGGTCACGCGGCCCGCTTGCGTGCTTGCTGATGAGCCGACCGGCAATCTCGATCGTGGCACCGCCGATGGGGTGTACCAGACGCTGCTCGAACTCAATCGCGCGCGCGGCACGAGTTTTATTATTGTGACGCATGAAGCGGCGATCGCCGCGCGGGCGCAACGGCGGTTGCGCCTGCAAGACGGTATTCTTTCGGCCGAAGCATGAATTTTCAAGCCTTGGGTTCTGGGTCCTGGATCCTGGGTCAACACCTAAACCGAGGTAGCCGGAACCGAACAGGGGGTCATTGAGGCTATCTTTCCCGCCAATTGGTAGCGTTGCAAAAGCGCAACGCTACCAATTGGCGGGACGTATTTAAACCCTATTCAAACCAAAAGGGACGGGGCAATAGCGCGGGCTGTTTTTCTCTTTTTATTTCACAAGCTGAGGGGGGGCGGCCGCTTCCTCGGCGAGTTTTCGGGCAACGATACGCCGCGCCAGTACGCCGGCGTGATCGCCTGCGACTGCAGCCAAGGGCGGTCCGTGCGGGTCGGCATCGATCGCGGCCTGCTGCGCTTCGATGATGCCCGTGTCCTCGTCGAACGCCATTTTGTTCATCTCGTAGAGCGTTCGTATCACGGCGGGGTCCGGATTCAGGCACTGCGCGATCGACCAGAAATAGTGGGTGGAATTTTCGGTCTCGGGTGTCAGGCTGTTTATCACCACATGGTGGGGGACGCTGCGGTCCTCGTCCGAACCGGCCGGGTTCGCGCCCAGATTGAGATGGATATAGACGGGTGGGTGAAACTCGAAATCCTGGTACCGGTCGATCTTTCCTGGAAAGTGGCGCAGCACCCGATGGATGGGCGCCGGATCGACGTTCGGCATGTTGCGCCGCGCGCGGACAATATCGCCTACTACCTCAACCTGCATCGGGTTCTCGACGATCCCGGGTCCGGCGAGGGTGGTCTTGTGCACAAAAGGCAGGTGGGTGAGATCAAGGAGATTGTCTATGAGCAACTGGTAGTGCGCGGCGACCCGCAAATAACCGTGCGATGCCCACCAGCCCGGAGAGTCGTTCTCGTGGAAATCCGGCAGTAATGCCGGATCAGCGCGGCTTGGATCCCCCATCCACAAGAAGATCAATGCGTAGCGCTCGATGGCCGGATATGACCTTACATCGAACGCACGCGGCGGGATCTCCTTCTGGCTCGGGATCAGGGTGCAGGTGCCGCGGCCATTGAACTGGAAGCCGTGATACGCGCACTGGATCTCATTTCCAACCACATTACCGATCGATAGCGGGACCTTGCGATGGGAACAGCGATCCGTAACCGCCGCCACGCTGCCGTCGCCTCGCCGGAACATTGCGATGGACTCGTTGCAGATGCGCCGCCCGAGCGGCTTTTCCCCGAGTTCCTGCGCCGTCGCTGCGGCATACCACTGGTTTTGGAGAAATCCCGCCATTGCCAAGCACCTTTCATCAAGACTGAGAATTACATTCTACTTCCTGGTCGCCGCAGCGACCGAATGGCCGCCCGGTCCATGGTCATTGCCGATGGTCTGCTTCTACCGGAATCATGTTCATATGTTCCAGCATGAGTTGATCGGCGTGCGGCCGGGATGGGTTGAGGACGAAGGCCCGGCCAAATCTGTCGCGGCCGACAATTGGGAACGCATATCTGGTGGTGCTGGCCGGGCAAATTGGACCTGGCGAACGAGCTTATAAGGTATTGGACCGTTGGTGCATCGCAATTGGTGATTTCACCGTGTCCCCCTCACAAAATCCGCACCTCTCTCCGCAATCATCAACACGCAAGCATTGATGTTCCCGCATACCAGATCCGGCATTACCGAGGCATCGATGACACGCAGCTTTTCCACCCCACGCACGCGCAATTCCGAATCCACCACCGCCATGTCATCGGCCCCCATGCGGCACGTCCCCATCGGGTGATGCGCGGTGCGGGCAGTAGCGCGGATGTAGGCAAGAATTTCCTCATCGGTCTGGAGCAGTGGACCGGGGGAGGCTTCGCCGCCGCTGTAGTCTTTCATGGCGTCTTGACCGAGGACGTCTCGGGCGATGCGAATGCCGGTGATCAGGGTGTTTCGGTCGGTTTCGCTGGACAAGAAGTTGCCTTGTATGCGCGGGTGGGCCAGAGGGTCGCAGGATGTGAGTGTCAGTTGCCCGCGGCTCTCGGGGTGAAGCAGTACCGGACGCAGCATGATGGTGTCGCGCCAGTCGGGGCCTTTGATGGGCCACCAGGGTTTGGCATCCACCGAGGCACCGCGAAACAGGAATTGAATGTCGGGTACATCCAGCCCTTTGTGTGTATTAATGGTGGCGGTGACGCCGCCGGGCAGTAAGGTTGCGGGACCGGATCCGGTGAGGTAAGCCTGTAGCATCGCAATCGCGATGCGGTCATAGCGCAGGGTGTGCTGCAGCGGGCTCACGCCTTTGCGCCAGTTGGTGACGCCCACCGACAAATGATCCTGAAGGTTGGCGCCAACGCCGCGTAAGGCCATATGCGGGCGGATGCCTTGCTTTAACAGGGCATCGGGGTCGCCGATGCCGGAGAGCATCAGCAGTTGCGGCGAGTTGATGGCGCCCCCCGATAGCAGCACTTCGCGGCTGGCATGGGCTTGTTTGGTGTGTCCGTTCTCTATGTATTCGATTCCTATGGCCCTAGGATTGTCATCGTGCTTGTTTTCAATCAACACGCGCGTGGCGTTCACCCGCATGCGCAGCCTCAGGCCGCGGCGACGGAGGGCAGGGCGCAGATAGCCGAGCGCGGCGCTGCAGCGTCGTCCGTTGCGGATGGTCGATTGCGAGCGGCCGAAGCCCGCCGGATTCGGGCCGTTGATGTCGTCGGTGATCGCAAATCCAGCACTCTTGGCGGCGGCCAGAAACGCTTCGGTAATGGGGTCGCTCACATTGGTGTTGCGTACGCTGATTGGTCCGGAGCCGCCGCGATACTCGCTGTCCCCGCCCACCCAGGACTCGGTGCGCTTGAAATAGGGCAGGCACTGTTGATAGCCCCAATCGGGCAGGCCGTTTCTCGCCCAGCGATCGTAATCCCCCGGATTGCCGCGGATATGCGCAAGCGCATTGATCGACGAAGACCCGCCAAGCACCTTGCCGCGCATCATCTCGATTTCCCGATTATTGAGTCCGGGTTCGGGTTCGGTGTCGTAGCCCCAATCGTGCATGCGGTGCTGCCACATTTTTCCGACGCCCAGCGGAATGTGAATCAAGGGGTCATGGTCCGGGCCGCCGGCTTCCAGCAGCAGCACTTTGATTGACGGGTCTTCAGTGAGACGATTTGCGAGCACACAGCCTGCTGATCCCGCGCCGACGATGATGTAGTCGTATTCTTCAATAGCCATGGCATATTTCCTGAAGCGTGTTTGTTAGATCATTGTTACATCACCCGCAGATTCCGGGTATTGCTTCAGTCGGTCCACTGCCGCATCAATCGGTGTTTCGCGAACCGTCCCGTAGCCTCACCGATGTCGAAGTACTCTGGTTTGTCAGTCTGTGTCACCTATTTCCCGATAATTGTCGAATCCTGGCATACAGTAAAATTAGACCGCTCTGTTACTGATTGTAATTGACAAAGTTACAGCAAATAGTTTCGAATCTTCTCTCGAAAAGGCCTTCATGAGCACCCAGTTTGATTTCAATAAGTTTCGCCTTCGTACTTTTATGGATCACCTCTCCACTATTGGTGAGCTGGAGGTGCACGAGGAGCCGCTTGCGATGACAGACATCACTGCCATCATTGAGGATTCGCCCAAAGCAATTCATTTCAAATGCGCGGGTCCGCAAAAGTATGAGATGTTCGCCGGCTTCATCGGCAATAAGAGGCGGCTTGCCGCGGCCTTCGGTCTCGATGACAGCAAGAAAGTGCTGCCCGAATACATGCGTCGCTTGCAGAACCCGCAGAAGGTTGCCGAGGTTGCGTCTGCCGATGCACCGGTGCATCAGGTGGTGTTGAAGGGCGATGATATCGATCTCACCAAACTGCCTTTCTACCTCCAGCACCAATTGGATGGCGCCCCTTATATCTCAGCGGCAATGGACTACACCATTAATCCGGCCGATGGCAAACCTAACGTGGGTTGCCGCCGTCTGATGTTGCGGAGCAAGCAGGAGTTGCGTTGCAACTTGACGCAACTGTCCGATCTGAAGCGCATTTATGTCGCCGCGGCTGAAAGAAAGGAACGCCTGCCCGTGTCATTTGTCATCGGCGCGCATCCCCTGGATTTCATGTCCGCCGCCATCAAGGTGCCAATGGACGAATTCGCGCTGGTGGCGACCATGCGTGGTGAGACCCTGCCGATGGTGCGCGGTATTACCAATAACATACCGGTGCCCGCCGATGCGGAAATGGTTCTTGAAGGTTACCTGGATGAGCTGGGCTATTCGGAAAAAGAAGGTCCCTATGGGGAGTTGTACGGTTATTACGGACCGATGCACGACGACCCGGTGTTCCACGTCACCGCCATCACGCACCGCCGCGACATGCTCAATCACACCGTGTTGCATGGTGGTCCGCAGATTCGACGCAACGACGCTTCGCTGATTGGAGGCCTTTCATCCGAGGCGCGTGTGTGGCAAACGCTCAAAGGCGCGGATTTCGATATCACCGATGTACATTGTCCGGAGAGTGCCACTGGTCTGCACATTTGCCGCGTGGCCCTCAAACAGAAAGCTGTTGGCGACGCGCGCCGTGCCATAGAGACGCTTTTCAAGATGCCGCTGATGCGCTTGATTTACATTGTCGATCCTGACGTTGACGTGCATTCACACGAGGCCATGGATTGGGCGCATTGCACCCGATTCCGCGGCGACCGCGACATCATGACCGAGGCGGGCCACTTCGCGCTCTCCATGGACCCGACCATCGACGCCGAAGGCAAGATGGTGAAAGTGGGTTACGATTTCACCGAGCCTTTCGACGCGCCGCCGAAAATAGAAAACTTGTTGTCCTTTGCACCCACGATCAGGCCCGCGGCTAAAAAGCAATCCATCAAGGAAACCCTGGATTCAGGCCCCAAGCATTTTTATCAGTTGATGGAAGCCGCCGGCACCACCGATGGGCGCGCCATTACTTTGGAATTGGATGTCATGCGCGCAGCCAGGTCTGTGGGTCGTACGCCCGACGGACTGTGGTGCCTGACCAAGGGGTAGCTGCCATTCGATTGAGATTTCGCTGGAGAAATTTCAATTTTGAATAAAAAAATCGTGGGAAAGCCGGTCCGAAAAGCATCGTCACTGATGAAAGTTTGACTTTTGCACTTGCAAGACTCTCCGATAGGCGTGTTTGATTCCGGTGTTGGCGGGCTATCGGTGATGCGTGAAATCCGCTCGGCGCTACCTGCCGAGAATCTGCTCTACGTCGCCGATTCAGCGGCCGCGCCCTATGGCGATCGCTCCACGGAATTCATCCACTCGCGCGCCCGGGCGATTGTTGAATTTTTCCTGTCACAGGGCGTCAAGGCGATCGTAGTAGCGTGCAATACCGCAACGGCGGTGGCCGTTCAGTCCTTGCGTTCTGCCTATCGGACTCCGATGATCGCCATTGAGCCGGCGCTTAAACCTGCCGCTGCGATCACACGCACAGGGGTGATCGGCATTCTCGCCACCGGTCAGACGCTTGCCAGCAAAAAATTTTTACTCTTGGCCGAGAAGCACGGGCAGGGCGCGCGGATATTGATGCAGGCCTGCCCAGGTTGGGTCGAGCAGGTTGAGAAAGGCGAACTGAACAACGAGCGCACGCTCGACCTGGTCGCGGCCTGCGTTCTGCCGCTACTCGCGCAAGGGGCGGATACGCTGGCGTTGGGTTGCACGCACTATCCATTTTTGTCGCCGGTGATTCGCCAGGTGGCCGGAGATCAGGTTGGGTTGATAGACCCCTCGCACGCGGTGGCGCGCGAGTTGGGCCGACGGCTTCGCTCGGGTGGCTTGTTGCGTGAAGACGGCAATGCCGCCAGTGAGCGATTCTGGAGCAGTGGAGACGCGATTGCCGTCTCAGATGTGATGACACGGCTTTGGGGCCATGCAGTGACGGTGCAGCCCCTGCCCGCGCTGTATTCGGCGCATTAGACCGCCCTGATACTTATTGAATAACGCTGTGAATTCGAAAAAGGTCTTGAAGTGAACAATCCCATGGAGACCGTCTGCGCAATTAAAGCCAACATCGAACGCGTCATTCGCGGGCAGGACGCGGTGTTGCGACGCCTTCTCGCGGCCTATGCCGCCGGTGGCCATGTGCTGCTTGAGGATCTTCCTGGCACCGGAAAGACGACCTTGGCCAAAGCTCTGGCGATCTCAACGGGCGCGAAATTCAAGCGCGTGCAGTTCACCCCTGACCTTCTACCCTCGGACATTCTCGGTGTCTCGGTCTATAACCCCAAGGATCAAAGTTTCGAGTTTCACCAGGGCCCGATTTTCACCAATATCCTGCTCGCCGACGAAATCAATCGCGCTTCTCCTCGCACGCAGTCGGCCTTGCTCGAGGTGATGGCCGAGGGCCAGGTGTCGATCGATGGCAAGACCTGGCGTCTGGATGATTTTTTTGTTATCGCGACGCAGAATCCGGTGGAGTTCCGCGGCACCTATCCCTTGCCCGAGGCGCAGATGGATCGCTTCGCGGTGTGTTTGTCATTGGGGTACGTGGATGCAAAGACCGAGGCCGAGGTGGTGGCTTCCCAGGAACTGGCCCATCCATTGGACGCACTTGCCGCTTGCGTCAACGCCGAGAACATCGCCGCCCTGCGCGCCGCAGTGGGCGGGGTGCGCGTCTCCGGTGAACTGCGCGCCTATGCGGTCGAACTGGTGCGTGCGACGCGTGGCCTGGCCGGGGTGTCCCTGGGCGCCGGCCCGCGCGCTTCCATCGCGCTCACCCGCACCGCGCAGGCCCTGGCGCTGTTCGAGGGCGCCGAATTTGTGCATCCGGAACACGTGCGCGAAATGGCGGTGGCGGTCATCGCGCATCGGCTGATCATCGATCCTCAGGCGAAGTTCTCAGGAGTGACTGGCAAGAAGCTGGTCGAAGAGTTGTTGGAAAAGCTCACCGTCCCGGCCTGACCCAAGCCAACTCCGTCCGCGCCGATGCGCACACTCCTCTACTATTCCTACCGGCGCTTCTCGCGCTTTTCGCATTGGTATGAGCGGCGCTTCACCGGAATCGGGCGCTTGGTGATGGCGACGACTCTAGCGTTTGCCATATTCGGTGTTGATACCGAGCAGACCATGGCCTACCAGGGCTTCGCCTATCTGCTGTCGCTGATGCTATTGGCGATTGCCGCCTCGTTCATGTTCCGCGCGCGATTCGAGGTGACGCGCGAGCTGCCGCGTTTTGCCACTGCGGGTGAGCCTTTGGACTATCGCTTGCGATTGCGCAAACTCGGCAAGGGCGAAGAGCGCGGTCTCACCTTGTTTGAGGATCTGGCGTTTTCGTATCCGACTCGCGATGAACTCAAATGCGCCCGCGAACCGGGGGCCAGGCGCAATCGCATCGATGAGGCCATGGGGTTTTATCTATGGAACTGGCTCCTGGCCGAGCGTCGCAATGGCGAGGTGGAATCCGTTGAGGTGCCCACCGTCGCCGCGGGAGGCGAAGTCGCGGTGAGCATGCGAATGACCGCGCGAAGACGCGGCGTGGTGCGTTTTGCCGGCGCCAGCATTGCTCGAACCGACCCCTTGCGCCTGTGCCGCGCCTTGATTCGCGCGCCCGCGCCGCAATCGGTATTGGTGCTGCCGCGTCGTTATCGCCTTCCTCCTATCACATTGCCCGGACAACGGCGTTACCAGCCAGGGGGCGTCTCGCAGGCGGCATCCAGTGGCGACTCGGAGGAATTTTTCGGCCTGCGCGACTACCAGCCCGGCGACCCGATGCAACGAATTCACTGGAAAAGTTTTGCGCGCGTCGGCCAACCCGTCGTCCGTGAGTTTCAAAACGAATTCTTCGAGCGGCACGCGCTGGCATTGGATACCGCTTTCATTGAGGCGGGCGAACAGGCCTTCGAGGAGGCTGTGTCGGTGGCGGCCTCTTTTGTCTACACGATGGATACCCAGGAATGCCTGCTGGACATGCTGTTCGTCGGCGAGCACACGCATGCCTATACCGCGGGCAGGGGCTTGTTGCGCACCGAGCATTTGCTGGAGGTCCTGGCCGGCGTTCGCATGGCCTCGGGAGATGTGCTGGAACGTCTGGGCGCCGCGGTTCGCGAGCGCCGCGGTGAATTGAGCAGTTGCATCCTGGTGCTGGCCGGGTGGGATGATGCGCGGCGAGCGCTAGTGGAGTCACTCCGACGCGATGGTGTTGGCCTGCTGGTGCTTGCCGTGGTTGCCGATGGCGATGAAATCGATGGTTCGCATGGCGTGCGCCGCCTTCGTGTCGGCCACGTGCAACAAGACCTGCTTGCGCTATGAACACACCCTTTGGCATGGTGGGCGCGGCGCTGCTGTTCTGGGGATGGCAGACAGGATGGCTCGCGCTCGCTGTGCCGCTGGCGCTTGCCATCGAAGCAAGGTTTGTCTGGAAACCCGCATGGATGCTGGATGCAGAAGGCATTAATCGGTTCGCCGATCTGTCCTCGCTGGCGCTGATCGCGGTGGGCGCGTGGTTTTTGGTGACGCTGGAGGCGCCGCGCGCCGCGCGCACCGTCATCGGCATGGCGCAGTGGTTGCCGATTACGCTCGTGCCACTCGCGCTGGCGCAGGCCTACCTCGCGCGCGCGCCACTCGATCTTTCGGTGCTGTTCGTGACCTTGCGCGCCCGTCCGCAGACCGGCCTGCGCGTGGATTTCGGTTTCATTTACGTGATCGTCTGCGTGCTCGCAGCCGCTACCGCCAATGTGCGCGACGAAATGTTTTACGGCGGCGCGGCCGTGTTCGCGGCATGGTCGCTGTGGAATTTGCGCTCGCGCCGTTATCACCGCATGGTGCCCTTCGCCATCCTCATGGTCGCGAGCGTCATGGGATACGCGGGTCATGTGGCGCTCAACCAGTTTCAGGGCGCCTTGACCGAATGGGTGGGCGATTTGATAGTCCGCGATGCCAATACCAATCCGTTTCGCACACATACCGATATCGGTCAGATCGG
>CAMDFL010000113.1 GCA_945897475.1 Bordetella parapertussis
CCCGGTAATCCCACCCAGCCCACAAACCGCCGCCACATACCGATCCGGCCTTAACACAACAATCTCCGCCTTCGGCCGATCCATCGCCCAGTCCCGAAGCCCGCCATCGAGATAGTCCGGCACCAGCGTCCCGCTCTGTCGCGGCATACGCAGTCACCGGCTGCGCGACTCGGCCACCAGCACCGTCACCGCGCCCAACGCCTGCCGGAAGGCGAGTGCCGCTTTGTCCATGCATGCCCGAAATCGGCGATTGACCGCGGCACCCGGCGGCGGCCATACTCTTCGAAGTCCCGTTGGATTTCCTGTCCATGTTGAGGGCAATTATGAAACTCGGATTTTTCTACTGGCCCTGCGGCCACCACATCGCCGCCTGGCGCCACCCCCAGGGCACGCCGGATTGCGGCTCCAACCTGCAGCACATCATTTCTCTGGCGAAGACGGCCGAACGCGGCCTGTTCGACATGATATTCATGGCGGATTCGGTGACGTTCTGGCGCGCCGATCTCGATGCGATGTCGCGCGATTCCTGGGGCACCGCCATTGAACCTTTCACGCTGATGTGCTCGCTGGCGCAGCACACCCGGCATATCGGCCTGGTCTGCACGGCCACCACCACCTACGATTTCCCCTACTCTCTTGCGCGGCGCTTCGCGTCGCTCGATCTGACCAGCGGCGGGCGCGCGGGCTGGAACCTGGTCACTTCCGGCAACAGGCTCGAGGCAGACAGCTTTGGCCTGGATCGCCACCCCGACAAGGTGGATCGCTACGAGCGCGCGCGCGAGTTCGGCCATGTGGTGCGCGGTTTGTGGAATTCCTGGGATGAAGGCGCCTTTGTGCGCGAGCGCGATTCGGGGGTGTATTTTGACAAGTCCCGCCTGCATCTCCTGGAGCACAAGGGCGCGCATTATCGCGTGCGCGGGCCGATGAACGTGGTGCCCTCGCCGCAGGGCGAGCCGGTGCTGGTGCAGGCGGGGGCTTCCGAAGAAGGCCGCGCGCTCGCCGCAGCGACTGCCGAAGTGGTGTTCGGCGCCCATGTCACGCTCGAGAGCGCCTGCGAATATTACAAAGATGTAAAAGGACGAATGCAGGCGGCAGGGCGTGATCCGGACAGTCTCAAGATCATGCCTGGGCTATCAGTCTATGTAGGTCGAAGCCGGGCCGAAGCGAATGACAAACACGCGCAGTTGCAGGACCTCATCGATCCCGCCGCGGGCCTGCAATTGCTCTCCAAGCGCCTCGACTTCGATTTGAGCGGCCACGATATCAACGGCCCGTTGCCGGCGATTCCTCCCAGTGCGGTGAGCTCCAGCCGCGTGGAACTGCTCACCGCGATGGCGCAGCGGGAGAACCTGACGATTCGCGACCTGTACCGGCGTATCGCGGGTGCGCGCGGCCACATGGAGGTGGTGGGTTCGCCCGCCGAGGTGGTCGACCTGATGGAGCAGTGGGTGAAGGAGGGAGGGTGCGACGGCTTCAATATCATGCCGCCGGTGTTCCCGGGCAGCCTTGTTGATTTTGTTGATCTGGTGGTGCCTGAATTGCAACGGCGCGGTTTGTATCGCACGCAATACGAGGGCACCACTTTGCGCGCCAACCTGGGTTTGACACGGCCGGCCTGGAAGCCGTGACGCGGCGCGGCGCGCCCCGATGCCTGCGGTCTTTTCCGGATTACTTGCCGATTTGCGTGCCGCTTTCCTTGATGACACGCCCCCATGTCTCGCCGTCGCGACGGATCAATGCGTCGAATTCCTGGGCGCCGAGGAAGGCCGGTTCGGCGCCCAATTTTTCGAGGCGTTCGGCCATGTCGGCGCCACGCGCCGCTTTGTCGACTTCGTCGGCGGCGCGCTTGACCAGTTCCGCCGGAGTTTTGGCGTGCAAGACGATGCCAAACCATGCCGGTGAAACCTGCGCCTCGGCGAAAGCCCTGCCGGCTTCGGCAATGGTAGGCACGTCCGGAAACGCCTTGGTGCGCCTGGCATTCATAACGGCGAGCACTTTGATCTTGCCGCTTCGCGCCGGGCCGATGATCGACGCGGCAGAAAGGATGGCGGCGGATATTCTGCCGGGCATCAGATCGGCCATGATTTGCGGATTGCCCTTGTAGGGGACGTCCTGCAATTCAATGCCGGTGACCCGCTTGAACAGCTGCATGCTCAGATAGGGCGTCAAGCCGACGCCCGGATGTCCGAAGTTGAGTTTGCCGGGTTGTGATTTCGCCAGCGCGACAAACTCCGCGAGGTCGCGAACCGGCAGGTCGGCGGGCACCACGAAGTAGGCGGAGGACTGCGCGTACATGCCTGCTGCGGCGAAGTCACGCACCGGGCTCCAGCGCAGGTTCGGATTCAATCCGCCGATGGCGGCGTGACCGGAGGACACGCCCAGCCAGGTGTAGCCGTCCGCCGGAGCATTGAGCACGGTTTCGGTGCCGATGATGCCGTCGCCACCGGGCCTGGGATCGACGATGACCGACTGCCCCCAGTTGGCGGAGATGCGCTCCGCGATGATGCGGCTCATCACATCGGCGACGCCCCCGGCCGGATAGGGCACGACCAGCCGCACCGGCTTGCTCGGAAAGGCCTGCGCGAATGCGCCGGAGGCGGCGAGCATCCCGCAGGCCGCGGCGAACAAGACGGTGAACCTGATGGCGGATTTCATTTCGTTTTCTCCGCGGTTGATTCCGGTTTGCTTGCCTGCTCCGGCGCCGGCCCGATGCCGGCGATCCAGGTGCGGGCTGCTGCCCAAAGCTCGCCTGTGCGTCCGGAATACCAGTGGTTCGCGCCGGGGATGAGCGCGAATCCGGCTCCGGGGATCTGTTTCACCAGGGTATCGCCCGTTTGCGCGAGCGTGTGGTAGCTACTGTCGCGCTCTAGGCCGCCCAGCGTGATGAGCAGCGGCGTTCGCACCTTCGACAGGCGCGTGACGAAGTCGTAGCGGTTCTCCGGCCCGTACTTGTTCGTGAAAGTGCGCGCCGAAAAATCGTTGGAAGTTGGAACTGTCACCGACAAGAGCGCGTCGGGTTCACCTGAGGCCTGCAGGGTTTGCGCCCGGCTGTAGTCCCGCATGAATTCTGCGCCCCCTGCTGCTTCGCGCATCTGTTCGTGGCAGAACCGGGGTGGCGAACTGGCAATCGCCAGGCACACCCGCTCATCGAGTCCTGCCGCCAGGAAATGCACAGTCTTCACCGCGCCAAGACTGTGCCCCCATAAACCGATGCGGTGGTATCCTGCCGCGCTGGCGAAATCGTTCCACGCCTTCCAGTCGTGGCAGCAATCGTCGACGATCTCGAACGCAGCCCCCAGCCGGCCCCGGGTGCGCCGCAAAGCCTCTGAGGCTGACTCCGGCTGGCTGTAGACGAGGTCGTGGCCGCGGTTGTTCACCCTCAGTACATCGCAGCCGGCCGCGAGCAGCAACTCGCCCAGGGGGCCGTACAAGCGGGGATCGTAGAAATTGGCCCCGACGCCGTGGTGGCAGATGAACAGGTCGACGCTCGGGCCGCTGTCGCCGATCGGTGCGCCGCGAGAGAGCAGACCGTCCAGGCGCACACCGTCACCGGTTACCGTACTGACAAGTTCTGCCATCATGGGCCTGCTCCTCCAAGAAAACGACTCTATCTGAAATATGAAACTACGTCCGCAAGCACTCAGAAATTGAACTGAAATTTCAAAATCCTTGTTAGCTGACGTGGCGGGGAAGGGCGCTTCATCGAAGCTCCGCAGTGCCCCTTCGTTTAGACGGGGTTGGCGCGTGGCGTGTGCGAATCAATGCCCCGGATTTTTGTCGACTAAGCCAGGTGCGAAGCGCCTATTGCCCCGCGAAACTTTGCGCGCCTTGAATTGCCGCGAGCAAGGTTTCCTGTACTGCGTCCTCAGCGGCTGAGCTAAAGCGCCGAGCTGCAAATTATAGCGACAGTTTCCCAGGGCTGGCCACTGTCGAAACCCTATTGGGCGTGACCGTTGGGGGCCAGCGTGATTGGCATTGGTTGGGTGTTGGGTAACACCGCACATGAGAGTCCAGCAACTGGTGGGTTTCATGCTTGCGTGTGTTCAGCCCCTAGGGACAAGGTGTCGGGTTGAACCGACAGGTGGTTGGATGGGTAGAGCGGTTGAAGGTCCACAGCGTCCAGCAACGGGACGGCTTAGGTGTCATGCTGTCTGGCGGGTGGGGTCGCGAGAGGGATGTCGAGGTGTCGTTTTACACGACGGTTGGTGGTAATAGTGTTGTTCTTTTAAAGGACAAACTTCCGTCACTGCTAAAGTGCTAAAGATCTAAAACTCACCTATCATTGAAAAGAGAAAAAAATTCTCTAAGCAAGTGACCTGAATCGCCAGCCACCAAGGTATTTCTAAATGACAGACTCAATACCCATAAGTAAGCTCGCTGCCATCCTTGCAGCTGATGTGGTGGGCTTTAGTCTAAAGATGGGCGAGAACGAGTACCTGACGCTCAAAAACCTCAAAGCCTGCCGAGCGATTGTGGACTCCGCTATTAAAAACAATCAGGGAAGAATATTCACCACTGCGGGTGACTCGGTGATTGCTGAGTTTGCAAGCCCAGTGAACGCCATTGTGGCGGCTGTTGAGTTCCAAAAGAACATCATGGCTCGCAATGCCGCTTGTCCACAAGAAGACCAGATGCAGTTTCGGGTAGGACTGAACCTGGGTGATGTGATTGTTGAAGGCGACAACCTATATGGGGATGGTGTCAATGTGGCGGCGAGGATTGAGTCAAGCGCAGAGGCTGGCGGTATTCATATGTCAGCCAAGTTTTATGAAGAGGTTCGACGCAAGCTAGACCTGAGCTTTGAGAGCCTTGGCGATCAGCAGTTGAAAAATATTTCTGAACCCATTGCCACTTATAGGGTGAACCTTGGAGTTGAAGGTACAAAAACTGCAAAGTCCCAATCAAGTACGGCAAGCTCCAGCGCCAAGAAAGAGCTGGGTTTATTGGCAAAGCTATTTGGAACACCGCTGAAGAAAGGAATCAGTGCATCTTTTACAGTTGCAGTTCTTGCCGTGTGTGGGTACTGGGGAATTCAACAAGATAGTAAACCAAGTGTCAACCCACTATCGATTGCCGTACTTCCGTTTACCAACCTCCCGGGTGATCCTGCTCAAGCCTATGTTGCTGACGGAATGACCGGTCGTGTGAGCTCTGACCTAGCGCGGATACAAGATGCGGTTGTGATGGACGAAGCACGGGCTGTGAGATACAAGGACAAACCGACACCTGCCCAGCAAGTTGGAAAAGAACTGGGTGTGCGCTTCATACTTCAAGGAGACGTGCAGCGAAGCGCAGACAAGATTCTGATTAACGCGAAGCTGACCGATGCCAATTCCAACAAGCAACTGTGGTCTGATAGCTTTGAGGGTGAGATGTCAAATCTCTTTGCGCTACAGAGCCAAGTAACAACACGAATCAGTGAAAGTTTAGGTAAGCGGATGCTGATAGTAGCGGCTAGTGACAGTGAGTCACGAAAAGCCAACCCACAGGCAGCAGATTTTATACTAAGGGCACGTGCTGAATTTCTAAAAGGTAATAGTCTTGATTCTTTGAATAAAAGGGATAATCTGCTTAGACAAGCACTGGCGCAAGAAGCAAACAATGTAACTGCAATGAGTATGTTGTCAAACAACTTGGTAACTCTAGCTCCACGATCGATTGAACAAAATCTTAGGAAATCTCGATTTGAAGAAGCATATGAACTTGCATTAAAAGTCAAAGAGATAGACCCAAATGATCGGACGCTTTATCTGGCCTTGGGGACATATTTTCGTGAAAAAGACGACCTAGCAAGCGCAATAAGTAGCTTGGAAAAATATGTGCAACTTAATAATAATAAACCCCATTTAGTGCATGCCAACCTGTTGATGCAAAGCGGTGAGCCTAAGCGGGCACAGGAAATATACAAGCAATTAATTAACAGTGACCCACTCAATGCTTCGAGTACATTGTTAAACACTTATGGTCGATCATATTTTTTTCTTGGAGATGTTGACACTGCAATTCAATATTATTTGAAGTCCAATCAAGTTAACTCAAAGGAAGCCAACAATTGGGCCAATTTAGCCGTGGCCTACACTGCTAAGGGCGAAACTGAAAAAGCAGCTTTAGCGGTTGCTGAGGTTAAGAAGTTGAATCCCAATGCCAATTTATCGACCAATGCTTTCGTATTTAAACCAATGTCAGCCAGTCCACAGTCTTACAAAGACTGGTACGAAAAGAAGTACCTTCCCTTGTATCGTAAAGCTGGGCTAACAGAATAAGGCTTGTAGCTGTTAAATCTTGAAGGTGAAATAAATTTATACCAGAGTGATCAACACTTGCGTTCTCAGTACTTTTGAATAGATAAGTCCTGCTAGCCTAGGCTGCGGCAGTGAAAGTGGAAGTGGAAGTGGAAAATCATAAAACCCTATTCGAGGAGACAAATTTTGAAAAACATTTTCGGCGCATCGACAATTATCATTACCGCGCTCGCTGCAGCGGGCTTTTGCGGCCCCGTCTCGGCACAGACCGTGGATAAGAAAATGAGTTTTTTTGTCACCAGCAGCGGGCCCGGCAAAGGCGCTGACTTGGGCGGACTCGCTGGCGCGGACAAGCACTGTCAGGGGCTCGCGAAGGCCGTAGGCGCGGGCAACAAGCAATGGCGGGCGTATCTGAGCACCGTCCAAAGCGGCGGCAAAAAGGCGGTGGATGCGCGCGACCGCATCGGCAATGGCCCCTGGTATAACGCCAAGGGGGAGATGATCGCAAAAGACCTGGACGACCTGCATTCGGATCAGGCCAAGATCACCAAGCAAACCAACCTCAGCGAGAAAGGACAGGTGGTCAATGGGTCTGGCGATAAGCCGAACATGCACGACATTCTTACTGGTTCCGATTCCCATGGACGCGCATTTCAGGTAATCGCCGATACCACCTGCGGCAACTGGACCAAGAGCGGCGCCGATGGCTCAGCGAACGTGGGCCATCATGACCGCAGAGGCCTCTCCGAGAACCTTGCCGCCAAGTCCTGGAATCACTCGCATGGTTCGCGCGGCTGCAGCCAGGAGGCGCTGCGCGGCTCCGGCGGCAATGGCTTGTTCTACTGCTTCGCCGCGAAGTAGACCTGGCGTTCCATACCAGGGGGCTACCCCGAATGGCACTTACTTAAGGTTTTTTGGGTCGCGCCTCCTGCCGCAAGCGGTTTTCTGAAGATCGTTGTTTGAAACAACGATCCGCACGAACGGATTTTTCGTTCGTGAAGGTTTTGGCAACGCTGCCGCGGGCGAACCGCGTTTTTATACGGATAAACACCATCCGTATAAAAACGCGGTTTCTGAATAAAGCAGAGTTGGTTCATTCTTTGTCCCGGATTTCGGCACTTAAGTAAGTGCCATTCGGGGCTACCCCCCTACTCATTGTGCAGCCCATGCCACCCATAACCAGCGCAGAACTTGTCGTCCGAGCGAAAGCACTGGCACCTTTGTGGCGCGAGCGCTCGGCGCACGCCGAGGAACTGCGCCGCGCACCCGATGAGTCCATTGCGGACCTCGTCGCCGCGAAGTTTCCGCGCATCTGCCAGCCGGCACGCTTCGGCGGACTTGAACTGGGTCTGGACAGCATCTGCGCGGTGTCGATGGAACTCGCGCACGGCTGCGCCTCGCAGGCCTGGGTGAGCAACGTATTTTCCGAGCACAGTTGCGTGGTGGCGCTATTTCCCGATGAAGCCCAGCACGATGTCTGGGATGACAACCCCGAGGCCTTGGTGTCGTCCTCCTATGCGCCCAGCGGCAAAGTGGAGAAGGTTTCAGGCGGCGTGCGTGTTTCGGGCCGCTATCACTTCTCCAGCGGCGTGCAACATGCGCAATGGAGTTTCGTAGGTGGATTCGTCCCCCGCGATGGCGCGCCTGCCTACCCCGGTTTAATGCTGATCCCCGCCAAAGACAGGCGCATCATCGACAACTGGCATGCCGTGGGCATGGGTGGCACTGGCAGTTGCGATTTCGATCTCGACAATGTGTTTGTGCCCGAGCACCGCGTGCTCGATGAATCACTGGTGTTCGAAGGGCGCACCCCTGGCGCAGAAGTCAACAAGGGGCCGGTGTATCGCATGCCGCAGCGCGGTATCGCGCAAATGGCGCTGGCCTCAGTGCTAGTGGGCGCCGCCGAGGGCGCGGTTGAGGATTTCCTTGAGATGATGAAGACCCAAGTGGTTCGCGGCCAGCGCTTGATCGATTCAGAGAGCCTGCAACTGCGTGTGGCCGAATCCTCCGCGGAAGCCGAAGCCGCGCGCCGAATGATTCTTGGCGCCGCGCGGGAAATCATGGAAAAACTATCGACAGGTGCCTATACCGATGAGCACGACATGGCGCTTGCCACGCGCAATGCGGCGTATGCGGTACGGCTTTCGCAGCGCTCGGTCGCGCGTTTATTCGAAGCCTCAGGCGGGAATGGCATGTTTTTGAACAACCATCTACAACGCACGTTTCGCGATGTGCATGCCGCTGGCACTCACATAGGCCTTGCGTGGGACAGAAACGCGGCGATGTACAGCCGCACCCGGCTTGGCATGGGCACTAAGGGATTTTTTCCGGGGCGTTAAGCATGTCGCGTGACAAACTAATGCAATCAAAATCACATGCAGGCGAGTCGACCATGAGTCAGATAAGCAGTAAATCCTTCCCGAATCCCAAAGATTGGATAGGAAAATCCAACACCTCCACCGAAATCGCCAGTGCCGCACCGATCGCGCGCGTCGCGGCCACCTTCGGCATCGCGCCGCCGGCCGCGCGCCAGGGCGATGCGCTGCCCCAGGGTTGGCACACCGTGTATTTCACGCCTCTGCATGGGCCGGATCGAATGCGCGCGGACGGCAGCGCCGGCGCAGGCGCGCTGGCACCACCGATTCCGCTGGCGCGTCAACGCGTGGGTTTGGATCGCGCCGAATATCCGGGGGAGATTCGCATTGGTGATGTGATGACGCGCACCGCGATCCTGGCCGACCTTGAAATCATCGAGGCGCCCGGCGGACCAGTGGTGCGACAGTTGATCCGCAATGAGATCTCGACCTCGCGCGGGCTGGCAGTGGTGGAGCTTCGCGAAATGATTTTATTCGACGAAACGCGCCCGCCCGATTTGCCGCTACCCCCTTTGCCCCAGGCTGTATGGACGAAAACCATCACCCCCGACCCAATACTGTTATTCCGTTTTTCGGCGCTGCGTTTCAACTCGCATCGCGTTCATTACGACCGCGATTTCGCCATGAAAGAAGAAGGCCTGCCAGGACTCATCGTTCAGGCCTCCATGTTGTCCTTCATGTTGTCCGAGATGTGCCGAACCGAAATGAAGGGACGCACGCTTTTAGTTTTCAATCCACGCACGCGGCATCCGGTCTACGACAACGGTGCCTTCACGCTATGCGGCTCGCCGGATGCAAGCGGCGATACGGCGAGCTTATGGGTAGTCGATGCAGCGGGTGAAACCGCCATGATCGCGAATGCCGAATTCGCCTGAGTGGAATTTGTTCCTCGTGAACTTTGTTCCTGAGTGAATTTTGCAACTTAGTGATAATTGCAATTAATAACTTTTAGTCACTATCATCTACGGTTGGCGGATAAATAAATCAATTTTTAATTCCATAAAGTAATATTTTTACTGAGTGAAAGACTGCATGAGAAAAATCGGCATCGTCGGCGCGGGAGCCGTGGGCGGCAATCTGGCGGTTCGCCTCGCCAATGCGGGCAATGAAGTCACGGTAATCGCGCGCGGCGCCAACGCTCAGGCAATTAGCGAGCGCGGCCTGATTCTCAAAACGCCATCGGCGACGCTGAGCGCGCGGCCTCGGGTATGCACAGTCATGTCTGAAGCCGGCGCCCAGGATGTTGTGTTCGTCGCGGTCAAAGCGCATTCCATCACCGAAATCGCCACGGGATTGCCATCACTGTGCGCTGCGAAAACGCCGGTGGTATTCATCATCAACGGCATACCGTGGTGGTATCCGCTGGGCAATGTGCGTCTGCCGATCGGCTGGCCTGATCTTGCCTACCTCGACCCCAATGAGGTACTGGCAAAGACCCTGGGTATCGAGCGCATCATCGGCACCGTGGTCTACGCAGGCAACAGCCTGGTTGAACCCGGCGTGGTGCAAAGCACCGCGCCAACGGCGGGAATGATTTCCATCGGCGAGGCCGAGAGATCGCCGGGTTCGCCGGGTTCCAACTCCGAACGCGTCACGGCTTTGCGCCAGATGCTGGAGAGCGCCGGCTACAAGGCACCTATCGCTGCCGATATTCGACAGGCCGTATGGTTGAAACTGGTCGGCAGCAATCTAGCGGCCATGCCTATCTGCACGCTGCTTAGCAAACCGCTCATGGTGTTCAGCCAGAATCCGGAACTTGCCGCCCTCTACCGTGGCATCCTGCGCGAAGGCATGGCGGTGGCCGCGGCCTGGGGCCATGAGTTGCCCATCGACCCGGTGGGCGCACAAGACCCTAGTCTGCTCACCAACAATCACAAACCCTCCATGGCGCAGGATATGGAGCGCGGCAGGATGCTCGAGATCGACCCGATACTCACCGCGTTTGCGCGGCTCGCGCGCGCGGCGAATGTGCCGACGCCAAATTTCGACGCCGTGCTGGCGCTATTGGCACAGCGGGCGATGGATGCGGGCTTGTACGGGCGCTAGCCCGGTTTGCTTAATCCGGCTTACTTACCTCGGCTTACTTACCCCGGTTCACAAAATTTTCGCCACCCCCGGCATCGCATCATTCAAAGGCAAGACGTATCGGCCAACGCCAACGCACCCGCGCTGGCAATGACATAAAATTCGCGGCGGCAAGGCGCAGATCAGGCATAGCCCACCCGCCAAACCATTCACTGGAGAGTTCAATGATTTACGAGGCCGAGCGCGGCGATATTTCCATTGCAGTGGTTGGCGACGCGATGATTTCGCGTCGCATGAGCGTGTTCCGCGAACCCAATTTCCTGAAATTAATAGAACTGGTGCGCTCGGCCGATGTGAGCATCGCTAATCTCGAACTCCTGTTTCACGACTACGAGAGCTCCTGGGCCTGGTCGCATGGCACCTATACCCGGTCCGATCCGAAGAATCTGGAAGAACTCAAATGGATGGGCTTTGACGCGGTGTTCACCGCCAATAATCACTCCTTCGATTTTTCCGAAGGCGGATTTCTCACCACGCTCAAGTACCTCGATCAACTGGGCATTCCCCATGGCGGCGGCGGCCGTGATCTGGATCACGCGCGCTCACCTGGCTACTTCGATTCACCCGGCGGTCGTGTGGCGGTGATGTCGGCGGCCAGCACCTATACCGATGTGTCGCGCGCCGGCTACGGGCGCAGCGACTTTCCCGGCCGCCCCGGCATCAATGCCTTGCGCAAGCAAACCCAGAATCATGTGACACGCGATCTGTTCGACGCCCTGCGCCGCGCGAATTCAGAACTCGGCTACGAGGCGCACGCCGACGCGCATGCGCGCTTTGGATTCACCGGCCGCGCCAAACCCTACGACAAGTCCGAGATGCTCAAATTCATGGGCGAGGATTTTCGCGTCGCCGAGCAATGCCGTGCGCAAACCAGCATCAACGGTGAAGACATTGAAGGCATCACCCGCTGGATACGCGGCGCAAAGAAGCAGGCCGATTGGCTGGTCTATGGGGTGCACACGCACGAGTCCGGCGCCGATGGCGATTATCACGGCGGTTCGCGAACCTCGCCGCCCCAGTTCATGGTGGACTTCGCGCACACCGCCATCGACGAAGGTTGCGATGTCATTGCTGGTCACGGCCCGCATTATCTGCGCGGCATCGAGATCTACAAGGGCCGGCCGATTTTCTACAGCCTGGGCAATTTCATTCTGCAAAATGAAACCATGCCCTGGGTGCCCGATGAAGGCTATCGGCGCTTTGGATTAGGCGCGGGGAACGTTCCTGGCGATTATTTCTTTGATCGCTCCGACGGTGGCACGCGCGGCTTTCCTGCGGATCGCGTGTTCTGGGAAGCAGTGCTGCCGATTTGCCATTTCAAGGGCCGGGAATTAAAGGAGATCAAACTCTATCCGGTGGACCTGGGATACCAACGCCCGATTCCACAACGTGGCCGCCCGGTACTGGCGCAGGGCGAAGTGGCGCAGCATGTCATTTCGTTCCTGCAAAAACTCTCCGCGCCACTGGGAACCCGAATCGACATTGAAGGCGACATCGGCGTGATCCGCCTGTGAGTGAATGCTATAAAAGCGCGAAATCAGCAACAGCGTGAAACCCATAGCCGCCGCTCTAGCGGTTGCCGTGTGCAATATGGTGGCGATGCGCTCGAGCCGGGTGCTGTTGGCGCTATTCGCACTGGATCTGGGAACCAGCGTTTCGGTCATTGGCCTCTTGGTGGCGAGTATTTCGCTGTTTCCGCTGTTCCTGTCGATTTACGCGGGACGGCTCACTGATCGCTTAGGACTGCGTAAGCCCCTGGTTCTGGGCGCCGCCGGCGTGACCCTTGCGATGGCGGTGCCTTATTTCATGCCCAGCTTGTTGGGTTTGTTCCTGTCGGCGGCTCTGCTTGGCACCTCGAATATTTTTTTCGCCCTGGCAATGCAGCACTGGGTCGGCCTCCTGGCCAATTCGCCGACCGAGCGAACCAAAAATTTCGGCAATTACGCTACCAGCGTTTCCGTAGGCGCGTTCGTCGGCCCCATCATCGCGGGTTTCTGCATCGATAGTGTCGGCCACGCCGGCGCGTATCTCATCTGCATGAGCTTTCCACTCGCCGCATTCGTGGCAATCGCGTTCTTTGTTCGCAACCAACCCGGCCCGACAGCGCGTGAACATGGCGCCGCCACCGGTCGCGCCATGGACCTGGTTCGAGTCCCGGAACTGCGCCGAATTCTGATCACCGGCGGAGTGCTGCTCACTGGGATTGATCTGTTCGAATTCTACATGCCGATCTATACCAGCGGCATCGGCCATTCCGCCTCTGTCATCGGCATAATTGTCGGCATGTACTCGGCCGCGGCTTTCCTAGTGCGTGCCGCCATCCCCAAACTGATTCGCTGGAAAAGCGAGGAACAATTGCTGACCCGTTGCCTGGCTTTTGGCGCGCTGGGCTACCTGCTGGTCCCCTTCATTGAGAATCCATGGTTGCTGGGAGCCATGGCCTTCACCCTTGGCCTATGCATGGGCTGCGGTCAGCCGCTTACCATGTCGATTATTTACAACCGCTCTCCGGCAGGACGTGCAGGCGAGGCCCTGGGCCTGCGACTCACCAGCAATAACATCACCCATACCGGCGTGCCGATGATCTTCGGCAGCCTAGGTGCCGCGATCGGCGTGGGTCCGGTATTTTGGATTATTGCCGCCCTGCTCGGCGCCGGCGCCTGGTACAGCGGGAGCGGCAGTCGAAAATAATGGCAGCGTCACCCCCAAGTGTCCTGCATCTACGACAAAGACCGTCTCGATCCGGTGATGCCCGGTTCAGTGCCCGCTACGTTCTTTGCAACAGTGCCGCTGACAGGGGCCGAGTCCGGCTTTGCTTTCATGCGCTTTCGTCAGACCAAGAAGGGGCGAACGGTTCCGCCGGAAATCGTGCTGGGCGACAGCCCCGGCGAAATCGGATTGAAGCAGGAAGGCGCCCGCTGGCTCGCCGGCATCCAGGCAGATTAGATCAATGGATGTTGCGCCGCATAAATTTCAGGTGCATTGAACCCAAGTAGCCGATGTTGCAGTGCATAAACTCCAGCTTCTCTTATCGACTTTGATAAGGGGTATGTGCACAGGCGACCTGAGCACGTGCATAAGCGACCTGAGCACGTGCATAAGCGACCTATTGGAGGCTATTTTCGGCCAGGCCCCAATCATGCAGGTGGCGACTGTTGCTCCTCCGCTCCCCCAATTCCCCTATTTACCGGCCATATTTAGGGGTATTTTGTGACAAATTGTGACAATTTCGAGATATAGACCGGTTTTATAGTGCTATTCGAGGCTTTAAATGGGATAATTTGGCCTATAAGAAAGCCCTAGGCAAATCCGGCAAGGGGCACATGGGCGTGGAGACCTAGGCAAATTAACCCAATCAGGAGAGGTCTATGCAACGCACACCAAAATTCAGTCCAAAGACCCGTTCGATTCTTTCGGCAATCAGCCGTAAGTCCCTTACTGTGGCGGAAATCTGCGCCGCGACCGGTCTTCCCCCGAAAGAAGTTCATCCACGTATCCAGAACGCCGTACGCAGCGGATACGCCGTGATCGCCGGGGAACCAGTAGTTCAGGATGGCGGTCGAGCTGCACGCCGCTACGCAGCAGTCGAGACACCTGAGCAGATCGAGCCTTTCAAGGCAAGTGACGGTCGATTTGATTTTTCTGAACTGCTTCGGCAGGTTGGCCAGACCGCAATTGCCTTGCCTGCCGGTAAAGCGCGCCTGGTACGAAAACTCGGCGACGACGAGACCGCGCACGAATTGGAACAGTCTTTCTGAGCCCATTTTGCGCAGTCTAAAAA
>CAMDFL010000114.1 GCA_945897475.1 Bordetella parapertussis
TCAATGACCAGCTTGCCTGGGTTGGCGAGCTGCGCGCCTATGGCCGCCGGCAGTCCGAAGCCCATCGTCCCCATGCTGCCCGAGGTGATCCAGGTGCGCGGGTTTTTGAAATCGATGTACTGCGCCGCCCACATTTGATGCTGGCCGACACCGGTCGCGACGATGGCCTCGCCCCTGGTAATCTCGTTCATCTGCTCGAGCACATATTCGGGGCGAATCAGTTCGGTATCGCGCGGGTAGCCCATTTTGTGCACCGAGCGCAGGTTCTCAACATGTCGCTTCCACGGACTGAAATCTTTCTTAAATGCTATTGCCGGGCTTTGGCCGGCTGCGGTCAGCAGGCGCAGGCCGCGCTTCGCGTCGCTCACGAAGGACCAGTCCGCCGCCTTTACCTTGCCAATCTCGGTGGCGTCGACATCCATATGGGCAATGCGGGCGTTGGGCGCGAAGTCCTTCACCTTGCCAGCCACGCGGTCATCGAACCTCGAGCCCACGGCAATGAGGAAGTCGCAGTCCTCCACCGCGTAATTGGCGAATGCGGTGCCGTGCATGCCAAGCATGCGCAGCGACAAGGAATCGGTGGTGTCGACTCCACCTATACCCATCAGCGTGGTCACCACCGGAATGCCGAAGTGACGGGAAAAATCCCGCAACTCCTCGGCTGCACCAGCATTGTTGATACCGCCACCGGCATAGATGAGCGGCCGCTCGCTGGCTCGCAGCAGATCGAAGAAGGCCCGCGCCGACACATCGTCGAGCTTGGTCTGCTCAGCGGCCCGGCGCCGTTCGTCATAGCCGCGAAAGTGCAGCAAGCCCTCTCCCTTGAAAAGGCCGACATGATTCTGGATGTCTTTCGGAATGTCGACCACCACCGGGCCCGGGCGACCGCTGCGCGCGATCGCGAAAGCCGTGCGCATGGTCTCCTCGATTTTGCTCTCGTCGGTCAGCAGAAATACGTGTTTAGCGCAAGACGACATGATGTTGGAGATCGGCGCTTCCTGGAACGCATCGGTGCCCATAGCGGCGCGCGGCACTTGTCCACAAATGAGCACCATGGGGATGGAATCAGCCTGACAATCGCGAATCGGCGTCACCATATTGGTTGCACCGGGACCCGAAGTCACCAGGCACACGCCGACCCTGCCGCTTGAACGCGAGTAGCCCGCAGCCATAAAGCCCGCGCCCTGCTCGTTCGCCGGCACCACCAGCGCGATCCGCTGTGCAGGGCGGGACTCGTTATGACGGAAAACCGCGTCATAAGTCGGCAATATCGCGCCGCCGCTGTAGCCAAAAATCGTATCCACACCCTCGTCGGCCAGCACCTGCACCAGCATCTCGGCGCCGCTCATTTTGACGCCTGCGAGCGCATGACGATTCGCGCTTGTTTTAAGAGGGGTTACGGCGTTTCCAGCGGCTGGTTTTGACGATGCCATTGCGGTGCTTCTCTAGGGTGCTTGCAGACCGGGAATGATACCAAGAATGCGCGGACTATCCGGCCACGAGCAGACAGGCGCTTATTCCGGCTGAATCCCCGCCGCTTTGACCAACTTGGCGGTCGCGGTGATCTCTCGCCGGATGCTGGCGGCAAAAGCGTCCGAGGGCAGCGTCTCGACCACAATGCCGGCGGCCAACAATTTCGCCTTTATCGAAGCTTCGTTGGCCGCCTTGATGATTTCGCCTTCAACCCGGCGTACCACCGGCAGCGGCACGCCGGCCGGCGCGAAATAAGCCATCCAACCCTGCGGACGGTCATAACCCGGCAAGGATTCCCCCACTGTGGGCACGGTGGGCATCTCGGAAAACCGGTCGTTGTTGTTGATGGCCAGCACCCGCGCCTTGCCCGCCAGCACCATGCCGCGGAAGGTGCCTATGGTGCTGATGGTCACCGGCGTGCGCCCGCCCACCAGATCCTGCACCGCCTGCGGCCCGCTTTTGTAGGGCACATGCACCCAGGACATATTGTTCATCTGCTCGATCATGTGTCCGCTCAAGTGATGCGTCGTGCCTATACCCGTTGTGGAATACGACACCTTGCCGGGATTGCGTTTCACGTAGTCGATCAGTTCAACAAACGTGCTGGCCGGAAAATCGGCCGATACCATCACCGCCGCAAGCGCCTCGCCAACCTTCGCGACCGGGATGAAATCGCGCAGCGTGTCATAGGGCATTTCCTTCACCAGGAACTGGCGCATGATCATGGCGCTGGTGGAGGAGAACAACAGCGTGTGCCCGTCGGGCACGGCGCGCGCCACCGCGGTCGCGCCCTGCGCACCCCCGGCGCCACTCTGAATTTCGACCACAAAAGGTTGACCCAGCGTCTGGCTCATTTTTTCGCCGAGTGCGCGCGCGGTGAGATCGCCCGCGCCGGAAATACTCAGGATCAGTCGAATGGGCTTGGCTGGGTAGCTTTGCGCGAGGACCGCGCCAGGTAGGAGCAAGGCCGCGACGCAGATTCGCAATCGTCGATTCAACATTTTCTTTTTCAAAAACATCACTATTTTTCCGCGATCTGCTTGAAGATTTTCGATGCCTCGTCAATATCCTTTCCGCCTAGTGAAGTTGAGACCCATACATACTGGTTCGCTTTGGCGAAATCCGGCATGTCTTCGAGATGATCCTTATGCGGCGCGACATCCTTTCTGTGACTGACCGCACCGGAAGTGGCGGCGCGCGCCCATTCGCGCACATAGATTTCCTGGCCTTCCCTGGACAGGAACCAGTTGAGGAACACGCGCACCGCTTCGGGATGCGGCGCATTCTTGAATACCGACACGCCGCGTGACTGAACGTAAGTGAGCGCCGTGATTTCCTCCAGGGTCTTACAGCCTCCGGCCTTGCGGCATTCGGAGACTGCCGAGCTTTGAACGCCCAGACCCACCGCGGTACCGCCACGCATGATGGCGACATCGAGCTGTTGGGGATTGGCGTACACGCGGGGCTCCATGGTGGTGATGAACTTTCGAACGAAATCCGCGCCCTTGGCCTTGAGCATTGAGGCAAGCGTAAACGAACCGGCGTTGGGAACGGAGGCATCACGCAAGGCAAGGCGGCCTTTCAAGCGCGGGTCCATCAGCGCATCAATCGTCTCGACCTTCAGTTCGGGCAGCACCGCCTTGTTACGGAACGCGCCGACATTCACTTCATGCGAATAGGTAAACACCTGGTGCCCCGGTTCACCCCACATGTAGGCGGCATGCCGCCAATTCGAGGGGTCGCGGACCTCGGGCAGAATCAGAAAATCCTCGGTCTTTGAGAGCATTCCCGCGGGCGCGGCCGAATGCACCATGTTCGAGGTGATCCCCCACCACAGATCCCACAGGTATTGACCGTTGGTTTGCTCGGTTCTGACGCGCGCGATGGTGGCGCTGGGACGCGACACTGTGGTCTCCACTTTCACACCGAACTTCTTACTGAATTCTTCCAGGATGGCATCCATGGGCTTGTCGCCCTGATGCTGAAAGGTGAGCACCTGACCTCGAGCCTTGGCCTGCGTCGCGCGCCAGACCTCCTGGGGGTTCTGCGCGAATGCCGTGGTGACAAAGAGCGCACATGCGACGGCAAGAATTGGGGGGGGATTTCTCGTTTTCATGCTTAGCTCCATTCGCCGCGTTAGTTGATCCAGTCGATCCAGCCGCTTCAGTGAATCAGGTCCCGGCACGACCCAGGCCCGATTTCAGTCCAATATACCGCGCCAGCAGCGCCGCTGAAACCGTTATCGTGGTGATCAACAAACCAACGATTGCCCCTGGTTCGAAAAATCCGCCATCGAGATAAATCAACTGCAGCATCGACAAAGGCTGCGTCGCGCCGGTGCCCAACAGCGCCACCAGACCCACCACCGAGATACCGGTGGCGAATACCTCCAGACCGATCACCGCCACCGCCGGCGCGATCAGCGGCAACACCACGCGACGGAAGGTATAGAAGCGCGATGCTCCGGAAGCCCAGGACGCTTCTTCCAGCTCCGTGCCCAGATTCAGCAATGCCGCTTTTATGATCTGCGTTCCCAGGGCCATGGTGCCGATAACCACCGCCAGCACCAGCACCGCCAGCGTGCCATAGATTGGCCTAAAAAAAGGCAGCGCCGCGAACATTTGCAGAATGCCAAGACTCAACACCAGCCCCGGAATCACCGCGGGAAGCCAGGTTAGAAAATCAAGAACTCCCCTTGCCCGAAAGCGCGTTTTCACTGCGATGTACGCGACCAAGGAAAAACTGATCATTCCCACCAGCGAAGCGGTGAGTCCCAGTTTCAGCGAATTCCAGAACGCACGCTGGACATCCCCGCGTGTGAACGCCTCCGCCCAGTGGGCCGTGGTCCATGGCTCGGGCAGGTCGAACATGCCGAAAATCTTCATGAAACTGCCCATCACCAGGAGCGCGAAGGGCAGCACCGTCATCATCGCCAGCACCACCACGATCACCGTGAACAAGGGCCAACGCAGGTTTCCCAGATCTTGCACACGATGGGAGAATTTGCTGGAAACGGAGGCCACCGCATAACGCTTCGAATACCACTGCTGTAGCGCCACCAGCGGAACCACCGCGCCAAGAAAGGTGATCGAGAGCACGCTGGCAATGCCATGCAGCGGCGGTTGCGCGTTGACGGCTCGATAGATGGCGGTGGAGTAGACATCGATCCTGGCCGGTGAGCCCAGAATCAATTCAATCTCAAAAGCCTGTAGCGAACGAATCAGGCCGAGCACCGTCACCACGATGATGGTGGGCAACATGATGGGGACCACGATATGCAACAGCGTTTTCCACACCGAGGCACCGCAGGTTCGCGCTGCGTCCTCAAAAGCGGCGTCCATGTTGCGAAACGCCGGCACCAGCAGAAACACCTTGATGGCGAGTGTCGATGTCATCACGTGCACCCAGACGATTCCCCACCAGGAATAGATTTTGAAAATGTCATAGTCAATAGAGAAAACTGCCTTGGCCGCGTTGTTGAGAATGCCGATACCCTCTCCAGCGAGCAGCACCCAGGCCAGGGTCACCGGCAAAGCGGGCATGAACAGCGCGACCCAGAATCCGACTTCCAGCCAGCCCGACATGGGCAGGTTAGTGCGAGCGATCAGCCAGGCAATCGTCACACCAAAAATAATCGCGATCAATTGTCGCGCGACAGAAAGCGTAATGGTGTTTTCGATGGCCGCCAGAAGGCGAGGGCGCGAAAACACCGCCTGCCAGTTCTCCAGGCCAACCGAGGGATTTGGACCGAAGGTGTCGACCTCGAAACTTCCTATCAGCAAGCGGAAGGCCGGATACAGCACCAGAAAAGCCACCACCGCAAGAACCAGCGTGTAGCCGAGCGTTTGCAATGTGGGATGCATTGCGCCGGTCGCGCCGCGCGGTGTGCGATCGGCGATTCGCGGCTCAGCGGCCGGCATCCGTGTCGCGATCCCAGAGCTGCAATTTTTCGGGTGGCATGCTGATTCGTACGGTCTCGCCTTCGCGCCAGTTGCGCGTGGGCGGCAGCGACACCAAAGCCATGTGGCCGCCAGGAAACTCAATATCGGCCTCGTGACATTCGCCCATGAAAAGCAGCGTTTTAATGGTCGCGATAAGCTGATTGGATGGAGCATTTCCAATGGTTTCATCACTGGGTGCTTCGTTGCTACGGGCTTGGTTGCTGGGGGCTTCGTTGCTGGGGGCTTCGTTGCCCTCAACGCGCAGCGACTCGGGTCGCACCGCGACCAGACACTGATCTCCCGGTCCGCACCGGGTCGCGCGATTGACGCCTTCGACCGCGAAAGACTGCCCATCCACCACGCTCACGCGCAAGCCACCATGAGCGCCGGGTTCAACTACCCGACAGGGCAAGCGGATACATTTGCCGAGAAAGTCGCGCACCGCGGGGGTGCCGGGTTCGGCATAAAGCGCCGTGGGAGTACCGATTTGCTCGATGCGCCCGTCCTTCATCACCGCGATTCGATCCGACAGTGCCAAGGCCTCGGTTTGATCGTGGGTAACAAACAGGATCGAAATATTCAGGCGCCGCTGCAGGCGTTTCAACTCGACACGCATCTGTTCGCGCAGCTTCGCGTCCAGATTGGAAAAGGGCTCGTCCATCAGCAGCACGCCGGGGTCGGCGATCAAGGCACGCGCCACCGCCACACGTTGTTGCTGGCCTCCGGAGAGTTGCGTGCCACGCCGTTCTTCCAAACCGTGCAAACCCACCAGATCGAGGGTCGCGCTCACCTTGCTGCGCACTTCATCCCTGGCGACACGGCGGTAACGCAAGGGATAGGCGACATTCTCGAACACCGACATATGCGGCCAGATGGCGTAGGACTGAAACACCATTCCCATACCGCGCTTCTCAGGCTCAACAAACGCATGTTCCTCGGGACAATCGACCAGTTTGCCTTCGTAGCTCACTCGGCCACCACTGGCTCTCTCCAGGCCGATGGCCATGCGCAAGGTCGTGGTCTTGCCGCAACCCGAAGGACCCAAAAGAGTGAGAACCTCGCCACGTTTCAACTCAAACGAAACGCCATCCACCGCGCGCACGCCGCCGAAACTGCGTGAAACATTCTCAAACTTCAGGATGGTGTCGGCGGGCATTGTTTTGTCAGCTCGGTTCTTGTTGGGTGCTCGACTACACGTCCAATGTGCTCTTGGCGAATAACTCGTCGAGTTTCATGCGCCGCTTGGCAAGACCTTGTTCATACACGTATTGCATGATGGTCTCCAGCACCGGGCGTGCGGCCTTGATGCCGTAGGCCATCGGGTCCTGAGTCAATGCTCCTCTTGCCTTCGCATCGAGCAGACCCGATTCGAGATAGGAAGTCAGATGTCCCTGTGCGTCCTTCGCGACCTGCTCCTTGGCGCGAATGAAGGCGGTGTAGAGATTCAACGCAATCCAGGGATGTTTCTCCAATAAACTTCTTCGTACGACCATGCAGTGGTTGATTGGATAGATCCCGGTCTTGGCGAAGTAGCGCCGCTTCTCGCCTTCAGGATCGGCAAACAAGGTTTTGACCTTGGGCTCGGCTGAGAGATCGGTTTTACTGCGATCGACCAGATTGTTCTCGCGCAAGTACAAAAGCGTTGCGTCCAGATCGCCGCGAGCGAGCATCTCGCCGATGTTGGTGGTGGGCGGAATGTAATTCAGCTTAACCCCCTTGGGCGGCTTGAATCCGGTGGAGCCACCATGGCTGCGCTCGGGGGAGCGCTCCATGAACCATTCCATGTCCCGCGCCAGCACGCCGAATTCGTGCTGCAGCACGCCGCGCGTCCACAGCGCCGCGGTCTGCTGGTACTCGGGAACACCGACGCGCTTGCCTTTGAGATCGGCGGGCTTGTTAATGCCGCGATCAGTGCGCACCATGATGCCGGTGTGAAAAAAGTGCCGCATGGTGTAGATCGGCAGCGCCACCCAAGGCGTGGGGCCTTGCGAGGTGGCAATGGTATATGAGGAAATTGACATCTCGGAAACATCGAATTCCTGAAATTTCAATTGCCGCCAGAACATCTCCGAGGGATGCACTGCGGTAGGAACCAGCCGAATGCCTTCCGGCGCCACACGGCCCTCAATGATGGGCTGGGTGCGAACATTGTCCGACAGTGCGATGCTCAATTCCAAAACCTGACGCGCCACGGGGTTTCTCCTCATTAAAGATCTGGCGGATAATAGCCGACACTCCGCCTATCGACCGAACGCCTGCCAGCAAATATACTTCGCACTCCCCGAGGTTGGCTTTATTAAGTATCAAAGCGGTCTAATAAAGTATCAAAGCAATCTAATCCCGGCGTATAGAGATCCCTGTTTCACGAGCAAGGTGGGTTTGATTGCTACTCTCAATCTGCTTGAGAGATAGAACGCAGGAAATTTGGTGGTATTTAACTGAAGTAAAACTGGAGCAATAAATGAAAATTCTGTATTTCGATGATTTCAAACTGGGCGTTTTAAAGGGTGACATGGTGGTCGACGTATCGGCGGTGGTGAAAGACATCCCGCACACTGGTCCGCACAACCTCATCAGCGGCCTGATCGAGCGCTTCGATCAATACAAGAAACGCCTGGAAGATGCGGTGGCCGCCGGCCAAGGCGTACCTTATTCGAGCGTACGCATCCGACCGCCCCTGCCCAAGCCCTACAACCTGGATTGCATGGCAGTCAATTACATGGAGGATGGCACCCGCACCGAGCCCGCGCCCATCAATGCTTTCCATAAATCATCCAATTCCGTAATCGGCGATGGCGACACCATGGTGCTGCCCGACGCGCCCGCCACAGTGTTCGAAGGTGAAGCGGAAATGGCGCTGGTGATCGGCAAGAAAGCGAGCAACGTAAAAGCCGCCGATGCCATGGACTACGTCTTTGGTTATGTCGGCTTCATTGACGGCTCGGCGCGCGGCCTGCCGCCGGCGGGAAACACCTTCTATCAGATGAAGTCGCGCGAAACCTTCGCGCCACTCGGGCCCTTTATCGTCACCAAAGACGAGATTCCCGATCCGCACAAACTGCAAATCAAGCTCTGGAACAACGGCAATCTGCGGCAGAACTTCAACACCAGCGACATGGCACACAAAATTCCGCGTTGCGTGGAGTTTGTGAGCGCGCTGCATACGCTGGAACCCGGCGACGTGCTGCCCACAGGCACCAATCACCGCGGCCTGCACTCGTTTCAAGACGGCGACAAGATCGAGTTGGAAGTTGAGGGCCTGGGCCGGCTACACATCAATGTCCGCGACGATCAGAAGCGCACCTGGACGCGAGAGACTCGTCTTGAGCGTCAAGACAAAGGGCTTGACCCGATCGCACCTCAATTGACCGGCAAGTACGCAAAAGCCTGAGCAGGGCACGCAAAGCCCGAATAGAAAGCTGGCCGCAGACAACGCGGCCAGCTGATATTGGAACAACACAAAGATTAAAGTGAAATTGGACTGCATGATTTTGAACGACATGAAATTGACCGCGATGCGTGGATTACTCATCGCAATGACCCTGTTCGTCACCTGCGCAAACACCCAGGCGCAATCAAACTGGCCGAACCGCCCGATTCGTTTCCTGGTTGGCAACTCGCCCGGTTCGGCGCCCGATATTGTCGCCAGGCTTTTCGCCGACTCCATGTCGCGCAGCCTCGGCCAGCCCTGGGCGGTGGAGAACCGACCCGGCGCAGACGGCATGATCGCCGCCGAAGCCGTAGCGCGGTCGCAACCCGACGGCTACACGCTGTTGCTCGGATCGCAAGGCCCCATGGCCATCGACATGCATATCAAGAAAACCCTGCCCGTGGATTCCTTGAAAGACTTCTCGCACATTGGCGTGGTGGTGGATGAAACCACCGGGATGGCGGTCGCCGTGTATCCATCGCTGCCGGTAAAGACTCTGGCGGAACTCATTGCCTACGCCAAAGCCCATCCCGGAAAATTGTCATTCAGCACCACCGTCGCCTACGGCACCATGTTCGGCGCATGGCTTAAGAAAACCGCCAGCATCGACATGGAAGAAGTGCGCTACAAAGTAGCGGCGCAAGCGATCCAGGACGCCGTCTCCGGGCGCGTACAAATCGCATTCCAGTCGCCCGCAGCACTGGGGCCACAAGTCAAGGCAGGCTCCCTCAGATTTCTATCTGTAGCCACCGCCAGACGCATCAGCGCCTGGGCCGAGGTACCCACCATTGCGGAGACCTTCCCCAATTTCAGCATGCGCGGCTTCATGATTCTCGCCGGACCGGCGGCCATCCCCCGCGACATCGTTGCGCGACTGAACAAGGAAGCCGCCGTCATCGCCAAAGATTCGAAGTTTATCGGGGAACTCGGCAAGATCTTCTGGTACAACTTCGAAGGTGCACGCACACCAGAGGGAACCACCGAATTCGTTCGCCGGGAACGCGAAACCTGGGGCGTCTTTGTTAAAAACATCGGATTGAAACCGGAGTAGATTTTCAGTGCGCAGTGGAAAATGCTAAAGCAAAGCGTTCTGCGATGGCCGATTTCGTCCACCCCAATGAAGCAGAACAAGGATTGGGCGAACGCTTCCCCGCCGCAGTAAAGATGGCGACACAGCGGTACAATTTCCACCTTATCCGCAACAATCGTCCACGCACGCATGGCCCTGCTATTTAGCGATTTTTCCAAGCGTGTCGAAATTCGCAGCTCCCGTGACGGGCTTATACGCTTTCACGGGCATGCCCAAGCGGTGCAATATCTTCGCCGTTACAGCGACCGGCCCGGCCTGACGATCACGCTGCGGCGCTTCCTCTCCGAGCATCATCATCTCCAGGTACAGCGACTGACAGACGCGCAAGTGATCAACGAGGTCGCGCGTCGCCTTTTGAACGGCTCGCTTCAACTCATGGAGACCCTGGCGCCCAGGGTTGAGTCGCTGGTCATACCGGAGGGTGAAATCGAGGAACAGGAAGCCGAGGAGGAAGTGTCGCCTGCGCCGGCTCCCGCGGAATTGTTGCCGTTATTGGAAGAGTTGCAGATAGAAGGCGGCGAGGTATTGCCGGAGATCGATCAGACACTCGAGCAAATCGACATGACTGCCGCAGGCATAGAAACCGTAACCGTGTCGCTCGAGCCCGCGCCCTCCGGGATACCAGCGATCGGCGCGTCCATACTGAGCTCCACCAGTTCGATTAATACAACGCTGGGTGCCTTATGAACCTCTGGGTCGGCTCGGGAATTGCCGCATGAAAATAGTCGACAACGCTCAGGCCGCGATTACCACGGGCGCGGCCGAGGTTGCGAGCGCGGTCAGCACCGTCTCGGCCGCACTGCAAACGCAGTTGCCCGAAGGCGTCAATGCGGCTGGCGCGGCCATCAGCGCCGTTTCCGACAAGCTCGGCGAACTGGTCGCCGAGGTGGCTAAGATCCCCGGCAAAATCAATCCCCAGCCCATGGTCGACAATCTCACTGCCGCGATTACGGGTGTGCTGTCCGATCTCAACACCATCGTCACGACGCTGGCCGGCAGCGGACCACGCATGGCGAGTGCCGCGCAGAACCTCGCGGGTATTGCCGGTGACGTACAAGGCATGCTACCGCTAGTGACCGGCCTGTTGCCGCGCCTGTCTGCACTACAACCCGATGTGTCGGGCATTCCTCCACGCCTGCAGGCAATAGCCGACCACGCCGACACGCTGGCGCAGCGCGCGCTGTCGGTACAAACGCGCATGTCGGAGTTCGCCGCCAGGCTTGGCCCCCTGCAACAGCGCCTCACGGCCTTGCAGCCCGAAACCTTGACCCCGGGAGGCGCGCAGGCAGCTGCGAAACAGGCGGCGGCGGAAATTCGCGCCGAGGCGAGCGCCGCTGCGCAAACTGTACGGGTGGAATTGAGTGGCGCGCGCCAGGAGGTCGCCGAGGGCGCCGCCACGATTCAATCCGACATCGACTACGCCGCGCAACTTATTGACACGACCCTCGTCGGGGTCAAGACCGAGATCGACAAGATCGTTGCCGAAATAGACGGTGGTATCGATTCTGTGATCGGCCGCGTAGAGGCCTGCGTCGCCGCCGTCATGCAGGAAGTGAATGCCATTCTTGCGCAGATCGAGGGCTTCAAGAATCGTAGCCACGAAGTCGCCGCCGCGTTCGACGATCCGCTGCAGCAGGCAGAGGACATTATCGACGCCGTAGCGAACTCGATCGAAGCAGTTGGTCAGATTATCGACAGCGTTCTGGCTGAGATTGAGTCGCAGATCCAGCGTCTCGAATCGATTATCACGACCATCAAAGAGGCTATTGACAAGGCGGTGGCGGGGGTCGATATCGCCATCGACGGCCTGATCCAGGCACTCGCCGACATCATCGTCGAGATTGAGCGCCTCAAGGAAACGCTGCGGGGCCTACCCGAGCAAATGGAGCCGATACGCGAGCAGATCAGCGTCGCCGAGCAGATCATCCTGGCAATCAAGCAGCGCGTCGAAACCTGGGTCAAAGATGCCAATGCCACGCTGGACCAGGCGAAAGTCGAACTCGGCCAGGCCGACGAGCGCTGCGACAACGCCATCGCTTTGTGCAACCAGTACATTTCACGCGCGCCTTCTCTTGCGACGGCGAAGGCGCATTTCACGCTCATCAAAGCGTCTATCCCCCCCATCAAAGCGAAGCTCGAGATCACACGCACCGCCATTAACACCGCCGGCAGCGGCGCAATATCGCTGCTCGACGGGGCTTTTTCTTTGGTGGAAGCTTTGCGCCCGGCCCTGGATGAGGCCATTGCAATTCTGCGCGCAGCCATCGAGCTAGTGATCGTCGTGCTCGACCAAATCAGCGCGGCACTCATCGAGGCGCAAACCGCGATGCGCGATGTCTCCGCCCTGATGCATAGCGCGGCAGACCTGATCAAGACGCAGCTGGACGCTGTGATCCCCAAAATAAAAAAAATCCGCGACGATTTCCTGGCCGCATCACAGCCGCGCGACAAGGTGAACAAGGCCAAAGACCTGGTGCTGTCGCTCAAGAAAACGATAATTGCGCCGCTGCGCGAGCAAGTCGGCACAGCGGAAACGAACGTGATTGAAGCCATCGATCTGGTATTGGCGACGCTGCGTGCGCCGATCGAGCGGCTCAAGCTCAATATCAACGAGGTTCGCGAAACAATTAACGCATTACGCAAGCAAGCTCGCATACCGCCCGCCAATCTGGTGAGGCTGCTCGATGCCATAGGCGCGAGACTCCAGGATGCCCTGAGCAAGTTGCGCCGCCTCGTAGAACAACAAGCGAGCCTTGCCGATTGGCTGTTCGCACAGGCGCTGCAGGCGCTCGACAAGATGCTCAACGCCCTTGGCGCCGGCACGCCGGTCAGCGCGCCACTGGTCGAACTGAATGAATCGATAGACCAGGCCAGCGATCAGTCCACGCAACTCAGCACGGACGCGCAAAGCGCCTCCTCCGAAGCGCAGGCCAGTGCCGACGGCCTGTCCGAGGATGTGTCGCAATGGCAGTCCGACGCCGAACCTGGCATCGCCGCGGCAAGCGACAGCGCGAGTGCCGCCGCCGCCAGCGCATCGGCTCTTCGCGAAGACTTCAATACCGCCGGCGATACCGCGAGCAGCCAGGCTGAAGCTGGGTCGGAGGATCTGAAGTCGCTCGAATCGGCGACAGCGTCGATAGAACAAGAGATCAAATCCGTGCAACAGGACGCACAACGAGAGGCCGACGCGTGCGCCGCAGCTAGCGAAGGTCCGCGCGCAAGTCTTGCCGAGGCGATCGGCGAGCTCGCGTCGCTGAAGGATGACGCGCTGGCCGCAGTCGGCCCGCCCGCCGACAAAGCCAAGGAAGTTCAGGAGACGCTCAATGCGCAGCTCGCCAAAGTGGCCGCCGAGGTGGCCGGTCTGAGCGAAAAAGTACAAGCCGCCGCGGATGATATGAGTGCACAGACCAAGGAGGCACAGGCCGGCGTCGAGGAACGCCGCGATCGGGCCACCGCGCAAATTGAAGCAACGCGTGCCGATATTGAGGATGTCAAGGCGCGGACCGAATCAGCGCGCACTGACGCGGTCAGCGCCGATTCCATCGTTGCCGAAGAAGTGGTCAAGCACGGCGGTAAGCCGCCGGCCAAGGAGGACGCCAGTCGCGCCGAATCATCAACGCCAACAACGAGCTCGGGTGCCGGGGCATCGGCGGATCAAGCAAGCGGAGCGGGCTCGGGTGCCGGGGCATCGGCGGATCAAGCAAGCGGAGCAACTTCTGCTGGCGGAGCATCTGCTCAGCAAAAACCTTCGGCGCTGGCAGGTGCCGGCAAACCCGGGGCACCGAATACCCCAGATGGCATTGCTTCTAATGCCCCTGCTTCAAGAGCGTTCGCCACAGGCGCGCCTCCCCCCCAGACCGATGCACCTGCTACTGCTGGGTTGCCGGATGTGTTAGGGGCAGGCCTCCGCGCTGGTAAGGGGGTTATCGAGAACACCGCAACAGCGCTAGGTACCGGAGCACCGGCGGGTCAAGCCACTGCAGCGTCGCTTGGTACCAGCGCACCGGCAGGTCCAGCAGCTTCAGCGACGACTGGTGGTGGATCACCCACCGATCAAGCAACATCCGCGATGGCTGGTGGCGGTGCAGCTGCAGCTCAGCCAACGACAGCAACGGCTGGTGGCGGCGCACCCACCGATCAAGCAACATCAGCGACGACTGGTGGCGGAGCAGCTACGCCTCAGCCAATCTCAGCAACGGCTGGTGGCGGTGCAGCTGCAGCTCAGCCAACGACAGCATCGCCCGGTAGCGGAGCTGCTGCGGCTCAACCAACGTCAGCAACGACTGGTGCCGGTGTAGCTGGGGCTCAACCAACATCCGCGACGGCTGGTGGCGCAGCAGCTGGGGCTCAGCCAACGTCAGCAACGGCTGGTGGCGGCGCACCCACCGATCAAGCAACATCAGCGACGACTAGTGGCGGTGCAGCTGCGGCTCAACCACCGACAGCAACGCCCGGTAGCGGAGCTGCTGCGGCTCAACCAACGTCAG
>CAMDFL010000115.1 GCA_945897475.1 Bordetella parapertussis
GTTTAAATTGCCGGGTTTAAATTACCCACGTTTAAATTGCCCGCGTTTAAATTGTCATTACTTCCGTGAGCGCCTGCAGCGTTTCTGCATAATCGACCGCGGTGTGCATATCCTGGCGCAGGAAATTCTCCATGTGAGGCCGCTTGGCGATGGCTTCGTCGAGGTCAGCATTGGAGCCGCTTTCATAGGCTCCAACCTGGATCAATTCGGCATTCTGCTGGTACAGCGTCCATAGCCGCCTGAAACGGTTGGCGGTCTTGAGGACCCCAGGCTCTGCCAAGGACTGCATCACGCGAGAAATTGAGCCTGACAGATCAATCGCCGGGTAATGCGCCGCATCGGCCAGCGAGCGCGACAGCATGACTTGCCCGTCTAGGGACGCCCGCGCAATATCCACAACCGGGTCTGAGGGGTCGTCATTCTCCATGAGCACCGTATAGATTGCGGTAATGGCGCCGTGCCCATCCTTGCCCACACCAGCGCGCTCGATGAGATTGGGCAGCAGGGAAAACACAGACGGCGGGTAGCCCTTTGCTGTGGGCGGCTCGCCAACGGCCAAGCCGATCTCGCGCTGCGCATGGGCAACCCGGGTCAGGCTGTCAACCAGCAGCAGCACGTTCAGCCCACGATCGCGGAAATACTCAGCGATGAGATGGGTCAGATTGGTTGCCCGCAAACGCAGCACCGGCGACACGTTGACTGGCGCTGCTACCACGACTGATTTGGCCAGGCCTTCGACGCCTAGCGACTCTTTGATGAAATCGTTGACTTCGCGACCACGTTCGCCGATCAATCCGATCACAACCACATCGGCCTTGGTGTAGCGCGTGATCATGCCCATCAGCACGCTTTTGCCAACGCCTGAACCGGCCATGAGCCCAATTCGCTGCCCGCGTCCGATGGTGAGCACGCCGTTGATTGCCTTCACCCCGACGTCCAGCACCTGGTTGATTGAGCCGCGGTGCAGAGGGTTGAGCGATAGTCCCCTCAAGCTGAATTCGTCTGGGCAAAGCGGGGCAGGTTTGCCGTCAAGTGCGACCCCCCTGGCGTCGATTACGCGACCGAGCAGAGCCGGTCCAAGGCGCACCGTAGGCGAGCGGCTGACAACCCGCACCGCCGCGCCTGGACCGATGCCAATCGGTTCGGCCAATGGCATCAGGTAGGTGGTACGGTCATTGAATCCCACCACTTCGGCCTCCAGCGGCATGCCGCCTGGGCTTTCAACGATACAGAAAGCCCCTGTAGGGGCAACGATACCCTGGGCCTCCAGCGTGAGCCCTACCATGCGGATCAACTTGCCGCTGCGCTGGGGTGGATCAACGCGCGCCCGCTTTATGGCTGCGCTCGCCGCGCCGGCAAAATCAGGCAGCGAGTTCGGCATCATCTTCATCCGTCTCGGACGCATCGATGTACACATTGTGCCCGCCCTGCGCAGGGGGCTCCACGCTCACGCTGCCTGCAAGGGGTCGTGCCTGAAACCTTGCGCCATCATCCTGCGGCTTGGTCCGCAGGGCTGTGGCAGGGCGTTTCACGTAGCCCTCGACAGATGGGCCGAGCACCGAACGGGCCAGTGCGTCGAGCCTATTTTCAATGAAATCCTCGATAGTCCCGCCGGCCATCTCGATCTTCACGCTCCCCCGGGCGAGCGTCGGGTCGCGCACCAGCTCCATGGTGTCGGAGAGTTCGCCGTCCTGCAATGAGAATTTTTCCAGGTCTTCCGGATTCAGTCGAACGCTGACGCGTTCGCCACGGTGCTCAACTTCCAGCAGGGAATTCTCGACCAGACGCCGGATAGCATCCCCGGAGAGCTTGAGTTCCCCGCGCACCAGTTGTTCGGCGATATGGATGGCTAAGCTTTCAAGCGGCAAAAAGAAATCTTGAGTGTTGGCCAAAGATTTATTGAGAGCATCGAGAAATTCACGCACGCCTTGCTTCTCGACCTCGATCTGCCGGCGGGCCTCCGTCCGGCCTGCATCAATGCCCGCGGCGAAGCCGGCATCGTATTCCTGACGTAATTTCGCTTCATCGAGGACGCTAGTGGCAGGCAGTGCATCGTGATCCAATGTCCGCGATGGATCATGGTGTGTCCCTGTATTTTTCGCCCCTTGAGCTGAAGCGTCCCCGTCCAGATAGACGGCAGAAGGTCCCGCTTCATGAGTCGCGCCCGTCGATGCCGCGGCGCCCTGCCGCAAGGTAAAAGCGTCAAAAGAATGCTGGTCAGGATCGCGTGTTTCGAGAAAGCTCGACGTATCCGGTGAGGCGTTTTCCGAAAATGCTCGCTCTTGCGGGCTGGCGCGATTCAGCTGGGCATCGGGCTGCCAATTCGCGGAAGACGTCAACGTCGCGGCGGCTGGGTCAGACATAATCATCTCCTCCACCTGCGAGGACGATTTCACCCGTGTCAGCGAGCTTGCGAGCTATTCGCATGATTTGCTTTTGCGCCTCTTCCACGTCGGCAAGACGCATGGGGCCCTTGGCCTCCATGTCGTCGATGAACATCGAGCGTGCGCGTGAGGACATGTTGTCGAAAAATTTACTCCGCACGCCTTCGTCAGCCCCCTTGAGGCCGACCATGAGAAGATCCGGCTCGACTGTTCGCATCAGGGTCTGGATGGTCTTGCTGTCACAGCTCACCAGGTTGTCGAACGTGAACATGCCGTCCTGAATTTTCTGCGCGATATCCGAATCCAGGCTGGTGACCCCGGACATGATTCCAGCCAGCGGTGTGGTCTTTGTGAAATTGAGGATCTTCGCCGCCGTTTTGATGCCGCCTAAACTGGAGGATGCGCTCGATGAGTTCGAGGAAAACTGCTTGTTCATGATCATTTCCAGCTCCTTCATCGCCGAAGGCGGAACCGCATCCAACTTGGCGATCCGGGAGACGATCTCCGGCCTGGTTTCGGCGGGCAGAAAATTCAGCACGTCCGCCGCAACATCCGGATCCAGAACGGACAGTATGATCGCCACCACCTGGGGATGCTCGCTGCGGATCATATCGGCGATGGTACGGGCGTCCATCCAGCGCAGAATGTCCAGCCCCCGGCTGGATGAGCCGGGCAGGATTCTGCCAAGCACTGATGCCGCCTTATCCTTGCCGAGCGCGCGCTGCAGCACCGTCTCAACGTAGTCATGAACGCCCAGGCCGAGGTTGGTCTGTTTCTTGATGGTCGAGATGAACTCGTCGAGCACGGCACTGATGGCTTCCTGAGACAAATCTGCAACCGACACCATCGCAGCCCCCAGGGGTTGCACTTCTTTGGGATTCAGGTAGCTGATGATGTTGGCCGCCTCCTGCTCGCCCAGTAGCAGCATGAGTACGGCAGCGCGCTGCATGTTGGTCAGCTGCTCGAGTTCGGCGCGCAGCTCCGCACTCATCGGCTCCCCAGCTGCCGCATCCTGTGTCAGGTCCTGATTATCGGCGTTTTTAGTGGCCACGTAGTCACCTAAGCAATCGTTGATGAAGTCGCCGTGCAAGGCGAGCGCTCAAGGGGGGGCATCCCCTCATATCCCGCTTGATTATGTTCTTGATGCGACAGATCCAAAAAGATCATCCGCCCATATCCCGCTTGATCATGTTCTTGAGCACATTTGCAACACGTCCGGAGTCTTCACGTACCAACATCCGGATGAGTGCTACCTTGTCATCGTAGGTGTTGGCAGTGTCCAGCATATCAGCCGAAATGCTCGATTTCTTGGGGGTTCCGGATTTTTTAAGCCTTTCCTTGAAGTCTTCGAGCGACTCGCCTTCTTCCATGGTTAGACCCGCCTCGCCGTTGTCACCGGAGGACGCATCTCCATCCTGTGCAGTCTGGGCCAGCTCCGACCCCGGCGCCGCTAGAGCAGGCACAGGGACTGGCAGGTAGGATTTGACCAAGGGCCGCACCACCGTCAGCAGAATCACCATCAGAACCAGGCAGGCCAGCGCCACTTTCATGCCATTAAGGGTGACATCGTTCTCATACCAGGCTGGCCCAGGACCGGTGGCGGACGCTGGCTCGAATTTCGCAGCCATCATGTTGACGACGTCGCCCCGATCCAGGTTGAACCCCACCACGCCCTTAACCAGCCCGGAGAGTCGCTCCATGTCCTCCGGGGAGAACCCTGCAGCAGGAGCAGCAGGAGCAGCGGGGGCGGCGGCGCCCTTGGTCGTGCCAGTGTCCTTGGCCGCCGCGGCGTCCTTAGCAGGCGCCGGCGCACGCTCTTTGAGAACCACGGCGACTGAAACACGGTCGATGCCGCCCTGCGAATTCTTGACGTGCCGGACGGTCTTGTCCAATTCATAGTTGCGAGTGGTCTTGCTGCTCAGGGCGCCATTGCCATTGGCCCCCTTGATATCGTCGCTAGGCTTGGTGTCGGGAGAGCCGTTTGCATCGGCCGGCGCCTTGTTGGACAAGGAGCCGGGCACTCCGGTGGCGTCCGACTGGGAGGCGCGCTCCTCTGACAGCGCCTCTGAGCGCGTCTTGGGCCCCTCCCTTTTTACATCGTAATCTTCGGTAGCTGTTTCAATCTGGGTGAAGTTCATTACCAAGTCGACCTGGGCGCGGACATTGCCCTCGCCGACCACTGGTTCCAGTAACTGAATAATGCGGGTGCGATAGAGTTCTTCGGCTTGAATCTTGTGCTCGGCTTGGAGACTGGTCAGTCCGAGCGCGCCCTCGGCTGACGACTTGGAGATGAGATTGCCCAGATTGTCGACCACCGACACGTCAGAAGCAGACAGGTAGGACACGCTCGATGCCACCAGGTGCACAATCGCCTGGACCTGATTGGACGACACTTGGCGTCCGCTGAATGGCGTCACGATCACTGATGCCTTGACCGGTGTATGGTCGCGCGCGAATGCGCTCTGTTTGGGTTGTGCCAGATGAACCCGTGCACTCTGAATGGTCCCGATCTGGGTGATGCTCTTGGCCAGTTCCTGTTCAATGGCTGCGCCGTAGCGTGCCTGCTCCATGAATTGACTGGTGGTCAGGCCCGACTGGTCCTTGAGTGATTCCAGTATGCCGCGCCCCTGATTGCGCGGCACGCCTTGCGAGGCGAGGAAGATGCGTGCCTCGTGATAACGATTCGCGGGAACCAGCAATTGACCGGAGCTCGGATCGATTCTTGGCTGGTAGTTGCCGGTTTTCAGCGCATCCAGCGCGGTCTGCTGGTCGGCCTCGGTCATGCCGGGAAACGCACGGTAGGGCGATTCTTGCGTCCAGGAGTAGAGGGCGCCAAACAGGATTAATGCGAGCAGCACGAAGATCGCAGGCAGCGCCTTGCGAATGGCGGGTTGCTGGAATACCTCGGCCATTGAGGACAGCACGCCTGCGGGCTGTGCGACAGCGAAATTACCGCCGAGGGCAGTCACACCCTGTCCAGGCATAACCATCGGCGCCATGCCGAGGGCAGCCTGCGGCGTCAATGTTGCGCCTAGTGCTTGTTCAGTGGTGGCCATAATCACATTTTCAGGTTGCGTTGGATGGGGGCGTGGCGTGCGAAAAAACTAAGGAAAAAGTTTAACGAAAACGTTTAACTACACCGGCATATTCCTGATGTCTTCGTAGGCGCGCATGATCTTGTTGCGCACCTGCAGAGTGGCCTCAAACGCCATGGATGACTTTTGCATGGCCAGCATCACATCGGTCAGGCGAACGTCCTTGCCCTGCTCGAACGCGGTCGCCATGTCAGAGGCTTTGTTCTGCAAAGCGGAGACGGAATTGACCGCTTCCTTCACCATTCCCGCGAAACCGGGCTTGCTTGCCGGGGTGAGCGAAGGGATTCCGAGTCCGCCTTCGAGTGGCGAGGTCTCCGGTTTGGCCAGCGACTTCACCTGCGACTCGAATTGCCGAATCTGGCTCATGATGGACTGCAGGTTGGCAGCGTGGGCTTTATCGATCATGGTGAGCTCCTTTTTTTATTTCGCGCTGGCCACGGACAATCCGTGATCGCGCAATTGCGCCAGCTTGTAACGTAGCGTGCGTGGGCTGATCCCCAGCGCTCGGGCGGCCTCGACACGGTTGGGCGCTGCGTGCAATGCCGCGGCGATAACCCGATGCTCGCTCGATCGGACCGCGACCCCGAGTCGGCGGTCCGCGACCACCGCAAATGAGGCGCTGGAGTCTTCCTCCTCGCGACTGATCTGGCCATTCTGGTCATTCGATGCCAACCCAATCCCCGCAGCCAATAACAAACCGTGTTCCTGTTCATCGAACAAAAGATGCTCCACGCCGATCAATAGCCCCATGGACAACACCAGGGCCCTTTGCATAACGTTAGATAATTCGCGCACATTGCCAGGCCAGCCGTAGCTCGTCAGTAAGGACTCTGCGCCCGGTGTCAGCGTTCTGGACTGGCCGTCCTTGGCATGTATTTCAAGCATATGGCGCGCCAGTGGCAGGATGTCTTGTTTGCGCTCAGCCAGCGCCGGAATGCGCAGGCGGAATGTGCTGATGCGGTAATACAGGTCTTCGCGGAATTCGCGCGCTTGAATCGCGGCGCGCAGATCCTTGTTGGTCGCGGTAATCAGGCGCACATCAACCGGGATGGACCCTTGAGCGCCCAGGCGGGTCACGCGCCGCTCCTGCAGCACCCTGAGTAGCTTGGCCTGCAGCGCATAGGGCATTTCGGCGATTTCATCCAGAAACAGGCTGCCGCCTTCGGCCTGCTCAAATGCTCCGCGGTGATCACGGGTCGCGCCGGTAAATGCGCCTTTTTCATGACCGAACAGCAGATCCTCGATCATGCTCTCAGGTATTGCAGCGCAGTTCAGTCCGACAAAGGGGCCGTTTGCTCGCGGTGAGGCGTCATGCAGCACCCTGGCCAGCACTTCCTTTCCAGCCCCAGTCGGGCCGGTCAGGAGGGTGGTCACACCGGCGGCAGCTACCCTTCGGGAGAGTTCCAGCAGCGTCAGGCTTAGAGGGTCCACAAACACGAATGCCTGCTGCGGTAAATTTGCCGTGCCACGCAAACTGCTCAAGTGAAGTAATACCGAGCGCCATCCCTCCACCGACCAGTCATCGGATGGCAGTACGTGCGCCGCACCGCCGTGCATTGCCTGCACGCCTATATCCAGCCGGTGCCGGTCTACCCTGCAGATGACGGGCAAGCGGCGCTGCAATCCGCGCAACAGGCCCAGTACTTCTTCCATCAGTCCGATGTCTTGTGTCAGGCGGACCACCACGGCGTCCACGTTGTCGAATTCGCGCTTGAGATCGGCAACGTTCTGAATCGTCAATAGCTTCACGCCGGCAATGTTGATCTGTGAGAGTTCGCCAGCGCTCATCGGAGATGCCGTATCCAGCCAAAGAACATTACAAGGTCGCGGTATCGGATCGTTCACTGTACACCTCTATGCAATCGGTATCTGTCATTGAGCAATTCTCATGCCATTGACTATTTATCATATAAATCAATTGGATACATGTTTCGCCAGGGAGGCATTTGCGGCCAGTTCGCGAGAACGGCAGTTTCTTGACGGTGCGGTGCTGGCAGGCTGGGAATCCCGGCAATAAGTAGCCTGAAGTGCCCGCAGCAGCGCTGCCAAAGCCCGCACGAACGAAAAATCCGTTCGTGCGGATCGTCGCTTTCGCGCGGATGATCAAGCCATCGGCTCGAAACCGACGATCTTCTGTTCTGCGGCTGATCAGCCTGTTGCGTCAGCTTCTCAATTAGCCCTGCAGCAACTTGAGCACGCTCTGCTGGCTGGTATTGGCCTGAGCGAGAACCGCCGTGGCCGCTTGCTGAATAATCTGCGCTCGAGCCAGGTCGGTCGACGCCAGGGCATAGTCAGCGTCTTCAATCTGGCTGCGCGACTGCTTGGAGTTGGTGACCACGTTGGTCAGGTTGTTGATCACATGGACCAGTCGGTTCATCACCGCACCCATATTGGCGCGTGCACCGTTGATGTTGTTCATGGCAGCGTCAAGACTCGCCAGAACCGCCGTTGCGCCGGCCGCCGTGGAAATATTCACGGTCGGATTGGCGGAACCGGCGTCCTTGGTGATGGTCCCGGTGATGGGACCGTTGCTGCCGAAATCGGCAAAATCGATGGTCATGACCTGCCCGGCGGTGGAGCCGATCTGAAAAGTCATGCGGCCTACCCGTGGCGCGGACGTATCTATGCCGGAGGCGCCGCCGTAGGTGCCAGAAACAAAGCCCAGCGCACTGAAGTTCGACGCCGAGCTGACCCCGTTGGCGCCTGTGCTCACCTGGATTTTTCCAGTCGGTGCGGGCGCAGGCGTCGGAGAACCCGCTATCGAGGCCGGCAATGGCAAGGGTGCTGGCGGGATGCTTGAGTACATGCTGACACCGCCAAAATGCGTTATTGCAGCGGCGCTGGATGCGGATGACACGACATCGCCGGCGGCAAGTCCGAAATCTGTAGCCGCAAGATTTGTTGCCGCACTAAACCATACCGACAAATTGCGGCCATCGGTGGCAAGGGAAATACCGGTGCCGCCGCCGTTGTTTTTCGCGGTCACCCCTTCAACCTGGGCGTTGATCGCCGCCACGATTGCTGCAGCGCGCGCATCCTGGTTGGTGTGCATGGGTACCAGCACCTGGGTGTTGTTGACCATCAGGGCGACGACCGGTGCCCCGTTTGATGGCGCAAAAGACGTGACCGGGGCCGTGGAGACGGTGATGGTGGTGCCGGTGATGGTGGCCGGGCGGGCCGCGGCCGTCACCCCTGTCAGGCTGCTCTTGGAATTGATGGCAGCGGCAATCGCCAAGCCGCTGGAATTATCGTGGTAGGCAATTGCATTTCCGGTGATCGGGTGTTTCAAGGCCTCTGATCCCGGAATCGCGATGCCGTTGATGAGAAGATCCCCCTGGCGCAGGGCGGTAGCAGTGCTGGAACTCGGGTTGACGCTGGTACGGTCCAAGGTGCCAACTACTGAAATGTTGTCATCGAAACTACCAGCCTGGAGTCCGCTGCGCGCGATGGCGCCGGTGTCGCTACCGACCAACAGCTTGGTGCCGACACTTGCAGATAAGGAGTAGGTGCCGCTTTGAGCGCCCTGCTTGAGGCCGGTGGCGGAGGCAAAATCGGCTGCTAGCGAAGCCGTATTGAAGGCGAGTTCGATGTTGCGACCATCCGCGGCCGTCAAGGTAATTCCCCCGGCAATGCTTCCTGTGTCGATCGCTACCACTCCGGTTTTGGAGGAAATTTTGTTGATCTCCTGGACAGCCAGTGCGCGAGACGCCTGCGTGTCGCTGCGCTGCCCGCTGAAAATACTCGTGTTGTAGCCGTTGATGGTGACGCTTCCGCTGGGTAGAGTGGATCCTGTCAGGGCCGACAGTGACATCGCCGATCCCGTCATAACGGTCTGTCCAACCACGGCTTTAACCAAAGACGTAGCCGACCTGGTGTTGATTGCCGCCGCTTTGGCAATTGCGCTGCCCGCCGCATTGAGCGAGGGCGACAGGGTGTCGCTGGCGTTGAGCGAAAGTGGAATGACCTGGGCATTAATCGTGACATCTCCGGCCGCGATCGTGTTCAGGCTGCCGAAAGTGCGTGCTATAGACACTGCCGCCGTCTCAGAAGTGGCCCAGTTCGTCGCGGTACCACCGCCTGCGGTGGTCGAAGTCAGCACGAAAGTGCCGGTGCCACCGGTCAGGGCGGTGTTCGTAAACGTGATGGTCATCGCGTTGACTGCGCCACTGAACGATAGGGAACTGCCATCATCAAGGGTAAGTACGGCGGTCGCCAAGGCGACATTGCTCGGATCGACTTTAACGCTCAGATTTCCGGACTTCAGCGGAGTTCCCGTGGTCGTCACTGTACCTGCATTGCTGCTGGTGACCGCTCCGGCCGTGTTGGTCACCCCCGCCATAAACTGACCGGCGCTGGTTGCGCGCACTACCGGCACCGGGCCAACCTGCTGGCCGACAGTACCATTTAAGATCGGGAAGCCGTTCCACTCCGTGGCGTTCGCGATCTGCACAATTTGCTGCTTCAGCTGCTGGAATTCCAGGTCCAGGTAACCGCGCTGCTCGTTGGCGTTACTGTCGTTGATCGACTGGATGGATAATTCGCGCATGCGCTGCAGCATGCTGGTAATTTCGTTGGTCGCACCTTCAGTGGTTTGAATCAGCGAGATGGCATCCCCGGCATTACGAACCGACTGATCCAGCGCCTGGACCTGCTGGGTAATCCGCGTCGATATCGCCATCCCGACGGCATCATCTTTGGCAGAATTGATTCGCTTCCCGGTCGATAGCTGCTGCATCGCTGTGGCCAGTGCCCGGTTGTTGGACACCAACGCCCCTTGAGTGTTCAGCGCGTTGATATTGGAATTGATGACAGACATCTTCGGATCTCCACATTTTAGGTTTCATGTTCGCAACGGATACGCACCGATGCCAATCTCGCCAAACCTATAAGCAGAACCCGTGCCAGATATTTATTTAAATATAATCATATACTTATACTCATTAATAAATTTTTGACGCTTGATAACAAGGCCATAGGCAATATTTTGTCACGCGCCAGGCAGAACATTGCCACTGCCGGCCAGACAGGACATCGTTGCGATCAACGGCATGCGCGTGGTGTTTCCGAAGAAACGTAAGCCCACGAGAATTTTCCGCATTCGCGCGCGTGCGCTGGCTCGCCATATGCCAAGCTATACTGGTTTTTCTCCGACATCAGCGAAGTTTCGTAGAATCGTTTAGATTCAAAAAATATCGTTTGATGGCAAAGGGCCCCGCCACACTAAAAAATAATCGCGGTGTCCTTAAACCCTGGGTTGCCCATAAACCCAGGCTTGCATTTAACCTCTTACGCATTTGCGAGCCCAATCACCATGCCCAATTTAAAGCGCATCATTTCCGCGTCGCATTTCGCCGGTGCCAGGCGCTGGCTCAACCGGTTCCGCATGCAGAACAATGGAGCCTGGGCGAGTCCCACAAAATACGCGCTCTTATTACTGTTTATGGTTTTCCCGTTGCAAGTCTGGAGCGCGGCGGGAATCATCCAGAGCGTCAGCGGCGAAGCGCGAATATCGCAGCGATCGGGTCTGGAGCGCCCGGCGCAGAGAGGGGTGCAGCTCTATGAGGGCGATACCGTCTGGACCAGCAAGCTCTCAAACGTGCAGATCCGTATGATCGACGATGCTGTGATCTGGGTTTATCCTGAATCGAGGTTGAAGATTGATGCGTATGACAACGTTGCCGGCAAAGGCCGAAAGGGGCCGCATGCCGCCCTGCAACTCTTGGTGGGCGCTCTTCGAACCGTCACCGGCACCATCAACAAGGATTACGCCTTGACGACGCCCAATGCGACGATCGGAATTCGTGGCACCGATTACACGGCGGTGTTCATCCCGCAAGGTGGAGGCACTCAGGACACTCGTGGTGAGCCTGGAACCTACAACCGCGTGTTCCAGGGCGCCACTGCTCTGGACAGCAACAAGACCAGTATCAACATTGCCCAGGGCCAGGCAGGCTTCGCCGCCCTGAAGCCGGGAACGCCCCCCGAGATTCTGACCAAGATCCCGAACTTTCTGAATGGCTCCCCGACTGCGCCAACCCCACCGGCCGCCGCGCCCGCCGCGAGTAGCGCGCCGCCTGAATCACCCCGTCAGTTGCTGGTTACAGTGCGCTTTGGCACCCCGCCGGGGGACTCCCGCAGTAGCGTCACCACCAGCAGTCGGAGTGCGAGCGATGAGTCACCGGAACAGTCGATCCAGGTATTGAACGGCCAACGCGCCTTGATGACCTTTAGCCAGGGCACTCAGGCTTCAGCTCGCCCGTTGCCGGGCATCACAGGCGCACCGGGGCAATCCAGCACGCACTTGGAAGTGCAGCCGCGACTCTCAGGCAATTCGGCAAGCGTTTCGTTTTATGCGCAAAGCCAGACATCAAGCCAGGGCCGCACCGGTCCGGCCCAAACACTTCAGGTCGGAACAAGCCTCAGCGTGCGTCTGGGCGAGTGGACCGAAGTGAGCGGACGCGGGCCATGGACATCCAATCAATCCAGCGAAACGACCTCCTCGCGCAGTGCCAGTCCGGACATGCGACGAATTTTTCTCAAGGTCGATGACATAACAAGGTAGTGGTGCAAGGGTGCAACGCCGCGCCGATTTACCCGCATGTAAATTGACATAACTCTTTCGGGGGATGAATGAAGTGTTCCTTTATAGCGGCAGTCATACTGATAATAATCAGCGAGGCAGTCATAGCCCAAGTACCCGTCCACAAATGTCGCATTGCTGCACGAGATGGCAGGGCATCCACCATGGCGCAATGTATAGGCATAGTCACCGGGGCGCCAGCAAGTGTAATGATTGGCGAGAATACAGATGTGCGAATAAACGGCACGCCGAGCCGCACGAACAAGCTGTTTGCGGGCGACGTATGTATTCTCACGGGAGGATTTGCCAAACCGCTAGCGACGTGTGTGGGAGTGAAACGCAACTAGCCCGTTATTGCAACGAGCTGCAGGTGTGGCCCAATTTTGGCGCGCCGCCAGTGGCGAAACTCCGGCCCCATGGCGTTGCCCTGGCGAAATTCATCGCGCCCCGGGTCGCTTGGAACGGTCTCAAGGATAAGTTTGGCCAAGGCGGACAAGAAGGGCGGACAACGATGATGGTCGCCATCACTTGCAACATGTAGCAACATAACTACATTAATAATTTAACCGAGGTGTCCCTGTGATCATTACCACCTTAGCGTGTGAGCATTGAAGTCCGACCAGCTGATTTCTTATGATGCATGTTCTCGATACCCACGTGGTGTCCGAGCTGCGCAAAGTGCGGTTTGGCAAGGCCGATACCAACGTGGCTGCATGGACGCAAGGCGTTGATGCCTCTGACCTCTTTGTGTCGGCCATCACCATTATGGAATTAGAGCTTGGCGTTCTGTTGCATGAGCGAAAGGACGCCACCCAGGGTGCCATGCTGCGCTCGTGGCTAGAGCAGCACGTATTGCCGGAGTTCTCTGAGCGCACACTGCCTGTAGATACCGCCGTTGCACAACGCTGCGCCCGGCTGCACGTACCCGACAAGCGCAACGAGCGTGATGCACTCATCGCGGCAACCGTCCTTGTGCATGGCATGACGGTAGTCACTCGCAACATCGCTGACTTCAAGCTCACCGGAGTGAGGCTCCTCAACCCGTGGGAAATATCGCGGTAATATGGCCAAATACTAGAAACCACGCCACTCTTCAGGCATTTACCCCTTTGAGTTTGGTGTGCTGATCTGCGTTCCCTACCCCTGCATTTACTCGTGGGTTTTGATCGCGGGCAGGCTGCGTCGGGCGCACCATTCTTGCCAGAGTTTTCGGTATTCGTTTTCGATCGCTTTCACCATGACCGCCGGATTGCCAAAGATGGAGGTGTAATCCCTTCGGCCATCAGCGTGCAAGTTCTCAAGGAATTTACGTCGGTGGCGCTACGCAAGCTCGGTATGAAAGTGAGCGAAATCCGCGAGGCACTCGAACCCATCACCGCCATCTGCAAGGTGGTGCCGCTGACCCAGCCAATCCACAACCGGGGCTTGCAAGTGGCCGAGCGTTACCGGTTCGCGTTCTACGACGCGCTGATCGTGGCTGGGTTCGCTAATACCCCAGCGTAAATCGACAACTTGGCCTCCTCGCTCAGGCGATGGCTGAGTTGCCGCGGTCGGAAGTTCCGCGGCCCGAAGTCTCGCAGTCCGAAGTGTTGCCTCCGCAGCACAAAAAAATTCCTAAAAAATATTTTCACAATCCATTAAAGGTCCCGATCCAGGATCCGAGTTCAAGAGGCAAGGCTCCATTTTCTGTCACGAGTAGATGTCTTGTACGTAAGGTATCTTGCATGCGAAAGAGGCTTGTTTTTCTATTGTAAGCAACGACCTACAGAATTCGATGTGGAATAAATTTTTTGGGAGGCGAAATCATGTCAAGCAATATATCTAGTCTTGTTCAGGGCGCGCCGATGCCAGGCGCGACGGCGGCTCCTGCCGCCACAGTCAAGTCGGCACCCCAGGCGCCTGCTCCCCAAGCTATTGCACCGATTACGCCCAAAGTAACGCAACAGCAGGAAGCTGAGCTCAAGCCTGAGGTGATGCAACGACGTTTGGAGAGCGCTGTGGTGGAGCTCAATGCCCAGATGGC
>CAMDFL010000116.1 GCA_945897475.1 Bordetella parapertussis
AAAATGAATTCAGCGTATCAAATCTTTTTCACCCCCCTTGCAGCCGCCGGCATCAGCACTGGAATATTGATTGTATTGCTGCGTTGTCCCGGCCTTCTGGTCGATCATCCTAACCAGCGCTCCCTGCACCTCACACCGGTGCCCCGAACCGGTGGAATCGCAATTGTCTGCGGCATGCTGGTGGCAGTCGCGCTGCTGCTGCCGGACTACGCCACCTTCGGCATGGGCGCCCTGGCGATTGCCATCGTCTCCCTAATAGACGATTGGCGCCGCCTGCATCCGCTTCCGCGCTTTGGCGCGCAGGGCGTGATCGCCGCGGCCTTCTGTGGGTTTGGCTTGGGCCAGCTATCGATTGCGGAAGGCATTTTTCTGGTGCTTGCAATCGTATGGTTGGCCAACTTATACAATTTTATGGATGGTTCGGATGGCCTTGCCGGCGGCATGTCGCTGATCGGCTTTAGCGCCTGCGCGGGAGGCGCATGGATAGGCGGGAGCCCTCCCCTGGCGATGCTGTGTGGGTCGATAGCCGCCGCCAGCCTGCCGTTTCTGGCGATAAATTTTCATCCCGCCCGCATATTCATGGGGGATATCGGCGCGGTAACCCTGGGCTTCGCCGCAGCCGCCATCGGCGCTATCGGGTGGCGCGAGGGCGTATGGTCCCCGTTTTTTCCGGTGTTCGCCTTTTCGCCTTTCATCGCTGATGCAAGCCTTACCTTGATGCGCCGTATCCTGAAAAAGGAAAAGTTCTGGCGGCCACACAATGAGCACTACTATCAAAAGCTGGTGCGCATGGGACTGGGGCACAGAAGCACGGCGCTGATTGAATATGCGGTCATGGCGATATCCGCGGCGGGGGCCCTTGCCACGTTTTATATGGAAGGAACCACGCAATTGGCCGTTATCGTTGTCTGGGGCGCACTATTAATGTTCGCTGCCAATCGCATTGACAGGCGATGGTTGATGTTTCAAGCTGGGGCGCGATGATGTTGCGCCACAAGCGGGCATTTGCCGCGTTCGGCCATGACCTGGTGGTCGCAATTGCCGCCTGGTGCGCCGCTTTCTGGCTGCGCTTTAATTTCGACATACCTGAGCTATACCTTGGCAGCATGATTGCATCGCTACCTTGGGTGGTGGCGATTCAAGCCGCTGTATTTCTCTCACTCGGGCTGTATCGCGGTATCTGGCGCTACGCCAGCGTCCATGATCTGTACCGCATTGTTCTCGCCGCGGTGATCTCAAGCATGGCGATCTCGATGTTGCTGGTGTTGATCCAGCCGCCCAATATCCCGCGTTCTGTGTTGCTGCTGGATCCCATGTTGCTCGTCATTGCGATGGGCGGAAGCCGTCTTAGCTACCGCCTGTGGAGGGAGCGGCGCCTGTTCGCCCCCGGAGACCGCGCTGTCTTTATCATGGGCGCCGGCGACTCGGCTTCGGATTTGCTCAAAAATCTCGCGCGCAGCAAAGAGTGGCGGGTGGTCGGCTTGCTCGATGACAACCCAGCCAGGATTGGACGGCAAATTCACGGCACCTCGGTTCTGGGTCCGCTGGATTCGCTCGCCGCCAACGCAGAGAAATACTCGGTCGGACACGCAATCATTGCCATGCCAAGCGTCAACCACAACGCACGCCGCCGCGCCTTGGGTTTGTGTACCGCGGCGGGTGTGAAAGTCCTTATCGTTCCCTCATTCGACGACCTTGCCAGTGGCAAGGTCACAGTTTCCCAAATTCGGGAGGTCGAACTCGATGACCTCCTTGGACGCGATCCGGTGAAGCTCGATACCGACGGCGTCCGCGATTGGATCAGCGGGCGAACGGTGATGGTTACCGGTGCTGGCGGTTCGATAGGATCCGAGTTATGCCGGCAATTGGCGCGATTCGGTCCGGCGAGAATCGTATTCCTCGATCAAAGCGAATTTGCTTTGTACCGAATCGTCGAGGAATTCACCACGCAAACCCCAGGGCTCCACTTTATTCCCATCATCGCGGACATTCGCAATGAAGCGCGCGTCAACCAGGTCATGCAGGAATGGCGCCCCGATGTGGTGTTTCATGCAGCGGCCTACAAGCACGTGCCCTTGATGGAAGAGATAAATGCCTGGGAAGCCGCGCAGAACAACGTCCGCGGCACCATGGTAGCGGCTCGCCAAGCCATTGCCTCGGGCGCCACCAAATTCGTCCTTATATCCACCGACAAGGCGGTCAACCCCACCAATGTCATGGGCGCCACGAAACGCCTGGCCGAACTGGTTTGCTCACACTTCACTTCAAGCCAAACCCAATTCGTGGAGGTGAGATTTGGCAATGTATTGGGAAGCACCGGTAGCGTCGTACCTAAGTTTCGAGAGCAAATTGCCAAGGGCGGCCCCATCACCGTTACACACCCGGATATCCAGCGTTACTTCATGTCCATCCCGGAGGCCGTGCAACTGGTGCTGCAGGCCGGTTACATGGGCAACGGAGGAGAAATTTTCGTGCTCGATATGGGTGAGCCGGTAAAAATAGTCGAGCTGGCTCGGGACATGATTCGATTGTCCGGTCTTGGCGAACAGGATATACAAATAAAATTTACCGGCCTGCGACCCGGTGAAAAATTGTATGAGGAACTGCTCGCCGATAGCGAGCAGACCTTGCCCACACCGCATCCAAAACTGCGAATCGCTAAAACCAGCGTGCGTTTATCGGTTGAGGAATTTGAGTCCCTGGCGCTATGGTTATCCCAGCCGACGCCGTTACCGGATGCAGAGGTACGGGATCGACTACGCGCATTGTTGCCCGAATATCGACCTGCAGGGATATCTGGCCATTAAGCTTTGGAAACATTAGACCAGTATTGAGTCGGGTGATTGTGCTCATAATGTTTCATCCGAAGTGGGGGATTTACAAGGGGGATGGCCTCCTTGTCCAACTATTCTCTAGTGCATGCAGAACATAAAGCGCGGCGCTAAACACCAATACCGCGCAGGTCTGATGGGCCGCCGCCAATGGCACCGGCACCACCAACAGCAAGGTGGCGATACCGAGGGTCACCTGCGCCGCGAGCAGCAACAATAACCAGTTGGACCCCTGCCTTGCACGGGCCGGAACTCCAGTGGTCCTCATCCGCAACCAGAACCAGGGGACCACCAGCGCCAATATCCAGGCAATCAGCCGGTGGTCGAATTGAACCGTTGCCATGTTGTTGAAGAAATTGAGGTACCAGGGTTCGAGCAGAAAAAGCTCGGATGGAAAGACGCTGCCGTTCATCAGCGGGAAGGTGTTGTAGGCCAATCCCGCGCGTATGCCGGCAACAAATCCGCCGGTGATCACCATCATGAAAACAAGAAACAGAATCACCCACGCATGGCAACGGGCATGCCTCAATTTGCGATGTCCGATTTTGTCCATCGGTGGCGGATACAAGAGATCCATTGCCAGCCAGAACATGGCCGCATAGATAAGAAACGCCAGGCTCAGATGCGCCGTAAGCCGGTATTGCGATACGCGCGGATCATCGACCAGACCGGAGGCGACCATGTACCAACCCATGGCGCCCTGCATTCCACCCAAAAGAAATATTCCAAATAACCTGGGCAAAAGACGTCGCTCTATATTGCCTCGCCAGGCAAACCAAAGCAGTGGCAGCAGAAAGACAACACCGATCACGCGTCCCAAAAGCCTATGAAAGTATTCCCACCAGAAAATTCCCTTGAACGAATCCAGATTCATTCCTTGATTGACTTCTATGTATTCAGGCGTTTTGCGGTACTTGGCAAAGGTTTCCTCCCATTGGGCGTCGCTCAAGGGTGGCAAGGTTCCCACGATAGGCTGCCACTCGACGATGGACAGCCCGGAATGCGTCAGCCGGGTAATTCCGCCAATCGATATCATGGCGAAGACAAGAAAACAGCAGGTTAATAGCCATACTGCTATTGCGCGATTTCCCGGTGCGCTAGGTGTTGGGTTCATAATTTTTGGCATTGGTTGCATCAATCAATTTTAGGGCGGCCATGACCACCTGCTCAACTTCGATATCCATAACGTTTCTGCTTCCCGACTGCAACAGTTCATAATGAGTCCCCCACGGGCGCCAGCGTGACGCGCTCGAATCGCCAAATAGGCAAACGATGGGTTTCCGCAATGCTGCGGCTATATGCATCGCGCCACCATCCGCGCAGATCACCATATCGCAGGCGGCCACGGCCGCAATCAGATCCGAGAGGCGCGTGGTGGGAATCGCCAGCAGATTTTCCTCGCCACAAGCATTGATAATGGATTCTGCCTTGGCGTCATCGCCGGGGTGCAAGGCATTCGAATCGCCCCCAGGCGACCAAAAAAGCAGGACGCGCGCATTGCAGGTGTTCGACAATTCTTGAGATAACGCGGCAAACCGTTCCGCCGGCCAGCGCTGTGAAGGCTTGCGTGCGCTGATATGTATTCCAATAATGGGCCCCTGCCGCAGCGCGAGAAATAATCGGACCTTTTCATCGACAGCCGAGCGCAGTTTGGGATCAGGAAAGATCCTGGCGCGTGGCGGATCACCGTGGATTCCAATCGCGGCGCCGAGTCGAAAAACCGCTTCGACTTCGTGCAAATCCACGGCCTCGACATTGGCAACACCGAGCTCGACGTTGCCCTCGCCCTCATGTCCGACAAAACCAAGAACTTGTTTTGCGCCGGCCCAACGCGCCATTCGCAAAGATCGTTTTTGAAATCCCGGCGCCGCCAGAATCGCCAGATCAATTCCGCAACGCCGCAGCGTGCATAGCATCCGTATGCGCTCCACCATCACGCCAAATAGTGTTCGTGCAGGGCCGCGATGCTTAGCCTTGGTATAGGCGAACACCTCATCGATATCGGGATTGCCATCCAGGATTTCCCGGTTATAGCTATTGACCAGGGCCGCGATATAGGCGTTCGGATGGCGCTCGCGCAATGCCGAGATAAACGGCGTGGTGCATACCAGGTCGCCAATATTGTCGCGACGAATAATCAAATAACGGGGTGAACCGCTCAGGCTCATGGATGAGCGCCGATATTCGACAAAAGCGCCATCACACGCGCCGCGCGTGTCTGCCAGGTGTATTGACGTGACTTTTCGCGCACTCGCTCACCCATTCGCCGGGCGCGAGCCGGATCCCCGACCAAAGCCTTGATCGCTTCGGCGATACTTCCCGGATCACCGGGTTTCGACCACATGACCTCGTCATCGGCGAGAATCTCGCGCATCGCAGGGAGGTCGGAGGCTACGATGGCGCAGCCTGCCGCCATGTATTCGAAAAGTTTAATCGGCGAGGTAAATGCGCTATCGGGATCCGCTCGATTCGGCAACACAGCAATACATGCACTCATGACGCGCTCCATGGCGTCTCGATGCGAGAGTTGGCCCGCGAACTTGATCGATGCGCCTGAGGTCGGCACCAGCGCCTGCAACTCCAGCAGTCGATCGGCCTCGCCACCCACGATGTCGATCCGGCATCCCGGCAAATACCTGGCCGCAGCAACCAGGTCGTGCGCGCCTTTCCAGGGAAATAAACTGCCCGAATAAACAATATGTGCTTCGGGCTTCGCCCAATTCTTCGCGGAAAGATCCTCGGGTCGGTTGACCCCGTTAGGGATCACCTGTAATACCCGGGGACTGCCGAAGAGTGTCACCAGCCTTTGGGCAGTCGCTGCGCAATTGGCCACCACGGCGGACGCAGACCGCATGACGCGCGCCTCCTCCTCGCGCCGCGCCTGCGCCTTCGCTCCTGGCGCAGTGTCGGCAAAAACTTCATGCGCCTCATAAATGTATTTCGGTTTGCTCGGGTGATTGGCGAGCCAGGCGGCAAGCTTGAGATGGCGCACCATGATCATCTGCTGACCAAGATTGAATCGCCGTTGCAATCGCGCGGCAAAAAAACGATTGCTATGCACCCGATGCATGGGCCAGGGCAGCGCCCGCGACAAGGGCAGCAGATTGACGCTTTCCGGCTTGGCGATTTGATAGTAGGCGAACGGATCGCCCTGAGCGCAGGGGACGAAGCAGAAATCAATTTCGACGCCCGTCGCCGCCAAAGCGGCCACCGCATTCACCGCCTGTATGCCGCGCGCGCGCGGTAGCGGCAGGGGTTCCGGGAAGGCGTAGAGCAGCTTCACGCCGCGCTCGCCGGCCTTTTCCTGGCGACCACTATCAGACAGTCGCCAAATAACATGGCTTCGGAACTCACGCCAAGATCCGGGAATCGCCTGCGGACGATATTGCGTCGAATCGTCGCGGCGATCATGGCTTCGATCACCCGATTGATCCAGCGCGGCTTCTTGATGAGTGCGTTAGTAGATACGGCCTCGATGTCAAGTCCGCCCAGCCCGAGAAAGTAGTTAAGTTGCCAAAAATAGATGGGGGCGATATGTGCATCATCGACCGGTTGATCCATGACCTTGTGCGGCTCCAACATCAACGGACGAAACCTGGGGAAATAGCCGGACAAAAGATATTTCAGTCGCGCGTCCACAGAGAAGGTATTGGGAGTGCTCAACAACATGCACCCACCTGGCTTCAACACCCGGCACAGTTCCTTGACGAAGGTCCATGGACTCTCGAAATGCTCGATGCCTTCAACGCTGAATACATGATCGAAATACGCATCCGGGAATGGCAACGGCGCGATCACATCGTGCTGCGTAAATTTGACGCGTCCGTCCTCGAGAACAAACGCGTCCTTGTTGATGTCCAGGCACTGAATTTCAGCGCAACCATGTTGCAGCAGTTCCTTGGCGAATGCGCCCTGTCCCGCCGGAACATCGAGCACGCGCAATCGCTCACTGCCTTGGCGAAGCAAATCGAAGCAACTCATCACCGCAGGATAAAGATCGTCAATAGCCAATGCGCGCGGCGCGATCACGTTTTGTCCAACTCGCAGAAAAACGGCCCGATCGCCAGGCAATCCACCCGTCCCTCAGACAAGGCGCGAATGGCTTCGGCAGGCGCGCAGACGATGGGCTCTTCATGAACATTGAAACTGGTGTTGAGCACCAGCGGAATGCCGGATAAGCATCGATACGCATCGATCAAGGCGTAATAAAGCGGGTTGTTCTCGCTGCGCACCAACTGGGGTCTGGCAGTGCCATCGACATGCACCACCGCGGGTATGCGCGCCCTCCACTCGGTTTTAACGTCAAACGTAATGGTCATAAATTCGGCCGTATGGCGTGCTTTATCCACACCCAGAAAAATGTCGTCAGCGTATTCGGCAAGCACGCTGGGCGCGAACGGCATGAATTCGGATCGATCCAGCCGCTCATTCAACCAGTCGTTGATCTTGATATCGGTCGCCCGCGCCAGCATGGAGCGATTGCCCAAGGCGCGCGGGCCAAATTCCATGCGGCCCTGAAACCAGCCCAGCACACGGCCCTCATGTATCGCAGCGGCCGATAGGGCGATCAAGGCGGCATCATCCAATCGTTGCGAGCGCACACCGGCTTTGGCCAGCTCGGCGGCGATCTGCTCCTCGCCATACGCGGGTCCCAGATAGACATGCTGCAGGGGCGAGGACTGCGACAATGAGGTGGGATCGCGAGCCACCCTATCGAGCAACACCGCACCTATGGAATTTCCGGTGTCGCTCATCGCGGGAAAGACAAAAATTTTGTCAACCTCGGCGAGCTCAGCGATGCGTTGGTTGAGTTTGACGTTAGCGAATACGCCGCCATTTAAGGCCACGCAGCACTCGCCGGTCTCGGCCAGATAGCGGCGCACCAGATCAAGCACTGCATCCTCCAGAACCTTTTGCACTGCCGCCGCGACGTCCTCCCGACGGTGGCCGATGATAGACTTTTTCAGAAACTGGAAGCGTGCATCTTCCGTCGAAAAATCGGACGCAAAGCGTTTGCCATCGGCGGCCAGGTGAAATGCCTTGCAAAACGCCGAATACAGCGGCGCGGGATCGCCCATCGCCGCCAGCCCCACCACCTTGCCTTCGTGCCGCATGACACGGAAACCGAGCAACTCGGTGATGGCACCGTAAAAAACGCCTGGGGATGCGCCAAGTGAGTCGGTTTGATAATCACGCCGATATTGCCCGTCGCCCCAACGCCCCGAGGTATGGCTGATATTGGCATCGCCGTTACCGTCCATGGTGAATACCGCGCAGCGCGGAAATCCGGAATAAAAAGCGGCAGGCAAGGCGTGGGAATCATGATGATCGTAGAACGCCGCCTGCGCTCTATCGAACCGCTCGCCGCGCAGAAACTTGTCACGCAGAAAATGTCCGTCGAAGGATTTCCCTCGCGCGCGCAAACGCTCAATAAAATTGGCAAGCAGCATCTGCGGGCGCTCGCCGATTTTGCCGCGCCGCCGGGCGCGATGAATTTTTCGCTCCAACTCCTTCGCCCAGGATTCGCGTAAAAAATATTCCTCGGGAAAGAACGTATAAAGCAGCGCCAGTGCATCGACATCGCCTCGTACTCGGTCTGCCAGCCGCAATACCTCATCAATCGCCAGATCAGAGAGGCGACCGCCGTCGTTCTTGATGCGAGACAAGCGTTCGTCGGAAACCGCGGCGATCAAGTGGCCGTCCTCGAAGATCGCCGCTGAGGATTCATGCCCAGTTTGCAGGCCGAGGGTAATGGTCACGTTAGAAGGCTTACGTTAAATTCAAAGGGTTAAATGCGGCGGGTTAAATTCACGATTCCGGTTTGGGGAGACTGACTAAGGCGTCGATGAGCATTCGCGCCACTCGCTGCGCCGAAAATTGGCTGGCCATATTTCCACAGGATTTTGCCCATTTATGAAGCAAATCAGGGGATTGCAGCGCCGAGATTATAGCATCGGCCAATTCGGGAACGCTTTGATTAGGGACCACGCAACCGCTCTCATGGCGTCTCACCCAATGCGATACCCCGGCCCCATCGCTGGATACGGTGGGTGTGCCCACAGAGGCGGCCTCCACCGTCACCATATTCAAGCTTTCGCACAAGCTTGGATTGACGTGCAGATCGGCCGCGGCGAGGTGTTCGAATACGGCGCGCCCGGATAAGGCGCCGGTTGCAATGATGCTGCCGGCGAATTGGCTCAAATGCGGCTCGATTTCACTGACGTACCAGGCATCGCGAGGACCGCATAGAAACCAACGCGCCCCCGGTATTGCCTGCAATACGCGCGGCCACGCCGCCAATAATAGCTGCAGTCCCTTGCCCTTTTGATTGCCGCCAAGTGTAACGATGAGCGGCGCGGCGGAATCGATCGAATGACGGCCCCTGATCTGGCGGCGAACCGAGTCTCGCTCCGCCATCAGCGCGTCCTGGGCGTCACTGCCCCAAGTCAGGTGACTGGGAATGATACGAATGCGCGCTGGATCGGCCCCTTCGGCGAGTAAAGCTTCATTGATCAATGGCGATACCGCGCGCAGCAATTCCGGTTGTGGGATAGCCCCTCGAATCAGCCTGCCGGTCCCTCCGCCACGCCGCTTGCCCACATCCGCCTCGGGGCAATCCAGAATATCGCCGCCGATAAAACTGGTGATCAGGGGTTGGCGCAACCAACCCAGGCGCTTCAGGGTCGCCGCCGGAATGCCGTAGCTGAAACCTTCGCTCGATATCAACGCGTCGGGTTGAAACCTTGCAACCGCCGCGTGAATCATCCACATGCGGTGCGCAAAATTGCGGCCGTCAAAATCTTTTTTGAGCCAGCGATCCAGCGGCCAGGTAAGAAGCTTTTCCGCGCCACGGCGCGGGTCGTACCACAGCGTTGCAATGCCATCACCTACGCTGCGAAAGTGGTCCGCCACCCTGCGTGTGGCGCCCAGATCGCGCTTTTCTTCCAACGCGCAGACCGTGTGGCCCTGTCGTATCAATTCTCCAAGGATGACGTGTTCCCCGGTCCAGGCATTCGGATGAAGATAGAGAATGCGCATGAAATCACAAGCCTTCGAGGGCTGCTTGCAGGCGATCTCGAAACGCGACTGCAGAAAATTGAGCAAGGTGGGCTTCGGCTTGGCCGGGCACAGGACGCTCGGCGCCATTAATAAGACTACCCAGGAGCGCGGCGAATTCAGCGCCGCCATCCTCGCGCGGATCGCGATACAAAAATCCGGTTTTCCCATCGACAACGGTTTCGAGAAACGGGGGCGCTGCGACCGCGATAACCGGCGTCCCCAGGACCTGCGCTTCAATCAGGTTCAGCCCAAGGGCCTCTTTTTCCGGCAGACCCGAGAGCACGTAATCGAGCTGCCCATAGACAGCGCCAACATCGGATTGCTGCCCCCAGAATCGCACCTGGGACGCACAAGGACCCAGCGCGGAACGCAAATCGCGCACCGAAGCAAATCCGCCGCTGCCAAATATTTCGAGCCGCACCGCGGGATATCGCGCAATGACGGGCGCTAGGAAACTGAACATCAAAGGGAACTGCTTGATCGGCGTCAGTCGTGAAACGATGCCCAGCGCCAAGGTTCCTGGAATTTTCTCGTATGCCGTGGCCCTGTTCGGTTGAGACCAAAGACCAGCGGACCAAAGGCCAGCAGACCAACCCAGGAATCGGTCGCGAAACTTGCGTCGGTCCCAGTCGTAGCAGCTATTTCTGGTCAACGGCGCCGCCGGGCCTCGTGGTCGCGTATCCGCGACGCCCAGCAATTCGACAGGAGATACATTTTCCAATCCGCGCGATCGCGCGCTTTGCGCGACATGCCGGGATACCGCGAACAAGCGATGGTAGTGTCGCAAACCCTCGGGGAATCTCTCGTACAAGGGCATATGCAGCATTCCCACCAGAGTCGCCCGGCACGCCATGCGCGGCGCCCAAATAGAATCCAGAGTCGAGTGCGTCAACAGAAGATCGCCTTTGGCCCCCAGCGCAGCTTCGAGCTGCTGCATCGATTCGATTTTCACTACTTCAGTTTCCGGGGCCAACAAAGTTTGCCAGAACTTCGCCCTGGAATTGACAAAAAGTCGGGTGCTCCACCCTAAATCAGCGAATGCCTGGATAAGGATACGCGTATAGATCTCGCCCCCGCCCAGGCTGTCCTGTAAATTGAGCTGAGTAACGATTTTGCGCATCAACGGATCAGATCGCCACCTTGTAACGCTCAATCCAGAGTGCCAGGACAAACAGAGGCCACAGCCGCGTGCTATGCCCCGCCACGCCTTTGATGTGTTCGGCTACGTAGCGCTCCACCGTCTTCTGTTGGAACCAGGGAGCAAGCCGCTTCTGACTGACAAGCAGATCCTGCATCATCGGCGCGAGATCCTCGCGCAGCCATCGAGAAAGCGGAACGGAAAACCCTTTCTTAGGCCGGTCCATGAAACCTCGCGGCAGCCAATCTTTAAACGCCTCCTTGAGAATATGCTTGTGACGGCCACGCATGGAGAGCTTATAGCTCCCCGGTAATGAAGCGGCGAACTCTATCAACTCATGGTCGAGAAACGGTGAGCGGCATTCCAGGGAATTCGCCATGCTGGCAATATCCACTTTGAACAAAATGTCCTCGGGTAGATAAGTGGTGAGGTCAAGGTGCAGATAGCGATTAAGCATGTCCGTGCCGGGACGCTCAAAACGCGCTTCGAGATAGGCGCTAGTTCTAGAATTCCCGATCGATCGGCGCATGTCGGCGGTGAACAGCGATTCCTTTTCATCGTCCGGAAAGAATGCGAGCAGATGTTTATATCGATCCATGCCCTGCATCGACAAAATCTGATCCGCGCGGCTTGCGGGAAAGTTCCTAGCGGGCCGTCCACGCGCCAAATCCTCCAGCGCCACCGTCATTTTTCGCAATCCACGCCATGCCGGCAACAGTTGCTTGGCGGCCAACCATTCCATGCGACGCATTTGATAGAAGCGCCGGTATCCGGCAAAGGCCTCATCCCCACCGTCCCCTGTCAGCGCCACGGTAAGTCGACTGCGCGCGAACTCCGAGACATAAAAAGTGGGCATCACCGAATTGTCGGCCAGGGGTTCACCCAAATGATCAATCATCCTGGGCATGATGGAAACGGCATCAGGCTTGACCACCATCTCGTGGTGGGTCGTTCCCAGGTATGTGGCAACCTCCCGTGCAAACGGCAATTCGTTGAAGCGTACGTCGTCAAAGCCAATCGAGAAAGTTTCCAGCGGCGATGCCCCCAGGCGGGCCATGGCCGCGACCGTAATCGACGAATCCACGCCGCCCGACAAGAACGCGCCCAAGGGCACATCGGCCACCATCCGCAAGCGCGTTGCCAGTAGGACCTTTTCCCGGAGCGCCTCGCATGCCTCACCAAAGGACAGCTTACTTTGCCTGGTGAGGTCGATGTCCCAGTAACGGAATAGGCGCGCGACACGGCCGTCTTTTACCACCATGGCATGCGCCGGGGGGAGCTTGCGAATTGCCTCGAACCCCGACATGGGAGATGGGATGTACTGGAAAGTCAGGTAATGATCGATTCCTTGAAAATCGGGCTTGCGCGACAACTCGGGGCTGAGTGCGAACAAGCCCTGGATCTCGGATGAAAAAAGAAAGCCGCTATCCGTCTGGGCGTATACAAATGGTTTAACGCCTAGACGGTCGCGGGCGCAATAAAGGATTTTTTCATTTCTGTCCCAAATGGCGAACGCGAACATGCCGCGCAGCAGCGTGAGACAAGCCTCGAATCCGCGACGCTGAAATACTCGCAACAGGATTTCTGTATCCGAGTGGCCCAGAAATGTTTCACCCGACGCTTCCAAATTGGCGCGAAGTTCGGCGAAATTATAGATTTCCCCGTTAAAGACCATGACGTAGCGGCCATCGGGACTCACCATCGGCTGATGGCCGGCGGGAGAAAGATCCAGTATCGACAGACGCACAAACCCCAACTGCATTTCCGCCTCGCGCCATAGTCCCGAGTCATCCGGTCCGCGGTGATGAAGTTTCGCGATGGCCGCATTCATATCAGCGGATGGGCCGGTACGGTTCAGCGCTCCTAGGATGCCGCACATAGTCCCGACTCCAGAATCGCTTCATGCCGAGCCGCGTTCGCCGCCCAACTGAAATGTCTCTCGACACGAATTCTGCCGGCCGCGCCGCGCTCCTGCATCAGGTGGCGGTTGGCGGCAAGCGTCGCGATGGCATCGCGCCATATGGATACGTTTCCGGGGGCCAACAAGGAGCCGGTTTCCCCCTCAATCACAATTTCCGGCAGCCCCCCATTATTGGAAGCGAGCACGGGCAAGCCACATGCCATGGCCTCTACAACGCTGATTCCGAACGCTTCCTCGCCGACCGAGGGTTGAACAAAAATATCGCATTGCGCGAGCAAACGGGGCAGGTCAGCGTGATCGACATGCCCGGCGAAATGCACCCGATCACCAATACCCAGGGACGACGCCAGCGCCCGCAGCGTAGGCTCTTCGGGACCGCTGCCCACCACCACGCATCGTATATTTGAACGCAAGCCTGCCATCGCTTCCAACACAATGCGGGTTCCCTTCCAGCCGACCAGGCGCCCCACGCTCACCAGCAACAGGTCGTCCGGCCCTGCGCCATAAGTGGCGCGGATAGTGGCGTCCTTTTCCAATGGCTGGAAGTCATCAAGATCAACGCCATTGTGTATGACTTCGACACGACGGCCGTAGCGTTCGTGTACCTGGCGCGCGTTGTAATTGCTGGAGGAAACCCAATGCCCCACCGCGCCCGCAAAACATCGATCACCAGGGAAAAAATCGGCTCCCCCCGAACGAAACAGCGTGATTGCCCGCAAGCCGCGCTGTCTGGCGCGCCACAAGATGGGGAAATCAAATGGCTTATTGACAATCACAGCGTCGTATCCGGTACGAACCAAATGCTCCAGAGAACTGCGCGCAAACGATAACCTTTCCGACAGGCGGCGAAAGCGCACGCCCAGATCAGGCCATTCTTTTTCGGCACGGAATGCAAACTGATGCAAGCCGACTTCCTGATGCCAGGCAGCCCCGCGCTTGCCTGCAACAATATCAACCTGGTGTCCACGCCTGGACAGCGCCCGACCTACCTCCCAACAATAGGTTTCAAGCCCTCCATGTATCGAGGTGGCCGTGACATTGTAGAAAGCGATCTTCATGAATTTACCTTGCCGAGTTGCTTTTGGAGTCGCAATCCAATCCCCAGAAATAGTCCATTCATGGCC
>CAMDFL010000117.1 GCA_945897475.1 Bordetella parapertussis
GGCAGCTTCAAGCCGCGTTGTTCGCCATGGCGCCCGACCCTATCAATCAATGCGGGCGAACCAAACATATTGGTGATCTGAAATTTTTCGATAGCGCTGAATATATTCTCGGGATTCACCTTCGCCGGTCGCGTCGGATCCATCTCGGGAATCACCGTTGTCATTCCCAGCGCCGGGCCAAACAAGGCAAACAGCGGAAATGTCGCCAGGTCCGTCTCCCCAGGCTCTATTCCATAGAGACTTCGAATATGGGCGACTTGAACGCCAAACATTTTGTGCGTATATACCACGCCCTTCGGTGGGCCAGTGCTGCCACTGGTGAACAGAATGGCGGCGGTTTCATCGGTCGCCGGCGTAATCGGCTCATAGGCGCGGGTGACAGATACGCCCGCTCGAAGTTCACGCAGCGTATGCCCGCCCCAGAACCATTTCGTGCCCACCGTCACATTGGTTCGTATCGTATCGTGCGCCCACCTCAAAATCACGCGGGCCGCATGAGCTTTGGATATGCCGATGAATGCGTGTGGTTGCGCCTGTTTGAGACAGCCGCCAAGATTCCGAACACCTATGCCGGGATCGATAAGTACTGGAACAGCCCCAAGCTTGAATAGCGCGAAGCTCAGCGCAAAAAAATCCAGTCCTGGAGGCACCATTAACGCCGTTCGGATCCCACGCCGTATGCCGATGGCGTCCAGTGCCTGCGCGATGTGATTGCTGGTTTCCTCCAGCTGCGCGAAGCTCATATGCTCGTAGGCGACTTCACCGCGTGTATCCCGAGCGTTCGCGCAAATGATAGCCGGGCGCGTTGGCTGTAGGGTCGCCATTTCCGACAAATGCCTGGCAATGTTCGCCGCCGGCGCCAGTATCGAGCTATGCATCCCCAGGGTGACGCCTGAAAAAATCCTGAATGAGCGGAGTAATTCGCGGGCCGGCATCCTCCAGCACGTAGTGACCGGCGTCAGCGAACTGATTTACCTCGGCGGCCGGAAGAATTTTTCGCCACTCGCGCAGAAAGTGGTGATCGAACACGAAGTCCTTGTCGCCCCAGAGAATCAGAGTGGGTGTTTGCCTGAATACGGAAAGCTTGGCCTGTGTTTCGCTAACAAGTTCGTAACCTGGATCTTTCGGTCGTAGTGGAATGTCCTGCACGAATCGCAGTACCCCGGTGCGATCCTGTGGCGTGCGATAGGGCAGGAGGTATCCCTCTCGAACCGATTGTTCCATCGGTTGGCAGACCGCCCAGCGCGCCAGCACGCTGACAAAAAAAGCGGTATCGCGAATGATCAATTCACCCAGAGGTGTTTTTCTGCACAGCCACAAGGAGATCGGAAGTTTCTTGGTCTTTGGCAGATGAAACGCTGCCGTGTTGAGAATGACCAGTCGCGCGATCTTCTCGGGATTACGCACGGCATAGGCCATGCCTATCATGCCGCCCCAATCGTGCATGACCAGTGTAATGCGCCCGCGAATGTCGGCCTGCTCTATCATTGCCGAGAGGTCATCCACGCGGCGGCTCAGTGTGTAATCGTAGTCTTTTTCATCGGGTTTGTCGGACAGGCCGCAGCCTATATGGTCGGGCACCAGCACCCGGTGTGTATCGCGCAGACCTAGAACAAGATTTCGATAAAAAAACGACCAGGTCGGATTGCCATGCAACATGATGACGGTGTCGCCCTGGCCTTCGTCCAGTACGTGCATTCGATGGCCGTTCACTAATCGAACAGTTCCCGCGAACGGGTAGAGTTCACTGGTGAAGTTCATGATGGCAAACAAATGGGCAAGCCAAACCAAGCGCCCGCGAACGGATGGAAATTTTTGGTAAATATCACCATTCGATCCCCATCATTAAACAGGTGAGTCCGCTGCCAATGCCAAGGAAGGCGACGCGCTGCCCAGGCTTTAGAATGCCGCGCTCTTCGGCTATCGCCGCGGTGACAGGTAGTGCGGCAGTACCCATATTACCGAGGTAACGATAAGTGGTGTAATCCTTCTCTCTGGGCAAGGCCAGAGACTTGAGTATGGCATCTTGATGCCCGCTGCCCACCTGATGGCAGATGACACGTTCAATGTTCGCCGCTGTCCATCCCATTTCATCGAGGAATACCTGCCAGGTTTTTTGACCTAACAGAACGCCGTATTTGAGTACCGATACGGAGTCGGTCGCCATGAATTGCGATTGTCCATCTTCAGCGGAAGTCTCAAGGCCCCAGCGGCACAACTCATGATGCTCTGGCGCCACTTGCGATACCGCGCCCAGCAGGCGATGGCCCTTTTCGCCAGGAAACGAGCCATCGGTGAGCAGCATCGCCACCGCGCCTGAGCCGCCGGTAAAGGTGGCCAGCGCTTCGGCGAACTGGTCCATTCCCACGCCCTCTAGCAGGCGGGCTATCGCGATTTCGTTGATCTCCCTGGCGGTTTCGCAGGAAACCACAAGTCCTGCACGAATCTGGCCGAGTTCGATGCGGTTTGCGATATCGATCATTCCATTGAGTACGCCCAGGCAGGCATTCGATAGGTCATAAACGGATACGCCTCCCCTTACGCCAAGCGCATCGGCGACAGCACAAGCGGTTGCTGGCTCGAAATTTTCTCGACAGACTCCGGCGTAAATGAGTACGCCGAGATCCGCTGGGCGGACCGAGGATTTTGCCAATGCTTTGCGCGCTGCAGTTGCGGCGCCCTGAGACAATCGCGCATCCTTTTGCCACCAGCGGCGCTCGGCAATGCCGGTCCAGGCTTCCAACTGCCCTGCCTGCAGATTCAGGCGCTGGTAGACCGGTAGTAGGCGCTCCTCCAATTCATCGGAGGTGACAACTTCCGGACCAAGCTCGTAAGCTAGCGCCGTAAGGAAAACCCTTTGGTATTTTGGATACATTCTATGAACGCTGGCGCACGGCAAAATCCTTCATGGAATAGATAACCCGGCCATCGACCGAGAGATAGCCATCGGCGCGAAGCAGGTGTTGATGATCGTCAACGGCGGTAACCAGCGCCTCGACCGTGACTTCGCCATCACTCGGAATCACCTGGCCGCGATAAGTCCATTCGTGCTTCTGATCCATGGCGACAGCTTCGCAACGCGTGCCCTCGGGCATGCCCCAGCGCTCGGCCACCACAAATTTAAGCAACTGCAGAAACGATTCAATTCCCAGTGAACCTGGCACCACCGGATCTTGAAAGAAATGCGCTTTGAAAAACCACTCATCCGCCACCACTCGTCGCGTCGCGCGAATGAAGCCCAATTTGTTCGGACCCCCATCGGGGATCCAGCAGGCTATTTTGTCAATCATTCGCAATTGATCGCCGGGATAAGGAGCCGTCCGGGGGAAACCCAGCGCGCGGCTACGCGAAAGCTCCGCGTTATCTGGCTGATATCGCCTGGCGTCCTTCATGCCTTCCTGTTTTAGCAGGGCGACTTTGGGAAAGAATCCAAAATAGGTGTCGCCTTTGTAGACGAGTGTTCGTCCGGCACGTACTTCGTAGTCAAAAAACTGGATGATCATGCCGGCCGAGCTGGAAGCGCGTGTGAGTTTCACGCGTATCGAGAGCGTGCCTGCCCCCGGCAATACCGGTGTGAACTGGGTGGCGGTGCCGCCCAGGTTGCGGAAGGAAACATCCACTTCGCTTTGCAGCGCCGAACCCATGTAGGCCGCGAGCCATCCGCAGGGTTGCAGTGCGATTTCGAGCAGTATCGCAAACGGCATGTCGCCCTGGCGGTTCTCGGCGAAATACCATGCATCCGAAGGCACGTCGTATTGTGCTTCGATCTCGGCCTGCGGCGCGATTAACCATGGCTCGGCCCGAATTTCGGTAATGCGATCCAGAAACTGGTATGGCGGTCCAGGCAATCGGGCGATGATGCGGCCTTCATCGAAAATCTTGTACGGCTCGCCGAAGGCCACTGAGGGTTTGCCGATTGCAAATGCCAGAATGCGCTCGTAATCGACGATTGCCGGTTTTTGGGGGAGGGCAGACGCAGGTGTTTTCGCCTCGGACCAGAACTGCTGAAATGTCTCCAGGGTCACGCCTGCGTAACGTAAGCTCATATTGGAGATTTCGACGATAGCCTTGCCATCAGCGGACATCAGCGCATCCGCGATCACATAGGGCTCAGGACCATAGCCGATTTCCTTTACCGAGATTTCATAGGTCACAAGCTTTGTAGTATCGAGTACCTGCCCGCGGCATTTCAATTGGCTCGCCACGCCCGGTAACGGTTCCAGGACAACGCTGCCTTCTTCGGCGATCCAACCCAGCCGCAGCAAATACACCCGCAGGGTGTGCATGCAGCACTCGAACATCAAGGTGCCAGGCATGACACGGTCGTCAACGAAATGGCAGGTGAGAAACCAATCCTCGGGATGAATATCTGCCTCGCCCACTATGATTCCCAGCCCGAAACGTCCGCCCTTCGGGTCCAGGTGAGCGATGCGATGCACCAGTTTCATTCGCCCGCCGGGGAGTGTGAGCGGACTTCTCACTGGAAGTTTGTAGAACTGATCGCCGAAAATACCCGCGAGGTCACCGGAGCGCAGCGAATCAAGTTGCTGGTCGGAATAACGCTCGACTCCGATTTCGACCAGATCTTGCCAGTCGGGCGGCCGTTTTCCGGGCATAGGTCGCAGGTCCAGAGCGGTGCGCACGATTCCCTTGCCGCTGGCCAGTTCCTGTGCGCTGAAAAAACCGGCGCAGCCCTCGTTCATGGTGAGTAGGGGCTCGGCATTAACGCTAGCCTCGAAACTGAATTTGAACAGCCAGGTATCGCTCTGACGGAAAAAGCGCTCGATGTGAATTTCGTAACGGATGACCTCGCCGGGGCCTGGGAGTCCACGATGAAAGCAAACCTTGGCGTCGAGCAGGCGGTACCTGGCGGTTCCGCGCGTTTGGAAATCGATACCGAGAAAACCGGAAAGGAATAGATCCGCTTGACCGGCTTCGACGGCGATGCAGGTCGGTATCCTGCCGCAATCGAGATACCAGGCGCCTGGATGGATGTCATGTTCGGTCACCACGCGGCCGTGGGTCATGGACAGCGGTTCCGCGTCGATTTCGAGTATCCGGTCCACCAGCATCAAAGGCTCATCAGGCAGGCGCACGCGAGTAGGAAAATTGTCAGCTTCAGCAAACCTCGGCCCAAGTACATTTCCCACCAATCCGCGGCCGAACTCCAGGCAGGCGGCACGATCAAGAGAGCAGGGAATATCCCCTGGGACTGGCGTCAGGCTTGGGCTGCGCGCTGCCATGTGTGAGGACAGGTGGGCGTAGTTATCGTGGACCGATTCATTGCAATCCGGATCAGACCGCTCTGATACTCGATCAGACCGCTCTGATACTCGATTAGACCGCTCTGATAATCGATTAGTGACGAATACATCGGCGATTGCAATATCGTCTACGGAGGCTTGTCGAAAGAGGTTTACCTGCATGGCAACGGCGTGCGAGAGAGATTCCGAAAGATTTTGCGAGAATTTCAAATACGCCTCATGCGCCTCAACGGTTGCGCCCTCCGCATTGGTCATGGCCCTGTATATGTGCCGTGAAACCGTTTCATCTGTAGCACTCGGAATTGCTGCCAGCTGAGCCGGCGCGGTTCGCGCGGGCACCGCACCAGGCGAAGTCGGAATCGCCGGCGTGATGAACGGTGCGCCGGTGAGGGCTACCGTGACACATTTTTTTGTGGCCTGTGCGTCAGGCGGCGATTTCCTTGCACTCGCGTCTTTACTTCCGTGGACCATGTCCAGATTCACCGACACGCCTTCGGCATGCAGTTGCCCCATTACCCTTAGCACCTGTGCGACCGGGTCCTGATTGTTGGACGCGAGCGATTTTGCGAAATGCGGTCGGCCTTCCAGAATCCTGCCTATCATTCGACTGCATGAGTTTCCCGGCCCCATTTCGATGAATGTACGCACGCCGGCGTCGTAGGCCGCGCGTATCACATGCGGGAAATCGATTGCGGCCATCGCCTGGGCTTCGATCGCGTCGGCCGCCGACTCTATATCGGGGATATAGGCACGACCCAAACCACAACTGTAGAACTGCACGCCGGCCGGTGGATTGGTGTCGAATCGATGCAACTCCCGATATGCCTTTCGCACCGGATGAGCCAGCTCGCAATGTACCGTGCTCACCCCCTGCAACGCGAACCAGTGGCAACCCAAATACGCCACAATCCGCTCGACCTCGACGCGATTGCCTCCGAGGACACATTCCTGCGGCGTATTGGAGATCAGGACGTAAATTTGTTTAGCAGCGCCTATGGCCGAACGAGCGGCATCGGCCGAACGATTAATGACGCCTGCGACCCATTCAACCGATTGCTCGCGAGGAACCCTCCACGCGCGGCGCAGAATCTGCGCGTCTCCCGAAAGTTCTCTGGCAAACAAGCTTGAGCGACTCAAACGGTCCAGCATTTGGTCGCGCTGCCGCCAGGCACGCAATGCAAACAGCGAGGTTGATTCCCCGAGGCTGTAACCGATGGCGGCATCCGGCTTGAGGCCGAACTGCATGGCCAGGTCGGTCATCATCGCTCCAAACGACACCTGGGCGCATATGAGTGCTCGGTGATCGAGAAGCGTCTCGGGGCGTAACGGGCCATTCCAGAATTGCTCGACGACCATCTGGCTTGCCAGACGTTCGTTTTCCGCGTCCTGCGCACGCAGCACGCCCGGCCATTGCAGCGCCAGTTCCCGACCCATGTCTGAAAAATGATTGCCGGAGCCGGGATAGACGAAAGCAATCTTGCCGGGAGACTTGGAGCGTGCTGGAATCGTAGACAAGGACTCGACACGATTGCCACCATCGCGCAACCCCGCTTCAAATTCCGGTGCGCGCCCTGTTTCGCAGGCGTCCAGCACAATATGGATGCAACTGCCGTCCTCGCCCATGGCGCTTACCCCGGCGCGACGCGGACCCTGGTCACGATCTCGAATCCATTGGCGCGGTAAGTTACCGCAACGTATCCGAGCCGACCCACCCAGTTCAGGTAGCGCTTGGTCGCAGTCCCGCAGTCCGGGGATAATTTCACGATAAAGGCAAAGACTTGCCTTGACCAGGGAGAGTAATCCCGATGCCGCGCCTGCATGTCCCACATCCGCCGCGACGCTGCCAAGCTGGCAGGTGCTCGAGTTGGTCTCCGCTGTGAAAAAGCTGCAAAGCGCCTTTGCTTCAGCGCTATCTTCATCGCGGTTGCCGCTGCCGTGCGTAGCTATCAATTGAACGTTGTCGGAGGTGATGCCTGCTTCGGTGTATGCCCTCTTGAGAGCAGCAAGATAGGCATCCGTCGTTGCCATTTGCGAATCGGGATTGCCGGTGCTGGCCGCGCCCACGCCACGGATCACCGAGTAGACCCGGTCGCCGTCGCGTATGGCATCGGGCAGACGTTTCAACACCACGCAGGCCGCTCCCTCTCCGGGAACCGGCCCATCTGCGTTGACATCGAACGGGCGCGTGACGCCATTGCGGGAATAGCGACGTAACGCGTCCGTGGCGATGAGCGTGCGTATGTCACCGTTCAAATCCACCGCACCGGCAAGCGCCACATCAAGTTCGCCTTGCTGGAGAGCACGCAGGGCAACTTCCACCGCTTGCAGTCCCGAGGTATCTTCGCTGCAGATCGTATGGCTCGGTCCGCCGATGTGGAATTCTCGAGCCACGCGACTGGCGACAATGCTGCCCAGGGCGCCCAGGGTGCGGTCGGCGCTCAAGGGCGGACCGGCACCCTCGCACACGGCGTCGATCCACTGCCTGGTTTCGAGACTTTCCATGTCGAGTCCCACCGAGCGCGCCCAATCGATGGCTCGCACTTTCATCGCCCAACGAAAATGAAAATCCGTGGTTCGAAGATCGAGCCCAAGACCGATGAAAACACCGCTTCGATTCGAGTCAAGCGCCGGGTTTCCCGCATCCTCAAGGGCAGACTTCGCCACCTCCAGCATCAATAGCTGCTGCGGCAGCATCTGCTCCAGTTCACGCGGCGATATATGGAATCGGTCGATGGGAACCGACAGATCGTCAAGATAGTAGCCGGGGAAGAAACCTGAGCCGCTTGTTGTTTTATCTCCCCTTGTTTTATCTCCCGCCTCGTCGTTTCCGCTATCGGTCTCACCCCAGACTTTTCGGATCTTCTGAGTGTCCAGGCCACGCCAGAGCTTACGTTCCTTTGGTGTCTGGTCTGAATCCGCGCCGAGTACGCGCTTGGCGAATGCAGCCAGGTCCGGCCAGGATCCCACCTGCGTCGCCATACCCACGATGGCGATCGGCACTTCGGTGGCAGATGACAATATGCGTGGTGGCTTGGTATTACGTGGGACGCTGTTCTCTCCCGACCATTCCTCGATCAGCAGGTGCGCGTTGTTGCCGCCAAACCCGAAACCGCTAATCGCGGCGCGGCGCGGCACACCGGGAGCACGACGATCCCAGGGCCGGCTCTTTTTCAGGATAGTAAATGGACTGCCGGCCAGAGGAACTTTGTCCGAAGGACTCTCGAAATTGGCCACTGGTGGCAGTACGCCATGCCGCATGGCAAGGAGTGTTTTGATTAATCCGGCGCTGCCCGCCGCGGTCAGCAGGTGACCGATGTTCGATTTCACGGCGTTCAGAACACATTGGCCGCGGCGCCATTGCTCGCCATCCCATAGCCGAGACAGGCTCTCAAACTCCACGGCATCGCCAACCGGTGTTCCGGTGGCGTGACATTCGATCAGGTCCACCATGCTGGGAGACCAAGTGGCCTGACGGTAGGCCGATCGTAGCGCGCGCAATTGTCCTTCAGAACTTGGCGCAAGCAGATTGCCTTCGACGTCATTGGACAAGCCCACGCCGCGAATCACGGCGTGAATGTGGTCGCCATCTCGCAGGGCGTCCTCCAGGCGTTTCAACACCAGAACGCCCGCGCCTTCACCAACAATGAGGCCATCACCCTTCGCATCGAAAGGCGAGCAGCGTCCGCTGGGGGACAAGGCGCGCAATTGTGAAAATCCCATTTGCGTGTAGAGCGAGTCTGGTCGCGACAGGCCGCCGGTGAGCATGGCCGAGGCTCGATGCGCGACCAACTCGTCGCAGGCAAGTTTCACCGCGTAGAGAGATGAGGCGCAAGCGGCGTCCAAGGTGTAACAAATACCACCGAGTCCGAGCGCCCGGGCAAGCAAGCCCGCGGGAAGACCCGTGACATAGCGGTTCAAGGGATTACTTCGAAGACGCCCGCCTTTGAAGGCCCCCCGCCCGAGGCCATTGAACACTTGTTGCTCGAACAAAGGGGCAAGCACTTCGTCGCTCAACGCTGAACAACTGGAGGTAGGCAGGGCGAGATTGCCCAGAATGACACCGACGCGGGATCGGTCGATCGACGCCGTGCGGGCGTCCGCAAATGCTGCTCGCCCGGCTTGCAGGAGCAGATGAAAATTGGGGTCTAAGGACGAACTGGCTTCAGTCGATAGACCGGCAAGCGCAAACTCATCGGTTCTCGACTCTATGAAGCAGCCACGACGGGTGAGGACCGCGTCCGCCGCGCCAGGTGTTGGGTTGACGATACTGTCGGGATCAAGCAGCCAGCGATCGTGCGGCACCGGACGACAAGCGTCACCCCCATCCTGCACCAATCGCCAGAAGTCATCCAGTGTCGGTGCGCCGGGAAACACGCCGCCCATGCCTACGATGGCAATCGGTTCTGCGAACCTGCCCTCGTTGCCGTGCGGCGAGCCTTGCGAGTTACTTTTCAAGCCCTAGCCGGTTCAAACGAAATGCATCACTGAGCGAGGCGTCAACGACGCACTCACAACCCTCGGCAGCGGCAAGCAGGTTGCCTCGCTCATCGAGAAACTCGATGGTGGCCACCGCCATCGCACTGATGCCCAAGGCGACACCGATGACAACACGACAGCCAGTCTTGGGAAACGCGGAAACAAACTGGCGATAACGCGCCAAGGCGCTGGGAAGCGACGGCGCGGCGCGATGCGCCGTACTCCACAGAATCATCATTTGAAATGCACTGTCCAAGGCTAATGGGTCGGCGATCCAGGTGCCTCGAAGCGGATTGCGTATCCACTTTCTTGGCGAAGGCGCCGCCTTGACGGTTGCGGCCACGCCTTGCTCGGTGCAGCCTTCGACGCTTTGGATCCCATGCAAATCGGCGCCGTGAAACAGCACGCCGCGGGTGTAGGCATCATTAAAACCGCCGTCGGAAACACTGTTCAATGCCGGCGCCGGAGCCGCGGGAAGTTTCTCAGTAGTGAGCAGAACTTCCGCTTCAGCATGCAAGACCAGTCGCTCTCCTCTGCGACTGCTCATACGTACTGACACCGCGAGCAGATTGGCGCGTGTCAAGACTTCACCCGCATGCAGACTTACGGTGACCGATTGATCGGCATCAAGCACGACGCCCTTTAACACTTTGAAGTTATCCAAGCCATGAAATGCCATCCCCGGATTGCCGTGCAGAGCGGCCTGGGCGAGCCACTCGACCATAAGCGCCGCGGGTAGAACCGCGCGACCATTGAGTACATGGGATTCAAGACACGGTAGCGCTTTCACGCTGACTTCGCGCTCAAACGCCAGCGCAGTCCCCATCATGGTCGGGGGGCTGGGTGGAATGTGAACGTCGCGGCGAGGCGCAGATCTATCTGACGGCGGCTCGTCGCTTGGTCGCTTGCCCCGGCTTGATGGCGCGATCGCGAGAACTTCGACCTCCTTGGAAACGCTGCGGAGTTCACGAACCAGAAATCCGGCGCCTGCCGCGGGTTCGATCAATCCAACACCTTCATTTTCGAAAACCTTACGCAAGCCCGGCGTCACCATGCCGCCGTTCCACGGCCCCCAATTGATGGAGACCACGCGACAGCCTGCGCGGCGGCGCGATTCGGCTTGCGCGATTTTGTTGAGAACTTCGTTCGCAGCGGCGTAGTCGACCTGTCCGACTCGCCCATAGCGACCGGTGTAGGAGGAGAAAAGCGCGATAATTTTTAATTTGTCGCCAGCCAGCGCGCCAAGCAAATTCTGCAAACCCGTCACTTTGGTGGCGTACACGGCGTCGAACTGTTCCTCTGTTTTGTCTTCAATACGGCGATCGGCCAGTACGCCCGCGCCGTGAATCACGCCCCGAATCTCGCCATGATGAAGGCGAACATCGGATATCGCTTGCGTCACCGCCACCGGATCGCGCACATCAACGGATCGATAAATAGCTTTGGCCCCCGTGGCTTCCAGACGCGCGAGCTGGGTGCGGATTTCCCGCCGTGCCATAAGTTCCAGATACTTGGATTCCACCGCCCGCGGTGAACGCTCGCCCTCTGTTCTCGCAAAAAATGCCTTTTTGATTTCCGCCTCGGAATTCAGGTCCTGCAGCCAGGCAGGTTCGCTATCGGCGAGTTCAGTTCGTCCGAGCAGCACCAGGGTCGGGCGGAATTCCCGTGCTATTTCCAGCGTCGCTTCTGCGGTGACACCGCGCGCGCCGCCGGTGACAATCACCACGTCGCCCTCATCCAGGGGCGTGGCGGTTCCTGGATTAAGCTCGGCCGAGAATCGAGACGATAACGGTAGCGGAGACGATAACGGTAGCGGTGCTGTGACGACCTCGAGCGAAATTCGAGCGCGTCCCGACAAGCCCACCTCTTGTGGACCAACGCGGAACAGCTCGGCGACGGTTTCTTCGGCGGCCACCTCGATTTGCATAGCGTCGGGATTCAAGTCGATAGCCTTGCAATGGACTTCGGGCCATTCGTGGCTGGCGGTTTTTACCAAGCCCGCCAATCCCCCACTGATTGCATCGGCCTTGGCGCCTAGCTCACCGAAACCAAACGCGCCATCAAGCCGCGACACCGTGGCGAAGATTGCATGGCCTGAGTCCCGCACCTGCCCACCTGCGCCGGTTCTGCGCAGCGACGGGGCCGCCAATTGCATAAGGCGAAACGCTTGCTTGAGGAATCCCTCTTTGCAGCCGCCGGCCGGGGCGATTATCACCAACGCAGCCGGCAAGGCGCTGCCTCCGCCAAATTGTCTTTGGTGTATATCGCCGCGAAGAACCACCAGGCCTTGCGCGCGCAGACGGCCCTCAATGCGTGAGGACAATAGCGAGCCATCGTCGACCAACCATACCAGCGCGCCTTTTGGCAGCAAGAAGGTGTCGCGCCCTTGACTGGACAACTCAACCGGACGGACGATTTGCCGCAGCACGTCGGGTTGATCCTCCTGCGGTGAAATGTCCGCGGGGGTGGCGGGTGCCGCTTGTACTGGTACGGGTATTGGCACTGGTACTGGCACTTGCGTCCGCGGAGCGGCCGTCCTTGGTTCGGGCAACGATGTGCCAGGCGAAGGAGGTGAAGAAGGCGAGGGCGGCGCAGACGGCGCTCCTGCCATACCGGTTTCGCCGACAAGATAATCGACAATTTGCCGCAATGTCTGCAGGGAACCGAGATGCTCTGGCCGAATCTCGGGCGAGCCAGGTAGTTCGGTACGAAGCGAGGCCATGATCTCCACGCGCTTGATCGAATCTATGCCTAGATCCGAATCCATGCCCATGTCGAGATTCAGCATGTCCACTGGGTATCCGGTTTTCTCCGCGACCATCGCAAGCAGCGTCATGCTGACGCGCTCGCTGGAGAGAATCGAATTTTGCGCCGGCGTGTCGTGAGGCCGCGCTGTCTGGGGGGCTGCCTGATTCGTGGCGGCAAGCTTGGCGCTGTTATCTGAATTGCCGTCGGCCAGAAAGGCAACGACTTGTTCTAGCGTCTGAAGCGAGCCAAGATGCTCCGGCTTGATTTCCGGCGCCCCTGGCAATACGCCACGAAGGCTAGCCATGATTTCCACGCGTTTGATCGAATCGATACCCAGGTCTGAGTCCATGCTCATATCCAGGCTGAGCATTTCCACCGGGTAGCCGGTTTTTTCGGCAACCACCTGGAGTACCGCTTGTTCGCAATCGGGACGTTTATTGGCGGCCACGGATTGGGTTGCGGGCATATTCCCTTCGCTCACCGAAGCGGCAACTGGCGCCGGTGAGGTGGGGGGGGCAACGGGCATGTTCTGAGCTTGCGTCGGCGCAGGCTGCGGGGACACCTGGCGCAGAGGTATTGCAGAGTTTGGTGCTGGCGCTGGCGCTGGCGACAATGATGACGAAAACGACGGCGAAAACGATGACGGCAATGATCGCCCTGATGATACCGATTCCGACTCGGCCGGTGCTGCTTGCCAGGCTATGCCGCTTTGAAGGCCAATCAGAGCATGAATGGAACGGCGTGCAGATTCCTGCCCCTCCAGGAACTGCTTGTGCAACTGAGCCGTTTGCTCTTGCAGGCGCTGCAGCGCCAATATGCCATCCTGTGCGGCACGCAAGGCGGCAGGGATATCTTCGGGATGCGTATTGGGCATGGGTTTGCGTGAGGCTTGAGATGGGGATTGGGGATCTGGGACGGATTTATTCCCGGCTTGGGCGGGGGGTGACTGCTTGGCTGGCTTTGTTACGGGCGGGCGATGAGAATACGGCGCACGGTGATTCGCGCCGGTGAGCGCGATGGTCAGCGCGGACTTTATGGGGCCAGATTCAGCGGGCGCCGGCGCGCTTTCCCATCGTGAGAGCTTGACCGCATGTCCCAGCGATGCGATTCGGCTCAAGGCCAGCGCCAGGTCAAATACGCCTGAGCGTTTGCCTTTGGAGGCGTCCAGAGCAATGGTCTGGACATCCTGACCTGGCAAAATGGTCTGCACCAGATCGCATAGAACATGTCCAGGACCGACTTCGATGAAGGTGCGCACACCATCGTCGTTCATGGTCCGGATCTGATCCATGAAATTCACCGGTCGCACCATCTGGTCGGCGAGAATTTCACGCGCCTGTTTTGAGCTTTTCGGATATTCCTGTCCGCTTGAGTTGGCATAGACCGGAATTTCGCCTTTCGCAAATGCGAGTGATTCGAGTGCCGCCACGAAGGGGGCGCGCGCATCTGCGACCAAGGGACTGTGGAACGCAGCCGATACCGGAAGAATGCTTGCGCGGATGGAGCGGGACGTCAGCTCGGCCGCAGCTGCTTCAATGCGCCCGGTAGGGCC
>CAMDFL010000118.1 GCA_945897475.1 Bordetella parapertussis
CGCATGCCGCTGACATGGCGTCAGGCTCGAACGGATAGGAAATCAATCGGCTGACGGGAAGTAATTTAAGTCGCAGGGCCAGACTCACCGTTCAACGAACCGACGTCGCAAAAATCGCATTGACTGAATATTTTGCGTTTAGTCATTTATTTTTGAGTTGGAAATCACTATGGAATTCGGAATTTTCGACCACGTCGACCGAAACAGCGCGCCGCTTGCGCAGTTCTACGAAGAGCGGCTGAAACTGGTCGAGGCTTACGATCGCCTGGGTTTCTATGGTTATCACATCGCCGAACACCATTTCACGCCGCTGGGCATTGCTGCCTCTCCGGGTATTTTTCTATCGGCGATCGCGCAGCGAACGACTCGGTTGCGCTTCGGACCGCTGGTGTACATTCTGCCCATGTACCACCCGCTGCGCCTTGCCGAGGAAATCTGCATGCTCGACCAGATGAGCGGCGGGCGGCTCGAAGTGGGCGTGGGCCGCGGCATATCGCCCATCGAGGCAAGCTATTACGGCGAATTTACAGAACACGATGCCTCGCGCCAGGTTTTCAACGAGACGCTGGCGATACTGCTCTCCGCGCTGACCGAAAAAAATACCACGGTATTGGGCAAATACCGCAAGGCAGAAAACGTGCCGATGCAGCTCGATACGCTGCAGAAGCCCCATCCGCCGCTGTGGATGGGCGTGAATTCGGCGGAAAATGCCGAATTCGCCGCGCGGCATGGCATGAATTTTCTTTGCATACTGCCGCCGGCCGACGTGAGGAAACGCATCCGCAGTTACCACGAGGCCGCCGCCGCGACGGACAGTGCAAAGAACCCCAACCCGAAGTTCGGACAGAACTTTTTTATCGTTGTGGGCGAGACCGATGCCGCGGCACTTGCGCTGGCCAGGCGCGCTTATTTGGCCTGGCATCGCAGCTTTCATTATCTTTACCACCTGCACGGGCGTTCACCGATGCTGGGCGAGCGTCCCACGGATTTTCAGACAGTGATAGACGAAGGCCGGGGCATTGCCGGTTCGCCGCAGACCGTCGCGCATTACCTCGCTCCGCGCATCGCCGAATCCGGAATCAATTATGTCGTCAGCCAATTTGCGTTTGGTGACATGAGCCACGCTGAGGCGTTGCGCTCGGTGGAATTGTTCGCGAGCGAGGTCATGCCGGGGCTGCGTGCCCAGACGGCCGTGTCACAGCGATCCGCCGCATACAAGGAATTGACCCCGTGACATTTCAAGGAGACCACCGGCCATTTCAACTGGCTCGATTCGCTGCCATTTTGCTTGCCGGCTCAGGCGCGGTGAACGCGCAGGAGGTCTACCCCGCTCGAGCCATCACTTTCGTCGTTCCCTTTGCGGCTGGCGGTGTGCACGACACTGCGGCGCGCATTATTGCCGAGAAGATCGGTCCGGCGATCAATGGCGCGGTCATCATCGACAACCGCGCCGGCGCCGGGGGCCGCATAGGCACCGAATATGTGGTCAAGGCAAAACCGGACGGCCATACCCTGCTTTTCGGCACGGTAACGACGCTGGTGTTGAGCCCCTTGATGGAGAAGGATCTTCCCTATGATATCGAACGCGATCTCACCGGAATCTCGCCGGTGTCGCGCTTCTATATCGTTCTGGCCACGTCATCAGGCTCAGAATACAAGTCGGTAAAGGGGCTGGTTGACGTTATCAAATCGAAAAAGACCTATATCACCTATGGCACCGCCGGAGTGAATACGCCGATACATCTTGCCGGCGCCTGGCTCGCGTATCTGGCGGGAGGCCCCGCGGAAGCGGTGCATTACAAAGGCGGGGCCGCTGCCCTGACCGATCTGGTTGCGGGGCGCGCCAGCTTCCAGTTCGAGACATTGTCTTCGGCGCGGCCCCATGTTATTGCGGGCCGGCTGAATATCCTTGCGGTGGCGGGCAATGCGCGTCTCGCGCAGATCCCCAATGTGCCCACCATGGCAGAGGCCGGCTTGCCCGAGTTCACGCAGGTGGACTGGAGTGCGTGGAACGCCGTGTTCGCCCCCGCGGGCACACCCGCGCGCGTGACCGAACGGGTCAACGCGGCGATTCGCGATGCACTGGAGGATCCTGCGGTGCAGCGCCGCCTCAATGACAGTGGCCTCGAGCCGGCGCTTGGTTTTACGACCCGGGCCACGCAGGACTATCACCGCACACAGCTCCAGCGCTGGCGCGCAACCCTCAAAATCTTAGGATATTAATTCGCATGGACGCTCTTGAACGTGCCAAACGCCAGTTGGTCATCGCCAATCGAATCCTGGCAATGGAAGGAGTACTGGATGCGTATGGCCACGTGAGCATGCGCCATCCTCTGGACCCTGGCCGGTTTCTGCTTTCCCATTCGCTGAGCCCGGAACTGGTGATGCCCGAGGATATTGTCGAGTTCACGCTCGACGGCCAACCCGTCGACGACCGGCGAACGCTCTACCGCGAGCGTTTCATCCACAGCGCCCTGTACGAAGCGCGCGCCGACACCCGGGTGGTGGTGCATGCGCACGCCGAGCCGACGCTGCCTTTCGGTCTGACCAATACTCCGCTCAGGGCGGTGATCAACGGAGCCAGCGATATGGGCGCGGTGATTCCGGTCTGGGACATCGCGGACAAATTCGGCGACCGCACCGATACCCTGGTCACCAACATGGACCATGGCCGCGACCTTGCGAAATGCCTCGGGCCCAATAGCGTCGTGCTGATGCGCGGCCACGGTTTCTCCGCGGCGGGTACCTCGATCATCAAAACGGTATTCATGGCGGTGCATGTGCCGCGCAACGCGCGCGTGCTGCTCGAGGCCATGCGCCTGGGAGAAGTGAAAGCCCTTTCAGCGGGCGAAATCGAAACGCGCCGCAAGTACGATGCCGAGGCGCCCTCGCTGTTGCGCGGTTGGCGCTACTGGGCGACCCGGGCGGGTTGCGCGAAATTTCTCGACCTCTGAGACGAAACGGATAGGCCTCAAACAATCCTGGCGGTTCCCATCTTCAACTGAACGATGATATTGTGCTGGTCGAGTTCGCCGATCTTGGCGGTGTGGCCTATGCCATTGAACCGATTCCTGTCGACAAGCTCATCGAGCTTCGTCATTCCCCGGCAATGGCTGCTTAGGGAAAAAGGATAGGAAAATCGAATCGGCACGTTAGACGCGTGGGCGGATGAAATGCTCTGCCATGTTGTGATTCGGGGTTTTAGAATCGCGTACATTTATCGATTATGTTCAAATCCCGTTTTTGCCGAGGCCAGTTCCCGGGGCCGGGCAAGATTTTTCAGCGCGAACAGCATCAGCGGATCGAGAATGATGCGTATCGCCATGATGGTAACGAGCGCGTTCAACGGCAGCAGCGCGAGGCCGAGCAGCGGACTCGTCGCTAGCAGGATGAATGCCGATGCCACAAGGCGTGTCGGTACGTTGCGCCCGCTGGAATAACCCACGAGGAAGAACCACACCGGAAATCCGGTGCGGCCCACCGCCCGCCACATCGGCGCATCGTAGAAAAAATAGTAGCCGAGGTGGTCAATCACCATGACGATGACGGCGAAGGTCTTGAGCAGGTCGTAGGAGGTGATCTCCTGCGGGAGGATCTTGGGGTGCAATGTGGTTGCCGGTTGTGGGGCGCTACAAGTTTATGCGAGTTGTCTGGCAGGTGCAGGCCGATTGGAGGGTTGCATCCAGTCGATGAGCTGCTGTGAAATTCCGCTGTGGTATCCTCGCCGCCATGTTCCGTGCCCTTAAACACCTGCTGATCGCTTTCACCCTGCTGTTTGGACAGCACGCGGCACAGCAGCATTTGCTCTATCACGCGGGCCTTGATCTGGCTGGCGCGAGCGCTCAGAACCAGAAGGGGGCGCCGCAGTCGGACCACGGCACTGACCGTTGTCTTGCTTTCCAGGCTGTTGGTGGCGTGCTCACTTGCCACGCACTGACGTTCGCCTTACCAAGTTTCGAACCGCCGGCGCCTGCACCGGTTGCATTGCCCCCTGCAAGATCGCCGCGAATTCATTTCGAATCGCGCGCACCTCCCTACTTCTTCTCCTGACCCCTGGGGATCATCGAGGGGCTCAGTTCCTTTACTGAGACTCCCTGGTTTCGATCTCCGCAAGCGTTGATTTTCGCTGCCGGCGTTTATTCGCGCCGGAGCCCATTGCTTTCGAGGAGAAGAATTTGATTTGCAACAAACGCGCCATCGCGCGAGCCGCGCTCGTGCTATTCACACTGCCCTGCCACGCTCAACAAACACCCAGTCCGGATCCAGACCCGCTTGTCGGCGTCGTGGTTACCGGCAATCCGCTGTCCAGCGATCTGTTCGAAATGGCGGCGCCGGCTTCGGTGCTGCAAGGCCAGGGCCTGATACTCAGGCGCTCGCCCAGCCTGGGTGAAACACTGAACGGATTGCCGGGAGTTTCATCCACTTACTTCGGTCCCCAGGCGAGCCGCCCGGTCATTCGCGGCCTGGATGGAGACAGGATTCGCATTCTTCAGAATGGCACCGGCATGAGCGATGCGTCGGCCGCGTCGTTCGATCATGCGGTGGCTGTGGACCCGTTTATTGCGGAGAAGATCGAAGTGGTGCGAGGGCCTGCGAGCCTGTTCTATGGAGGCTCCGCGGTCGGCGGCGTGGTAAATGTCATCGACGGGCGCATTGCGCAGCGGCCGGTGCAGGGCGTCGCAGGTGAAACCGAGTTGCGCATGGGCGGAGCGGAGCGCGCCAGCGATGGCGCGGCAAAAATCAAATGGGGCAATTCAACCCTGGCGCTTCACGCCGATGTCTATTCGCGCCGTAGCAAGGATCTTGCGATTCCCGGATTCGCCCGCTCTGCGCGTCAGCGCGCGCTGGACGCGCCTGGCGTGGTGCAGCGGCGCGATCGAGTGCCCAACAGCGACGGCTGGGGCACGGGTGGCGGTCTCGGCGCGGCGCTGACCTTCGACGATGGATTCGCCGGCTTGTCCTGGCAAAACCTTGACTCCAACTACGGCTCGCCGGCAGAGCCCCCGGTGCGCCTGGACATGCAAAGCAACCGCTGGGATTTCTCGGGAGAGAAACGCAAACTGGGCGGCTTCTTCGAAACGGTGCGGGCCAAGTTCGGTCAGACCAAGTACCAGCACCAGGAAGTCAATGCCGGCATCGTCGGCACGGTGTTCAAGAACGATGGCTACGACGGACGCATCGAAGCCACGCACGGCAAGCTGGGGCCATTTTCCGGCGCAATCGGTCTGCAGGTCTCGAACAACGACTTCTCCGCGCTGGGCGCCGAAGCGTTCATTCCGGCCACCAAGACCGACTCCAGGGCATTGTTTTTGTTTGAGGAGGTGCCTGTTGGCGACCTGAAGCTCAACTTCGGCGCGCGAACCGAAAGCACCAGGGTTGGCTCGCGTGGTGCCGGACCGATCGATGCGTCAACGGGTTTGCCGAAATTCGGCGCCGCCCAGGAGCGCAGCTTCTCGCCCAAAAGCAGTGCCGTGGGCGCCGTCTACAGCTTCATGCCCGGATGGGCGGCAACCGCCAACTACTCCTCCACCGGCCGCGCGCCGACCTTTGGCGAGCTCTACGCCAACGGGCCGCACCTGGCCACCGGCGCGTACGAGGTTGGCAACAGCAACTTCGGCATCGAAAAATCCACCGGGCTGGACCTCGCTTTGCGCGGCCGCTCAGGCAACCATACCGGCAGCATCGGCGTGTTCCGCCAGCGCTTCAGGAATTATCTGAACCTGTTCGGCACCGGCAATACCCGCGGCGCCGACGGCGAACTCAATCCGGTGGACGCCGACGGCAACGGCACCGCCGATGGCAGCGGTGCGGGAATTGTCAATGAACTGGTCTACCGCGCGGTGCGCGCCCAGTTCCGCGGCATTGAAGCGCAGGCCCGCTTCCGCCTGATGGACAAGGGCGGCTCGCTGGACCTGGAGCTGAAGGCCGATTCGGTGCGCGCCACGGACCTCAGCACCGGCGCGCCCCTGCCCCGCATTTCGCCGGCGCGTTATGGTGTCGCCTTTGACTACGCTTGGAACCGTTTCTCCACGCGCCTCGATGTCAATCGTGTCAAGGGGCAGGACCGTGTCAGCGCCGGCGAACTGCCCACCGATGGATACACCATGGTCAATCTCGCCGTCAGCCAGCGCATCAACTTCACCGGCGGGGTGTCGGAGATCTTCCTGCGCGGCGTGAATTTGACCAATGTGGAGGCGCGCAATCACGTCTCATTCCTCAAGGATCGGGTTCCGCTGGCCGGCCGCGGGGTGCAGGCCGGCTTGCGCGCCACTTTCTAGGCACGAGGTAGCATGATGACAACCAGGATGATTGCAACAGGCAGTTGCTTCGGCGCCTTGGTCGTGGTGATGACCCTGCCGCCGGCGATTGCGGCAGAGCAGAAGGCGCACCAGCACGGGCAGGCCAGCCTGCGGGTGACCGTGGACGGCCAGTCGCTGCAACTGGCGCTGGAGAGTCCGCTGGAGAACTTCATCGGCTTCGAGCGCGCGCCGCGCAATGACAAGGAGCGCGCCGTGGTGCAGGCCATGGCGCGCGAGCTTCGCGCTGCGGAGAAGCATTTCGTGCCCTCAATCAAGGCGGGCTGCAAACCGACGGGCGTGAAACTCGAATCGGAGGTGATTGAGCCCGCATTGCTCGCCGAAGCCCCCGGCGCTTTGCCGGCGGAGAAAGCTGCGGCGAAAGGCGCGGCCAAGGGCGGCGGCGGGCACGCCGACCTTGACGCCAGCTTCGTTTTCCGTTGCGAGCGGCCCGAGGAGTTGCGCGACATACAGGTCAATCTGTTCGATACGTTTCGCCGCCTCACTCGCATCGATGCGCAGGTGGCGGGGCCCAAAAGCCAGGCGGGGGCAAGACTCACCGCCACGTCGCGCAAACTGGCCTGGTAGACGCGGCGTGGATGCCAAGGTGATCGAACTGCGGGACCTGGAGTTTCACTGGCCGGGTACCGCAGCCGCTTGCCTTGACGTTGCTTTGTTGCAGATGTCGCAGGGGGAAAGTGCGCTGCTGCGCGGCGCAAGCGGCAGCGGCAAGAGCACACTGCTGGCGCTCCTTGGCGGCGTGGTGGTGCCCGGGCGGGGCAGTGTGCAGGTGCTGGGCGCCGACTTCGTTTCTTTGTCGGCGCGCGCACGCGACCGCTTCCGCGCCGATCACATCGGTTTCCTGTTTCAGCAGTTCAATCTGATTCCCTACCTTTCCGTGGTGGAGAACGTGCTGCTTCCCTGCGGTTTCTCGACGCGCCGGCGCGATGCCGCCGCCGCGCAGGGGATGTCGGCGCGTGAAGAGGCAAAACGGCTGCTCTCCCGGCTGGATGTCGATTCCTCTCTGTGGAGCCGCGGCGTCACCCGCCTGAGCGTGGGCCAGCAGCAGCGCGTCGCCATCGCCAGGGCCATGATCGGCCGCCCGGAACTGATCATCGCCGACGAGCCCACCTCGGCGCTTGACGAAGCACGCAAGGAAAGCTTTCTCGACCTGCTGATGCAGGAATGTGCGGCCGCCGGGTCGACGCTGCTGTTTGCCAGCCACGACGCGGGTCTGGAAAAGCGCTTTGACCGCATCATTGACCTGCCCGCGCTTAATCGGGCAAGAGCCCCGGCGGCGGCATGCGCCAGTTAATCTACCTTGCCGCCTGCAGCGCATGGAACCGGCGCCTGACGCTGGGCATGACGCTGCTTGCCATTGCGCTCAGCGTGACTCTGCTCCTGGGCGTGGAGCGCATCCGCAACGATGCGCGAGAGAGTTTCGCGCAGGCCGTGTCCGGCACCGATCTGATCGTCGGCGCGCGTACCGGGCCGGTGCAACTGATGCTCTACACCGTCTACCGCATCGGCGATGCCTCCAACAACATCGGCTGGCAGAGTTTCGAGGCGATCGCGGCATTGCCCGGCGTTGCCTGGGCGGTTCCGTTGTCGCTGGGTGATTCGCATCGCGGCTTCGCGGTGCTGGGAACCACGCCCGCCTATTTCGAGCGTTTCCGCCATGGCGCCGGCAGCGCGCTTGCGTTCAGCGGTGGCGAGCGTTTCAACGATCTGTTCGACGCGGTCATCGGCGGCGATGTCGCGCGTCAACTCGGCTATAAAATTGGTGATCGCATTGTCCTCAGCCACGGCGCTGGGGAAGTGAGCCTCGCCGAGCATGCCGATAAACCTTTCGTCGTCAGCGGCATACTGGCGGCCACCGGCACGCCTGTTGATCGCACCGTGCATGTCAGCCTGGAGGCATTGCAGGCCATACACCTTGATTGGCAGGGCGGCATGCCGGTGCCGGGCCTGAGCATTCCGGCGCAGTACGTTCGCAAATTCGATCTGCGGCCCAAGGCGATCACCGGCGCCTTGCTGGGTCTGGACAACCGTGCGGAAGTGTTTCGCATACAGCGCCTCGTCAACGACTATCCCAAAGAACCTCTTCTCGCGGTTCTGCCCGGCGTGGCGCTCGATCAGCTCTGGCAGGCCATCGGCTTTGCGGAGAAAAGCCTCATGGCGGTTTCGGCCATGGTGGTGGTGGTGGGCCTGTGCGGTCTTGTCGCCGTGATGCTCGCCGGTATCAATGAGCGGCGGCGCGAACTGGCGATACTGCGCTCGGTGGGCGCCAGCCCGGGAAAGATATTTTCCCTGCTGACTATTGAAGGTCTGGGCGTCACCTTCGCCGGCGCGCTGCTGGGCGTGGTATTGCTCGGCGTGCTCGGCGTTGTCCTGGAGCCGCTGCTGAGAAGCAGTTTCGGGCTGGTGCTGCACACGCACACCATTTCGACCTCGGAGATGCAACTCATCGGCCTGGTGGTCGCGGCGGGCTTCCTCGTCAGCCTGGTGCCTGGTTACCGCGCCTACAAGCTGTCCCTGGCCGACGGGCTGACGCCCAATGTGTGAGGAATCCTGATGAAATCGAAAACCAAGGATCGTCTGAGCGTCGCATTGGGCGGAGTTGCTGCCACAGTCGCGATTCTGCTGCCTGTATTCATGTCATCGAACGGCCTCGGCAGTGAACGGCGCGATTATCGCGTCGGTGATCGCCTGCCCTCCAAGGCGGAGCCTTCCAGGTCCGATTCGGCAAAGTCGCCGTCGGCGGCCTCCGCGATCAAAGTCACCACCTGGGACGATCTGGTGCCCAAGGACTGGGATCCGATGAAGGACTTCAAGGAACTGAATTTGCAGAACCTGCAGGATTCCGACCCGCGCGCCATGCGGGCCCTGGACACGCTGATGACGGCGTGGCGAAACGCCCCGGTACGTGCCGACCTGAACGGCGCGCGCGTGCGCATCCCGGGGTTTGTGATTCCGTTGGAGCAGAACAAAGGTGCGATGACCGAGTTTCTTGTGGTGCCATACTTTGGCGCCTGCATTCATACACCGCCGCCGCCATCCAATCAGATCATCCACGCGCTGGTGAAAAAGCCGGTCGCAGGGTTTCGCACCATGGACGCAGCCTGGGTGAGCGGGGTGCTGGAAACAGCCACTTCGGATACTTCTTTCGGAAGGGCGGGTTATCGTTTGCGCGTCGATCTGGTGGAGCCCTACAAAGACGCGAGGCGCTGATTCATCAATGAAGAATGACCGGAAAAGCGAATCGGACAGGGCCGAGGACCGCAAGGCCATCCTGCTGGTGTTGGTCGCGGCGGTCCTGGCGGTGGCTGCCATCCTTGCGCCGAGCTTGTTGCCGCGTTTCGGGATACTTCCGCAACGCAGTGATTTCCGCGCCGTCGAAACCCCGCCCGGTATAGAGCAAGCCGGCTTTCGATCGATCAAATGGAGCGAGCTCCTTCCCGCAGACTGGAACCCGGCGAGCGGGACTGCCGCGATTGATCTGGCCGGCTTGTCCGATGGTGATCCACGCGCCACCAAGGCGTTGCAGAAGCTGCGCGAAATCTGGGACAGGGCGCCACTGCGCGCCGACATCAACGGCACCAGTGTGCGCATTCCGGGGTATGTCATCCCGCTAGAGCGACAGGATGACAAGATGGTCGAATTCCTGCTGGTCCCCTATTTTGGCGCCTGCATTCACACCCCGCCTCCGCCTGCGAACCAGGTCATCCACGGTGTCACCGACAAACCGCTGGCGGGATTTCGCACCATGGACGCGGCCTGGGTGAGCGGCGAGATTGAAGCCAGTCGTTCCACCACTGGCTTTGGCAACGCCGGCTATCGCATGAAGGTGTCTCGGGTCGAACCCTACAAGGACATCAGCCGGTGAAGTACAAGGCGATGCAGGCTCCAAGTCCGATGATCCAGAGGGCCGAGCGCAACATGGCGCGGTCGGCGACATAAGCCGCGATATAGCCGATCCTGGCGCCCACGAACAGCATCGCCAGGCCGTCAATGTGTGCTTGCTGCGCAGTCTGCAGCTGCTCGGCGATCAGCACACCGGCGATGAAGATCGGCAGCGCCTCGAAGCTGTTCTGCTGGGCTGCATGCGCGCGCGCCTGCCAGCCCTGCAGGATCGCCAGCCATTGGCGCGGGTGGTGGTTGTCAAAACCGCCTTGGTGCCGCGGCGTGCCAAACCCTTTCGATTTGGCCAGGCCCGCGCAGGCAATGGGCAACAGGCAGGACATCAGAATGCAGGCTTCGGCGATGGTCAATTTCGCGCTCCAGAGTGGGGGGACGGAATATGGCGACTGCGTAGTATGGTTGAAAGATAGGAAAATTGAAGTGCGATACGAAGTCGCTTATAGAAGTTGTTCCCACATTAACTGCTGTGTGCAACGCGCCAATGCCTGGAAAGGTCCATCTGGCGGGCATCTTGGGACATTTCCCCTCGTGTCATATGCGACGAAACTGCGGGCCGAGATTGCGCCGGGGCGGTTTCTTGCGAGTTTTCCCAACTACGAACTGACCCGCTTGCCAACGTCGGGCCCAGACGCGCGAAAGTTCTGCCGCGTGAGTTGAATCGTTGGCTAGCCATCCCGGAATACCCAAAACAGCCAGCTCATTCGATAAAATGGTGCCAGGTCACCAAGCGCAAATCGAAATGACCCGTCAAAAGGAGATGCGACATGTTAAAGCCGATTGATGTAGAGGCCTTGCCTCAATACAAATTGTGGCTTCGCTACGCCGATGGAGTGGAAGGTGAGGCCGATCTTTCCGACCTGGCGGGCAAAGACGTATTCAAGGTTTGGAATAAGTACAGCGCCTTTGAGGATGTTCATTCATGACTTTCATCCGTAACGCGTGGTACATGGCCGCCTGGGCCGAGGATGTCACCGAGAAGTCCTTAACCCGCACGCTGCTCGGCGAGCCGGTGTTGATGTATCGCCTGGCCGATGGCAAGGTGGTGGCGATGATGGATCGCTGCCCGCATCGTTTTGCGCCGCTTTCCAAGGGCGTGCGGCATGGCGATGTGATCGAGTGTCTGTATCACGGGCTGCGGTTTGATGGCGCGGGGGCGTGTGTGATGAATCCGCATGGCGACGGCACGATTCCGCCCAACGCCAAGCTGAAAACTTATCCGCTGGTTGAGCGCGACACGATTCTCTGGATTTGGATGGGTGACGCGGCGCGCGCGGATGAGTCGCGCATTCCGGAATTCCGTTTTCTCACTGATCCCAATTACCGGGCGCTGAAGGGAATGAATACGGTTGGTGCGTATTACGAACTCGTCACCGACAATCTGCTCGATCTCTCGCATATCAATTTCCTCCACGCGGCTTATCAGAAAAATGAGGAATTGCTGAAGGTGGAGCATCACATCACGCAGGAGGGCGACACGCTATTCAGCCGCCGCTGGGTGCCTGATCACATGGGGCCGATTTTTTTCCGGCAGCACTTAAAAGATAAACAACGTCACGTGGATTACTGGCTGCGCTCACGCTGGGACCCGCCGTGTTCGATGTGGCTGGATGTGGGTGTCACCTACACCGGCCAAACCGAGCAGGAGGGCCTGCGCGGCCTGGGCACACATGTGGTCACACCGGAGTCGGAACGTTCCACACATTACTTCTTTGCCCTCGCACGCAATCACGACCAGACCAACACCGAGGTGGATGCAAAAATCCGCGAGTGGCAGCGGGTGGGCTTCAAGGAGCAGGATCAGCCGATGCTTGAAGATGTGCAGAATCGCATGGGCACCACTGATCTGATGTCGTTGAAACCGGTGATCCTCACGGCGGACAATCTTGCCATGCGCGCGCGGCGCATTGTCACGCGCCTGTTGCAGGAAGACTCGGCCGAGCCGATTCGAAGCGCGGCGGCCTAGCCCCGCGCTCGCTGCCGCCTGACGGATCGTGAATTGATGTGTGCCTGGCGTCAGATCGGTTACTGTGCGGTGATCTTGCCGTCCTCCACGATCTTTTTGTAGCGCACCGCCTCGGATCTGAGGAATTTGGCGGTGTCGGCCGGGCCCAAGCCGACGTTGACGTGTCCGGTTTCCGCAATGCGCTTGACGACTTCAGGGTCTTTGAGTGTGACCAGAAAATCATTGGCCAGCCGGTTGATGATGCGCGTCGGCGTACCGCGCGGCGCCGCCAGCACCCACCAATTAGTGCCACTGTACTGCGGAAAGCCTGCTTCGATGGTGGTAGGGACTTCGGGGATCTCCACCATGCGCTGTTTGGAGGTAATCGATATGGCGCGTAACTTGCCGGTCTTCAAATGTCCACCTACAGCAGTCAGCGAGAAATGCGCCATCTGAATATCGCCGGCAAGCATCGAGACAACCAGCGGCGCAGTGCCTTTGAAGGGCACGTACACCAAGGAATTGCCGGTGGCCTGGGAGATCTGCTCTGAGGTCAGATGCGATGGCGAGCCCGATCCGGGCGAACCATAGTTGAATTTTCCCGGACTGGCGCGCAGCAGCGCATCGAGTTCCTTGAAGGTTTTAACCGGAAGGCTCGCGGGCACCACCAGAATCAGCGGCGCTTCCCAAAGCGTAGCGATCGGATCGAAGTCGTTGAATACGTCGTAAGGAAGGCTCTTGTACATGTGTTGAGTAACGGCGAAATTCGCCGTCGGCGCGAGCAACAGCGTATAGCCATCGGGTGCTCCGCGCGCTGCATCGGCGGTGCCGATGGTGCCATCGGCGCCGGGTTTGTTGTCGATAAAAAATTTCCCGCCCAGGCGCGCCTCGACAAACGGCTGTTGCGCGCGAAACAGGCCCTCGGGAACCGGTCCCGGCGCATACGGCACCACTACGCGCATCGGTTTGGCGGGCCATTCCTGCGAATGCGCCGGAAATATTCCTGCAATCACGCCTGCCAGCAAGGCGGCACAGGCAATCGACAATCTGAGGTATGACATGGAACTCCCTTAATCTAATAGTGTGAAAAAATTAATCGGCCTTGATTTTGCCGTCCTCGACGAACTTTTTATATCGTGCCGAACCCGCCCGGATGAACGATACGGTCTCCGCCGGACCCGCGGGGATCGACACGTTGCCGGTGGCAAGAATGCGTTTTTTCCACCTCGGTGTCGGCAAGTGCGGTGCGAAATTCCGCCCAAAGCCTATCACCGATGCTCGAGTTGGTTCCACGCGGCGCGACGACCACCCACCAGTTGGTGCCTGAATATTACGGGAAACCCGCCTCGATGGTGGTGGGTACATCGGGAATCTAATGCATGCGCAGCTTGGAGGTGATGGCCAGTGCGCGCAGCTTCCCTGCCTTCAAATGGCCGTGTACCGCGACCTACCGGTCAATAGCAGGCACCTGACCCGACGTACTTTTGCAAGTGAAACGTGGAAACCTCGTATCGCCCGCATTGGGGACAGCGGGCTGTGAGGTCTGCACATGGCGGTGCGGGCACAGGATCGGGAAGAAAGCGAAGGCCGTTCTGTAATCGGACGGATAGGGGTTGCAACATCACCCGACGCGAAAGCGGGCAGACTTCCTCGTGTTCTTTCTTCACAAGAAAGTATTTAGAACCAC
>CAMDFL010000119.1 GCA_945897475.1 Bordetella parapertussis
GAAGAGAGTACGATTGCAAGCACTAATTGGCTTGTGTCGATTGAACCTAAACGGAAAAGAATCCGGAAAAATAGCGGGAAAAACAAGCGGGAATCCAATGCCAACGCCAATTGACAGTCTGATCATGGAGTTTGACCGCGGTCTGCGCACGCTTTGCGGCATGCCGCAGGCAACGCGATCGTCACCGGCACAATCCGTCCCTGAGGCCGAATTGGATGCCGCCGCGCGCCGGCACGCGGCGGCGTTGATGCGGGTGAACCACAGCGGTGAGGTGTGCGCGCAGGCCCTGTATCAAGGCCAGGCGCTGTCTTCCGGCAACGCATCGTTGCGCGAGGCTTTGACGCGCGCCGCCGCGGAGGAAGTCGACCACCTTGCGTGGAGCCGTGCTCGAACCGAGGAACTGGGCGGCCGGGTCAGCGTGCTCAATCCGCTCTGGTACGCGGGTTCGCTGGCGATGGGCCTGCTCGCCGGCCGGTTGGGCGACGCATGGAATCTGGGATTTCTAGCCGAGACTGAGAATCAGGTCGAGGCGCATCTGCAAGGACACCTGGAACGGCTTGATTCACAGGATCAGAAAACCCGCGTGGTGATAGAAGCGATGCAGCGCGACGAGGCCGGTCATGCGCAAAACGCGCGTGATTTGGGGGCGAGAGAATTGCCTGAGCCGGTAAAGCTTGCGATGCGTTGCGCTTCGCGAGTGATGACTGGCGTCTCGTATCGGATTTAGACCGCTCTGATACTTATTTAGACCGCTCTGATACTTATTTAGACCGCTCTGATACTTATTTAGACCGCTCTGATAATTATTACCGGTGGATGCGCTTGGCTTTCTAATCCGCGACGATTTCGTAGTCGTGCGTGATCACCGCTGTTTTCCCGAGCATGATCGAGGCGGAGCAATATTTTTCGTGTGACAGGCGGATCGCGCTCTCGACTACCGAGGGTTTCAAATCGCGTCCCCGCACCACGAAATGCATGTGAATAGCGGTGAAGATCTTGGGATCGGTTTCGGCGCGCTCGGCTTTCAATAGAACCTCGCAGGCGCTCACTTGTTGTTTGCTTTTTTTAAGGATTACCACCACATCCGAGGCCGAACAGCCGCCCGCGCCGGCAAGCAAGGTCTCCATGGGGCGCGGGCCGGTATTGCGGCCCCCATGTTCAGGCGCGCCATCCATGACGAAAGCGTGGCCGCTGCCGGTTTCGGCGACAAAGCTCATGTTCTCCACCCATTTGATTCTGCATTCCATGCCCGGACCCCGCTATTCTGTTTTGAAGTGAAATGACGCTACGCAGCACAGACGTTTTCTGTCGCACTGTTTGAATATTACAACAACATATAACTTATTGATTATTATATATATTAATTAAGTTATTGCCATCAATACCCGAAACGTAAAAAATTCTTGCATTGCAACAAAATTATCATTATCCTTGCACTTGTCTCCTCCACCCCTATTTCAGGTGGATTTAACGCAGCCCCAAAAGGGCTGCGTTTTTCTTTGTGTGCCGCCGCGCCGCTGCGCCGCCGCATTCTATGCCAGTCGAGCGTCTCCTTGACGGTGCGCCAAATATGACGATAATTCCGAGGCTCCAGCGGTTGCTGTAGTACACGCTGTAGTGCGCGTTGTAGTGCGCGTATTAGACTGATTTAATACCTAATAGTGCGCGCTGTAGTTCGCGATGTAGTGTGTGACCCCCACCGTGATTCACCGTCGTGAATCTAGGGTGGCCCACGCTGGCTTCCTTCTCTATTCCAGGAGTATCTGTTTGAATACGCGCAAAAAATCCGGCGCCGCAACGCATACGCGGCTGGCCGCCGATATCGGCGGAACTTTCACTGATGTGGCGGCTTTCGACGAAAAAACCGGGCGCATGTTGTTGGGCAAGGCTTTGTCCACGCCACGCAATATGGTCGAGGGCATCAGCCAGGGCGTCGCAAAGGCTGGCACCACTTATCGTGAAGCCTCGCTGTTTCTGCACGGCTCGACAGTAGCGATTAACACCATGTTGGAGCGCACCGGTGCGAAGACCGCGCTTATAACCACCGAGGGTTTTCGCGATGTCTACGAAATCGGGCGAATCAACCGGCCCGACGCGTACAACCTGTTCTTCAAAAAACATGTGCCACTGGTCGAGAGAGCGCTGCGTTTCGAGATCCGCGAGCGCATGACCGCCGAGGGCGAGGCCTACATACCCCTGGATGAGGCCAGCGTCCACGCAGTGTGCGACAAGCTCGAGAAACTCGATATCGAGGCGGTGGCGATTCTTCTTCTTCACTGCTATCGCAATCCCGACCACGAGCAGCGCGTCAAGGCCATTGTTAAGAAGCGGCTGCCCCACGCATTCGTCAGTGCATCGCATGAGCTGTCGCAGGAGTATCGCGAGTTCGAGCGCACCTCTACGGTAGTGGCCAATGCCTTTATTGGTCCGCGCGTCAGTCAATATATCTCGGGTATCGACAAACACATTCGCTCCGAAGGCTTTAATGGATCGTTCCTGGTGGTGCAATCCACCGGCGGCTTGTACGAATCGCATCAGGCGCAGGTGCAGTGCGTGCGCATGCTCGAATCCGGCCCCGCCGCCGGGGTCATAGGCGCGCGCGCGCTGTGCCATGAGATGGGCCTGGGCGACGCGGTGGCTTTCGACATGGGAGGCACCACCGCCAAGGCCGGGGTGATCTACAAAGGTGAGGTATTGACTACCGGCGCCGCGTTGATTGGCGGCTACAACCAGGCGCTGCCGGTGCAGATCGCCATGGTGGATGTGTTCGAAGTGGGCACCGGCGGCGGCAGTATCGCAACGGTCGATGAGAGCGGTGCCTTGCGCGTCGGCCCGCAAAGCTCGGGCGCCGAGCCCGGACCTGCATGCTATGGCCGGGGTGGCCGACTGCCGACGGTGACCGACGCCAATTTGGTATTGGGGCGCTTGGGCGTTGACCGTTTTCTGGGTGGCGAGATGAAACTCGATGTGAAGGCTGCGGAGCGTGCGATTGCCGAGCACATCGCCAAGCCTCTGGGCGTCGACATCATTCATGCCGCCGACGGCATCCTGCGCATCGCCACCACCGCCATGTCCTATGCGGTGAAGGCGGTCTCCACCGAGCGTGGATTGGATGCCGCGGCGTTTTCATTGATCGCCTATGGCGGCGCGGGCCCCTTGCACGCGTCTGCGATCGCACGTGAGATTGGACAACAAAAGCTCATCGTGCCGCGAGCTCCTGGACATTTTTGCGCCTTCGGCATGCTGCACGCGGATCTGCGCTACGACTATGTCAAAACCTGGTTCACGCGCCTGGACGATGCGCCCTTCGCGGAAATCGAAAAAATATTCCATGACATGATTGATGAGGGCAAAGCGGCCGTGGTCAGTAGCGGTCTAAAACCGACTAAAGTGACCATCGGCTACGCGGTGGATATGCGTTATGTGGGCCAGGAACATCCAGTGACCGTGGATCTCTCCCCCGCGGTATTCAAGCGCCGCGACCGTGAATCCATCAAGCATCATTTCGACGATGTGCATCAATTGCGCTATGGCACCTGCGCCCCCGAGGAGCGCGCCGAGATCGTTAGCCTGCGAGCAACCGTCACTGGCGTGATGAAAAAACCGCCACTCGAGAAAATCACACGAGGCGGCAAAGTCCCCTTAGTCGGCGCCGGGCGCGGCAAGCGCAGCGTCTACTTCGCGGAACTTGGAAAAGCGGTGGCTACGCGCACCTTCGCGCGTGACGACTTGCGCGCAGGCAATCGCATCGAAGGGCCGGCTCTGATCGAGGAATACGCCTCGACCACCGTATTGCTGCCTGGTGACAAACTCAAGGTCGATGAGTTCGGCAATCTGGTGATCGAGGTCGGCAAGCGCAGGCAATGAAGCTCGGCGGGTCGGGCAAAATTAAAAAGAGGGCAGGCTCGAATAAAAAGGGCGCTGGCTCGAATAAAACGGCGGCAGCCTCAACTAAATCGAGCCCGCCCCCGTTTAAGCCGCGCGGGCGGGCCGATGTGGTGCTCACGGAAATTGTGCGCAACGGCGTGCTTGCGGTCACCGAGGAGATGAAAACCAATCTCACTCGCACCGCCTACAACATGATCATCTACGAGGCCCTGGATTTCACCGTGGGCCTGTACACCGCCGAGGGCGAGACGGTATCGATCGGACTGGGTCTGCCGATGTTCATACGCGGCATGGCCGAGACCATCAAGGCGAAGCTGCGTCATTTCGGCGCGGATAATCTTCACCCCGGCGATATTCTCATCACCAACGACTCCTACACCACCGGCAGCCACCTCAATCACGTCACGCTGAGTTTGCCTATATTCCATGAGGGCAAGTTATCCGGTTTTGCGTGTTGCATGGCGCATTGGATGGACATCGGCGGTGTTCTTGGGGGACAGACCACGGATATTTATTCGGAAGGGCTGCAAATACCCATCCTGAAATACCAGGACAGGGGCGTGGTCAATCAGGATCTGGTGGACATCATCCGCATGAATGTGCGCATCCCCGAGCGCGGCATCGGCGATCTTCGCGCTCAGGTGACAGCGGTGAAAACCGGCGAGCGGCGCTTTGTCGAATTGCTGGGCAGATATGGCCGGTCGCAGGTGCAGTCCGCGATCAAAAATATCATGGATCAGTCGGAAGTCGCCGCGCGTGCGCGCACTCGCTCAATACCCGATGGTATATACGAAGCTGAGTCCTACATGGACGATGATGGTGTCGAAGTCGGCAAGCGCATTCCGATCAAGGTGCGTATCGAAAAGCGCGGCGAGGAGATGACCGTTGACTTGACGGGTGTATCAAAACAGGTTCGCGGCGGTTTCAACTCGGGACTGACGACCGGCTATGGCTGTGCTCAGGTGGCCTATAAATGCCTGACTTCACCCACGGATTACCCGATCAACGAGGGCAGTTTTCGCGCGTTGAAGGTAAAACTCAATCCGGGTACCGTGGTCACGGCGGTGAAACCGGCCGCCATGCGTATGTGGATGACATTCCCCATGACCGTGGTCGATACCATACTCAAGGCAATGGAGCGCGCCATACCCGAGCGCACCATCGCCGCGCATCACGCGGATTTGATCATCGCCTCCATCAGCGGAATCTCGCGTAATGACGGGCGCTTTTTCATGGCGGGCGCAGGTCCCATGGGCGGCGGCTGGGGCGCGAAACTCTCCGAGGACGGCATCAGCGCCACCGTGTGTCTGAACGACGGCGATACGCACAACAGCCCCTGCGAGCAGATGGAGTCCAAGTATCCGATCCTGTTCGAACGCCATGCGCTGCGCGAGGATTCCTGTGGCGCGGGTCTTCACCGCGGCGGTCTGGGGTCGGAGCAGGTGATTCAGGCGAGATCGCCGGTGATGGTGACGGTGCAAATTGATCGCGTGCATTGCCGGCCATGGGGACTCGCAGGCGGCCTGGAGGGCATAGGCAATGAGGTGGCCTTCAGTCTTGGCGGAAAAACCATAGACCCCTTGCCCTCCGGCAAGGCGTTCAACCAGCAACTGCGCGGCGGAGACAGCTTTACGCTGCGCGCGGCCGGTGGCGGCGGCTGTGGATCAGCGCTTCTGCGCTCGCCGGAAAAAGTGGCGCACGACGTCCTGCAAGGCTATGTGAGTCGCGATTCGGCGCGAGACAATTATGGTGTCGTTATCGGCGCGGATGGCGTCGTTGACAGCGAGGCAACGCGCTTCTTGCGCGTGCAGCGCGGATAAGCGCCTCGCGATTTATCAATTTTTCGGTCAATTTGCCGATTCCACGAATTGCCGATCTGCCGATCTACAATAAGGCGTTAGATTGGATGACGGCATATGCCTGCGAGCTTTGACGGAAAACTGGTGGTGGCAATATCTTCCCGGGCCTTGTTCGATCTGGAGGAGAGCAATCGTGTATTCGAAGCACAGGGCATCGAGGCCTATTACCGCTACCAGCGTGAACGCGAAGACCAGATTCTCGATCCGGGTATCGCATTTACACTGGTCAAAAAGCTGCTCGCGATCAACACACTTGCGCCGCCGCGCGCGCGCGTTGAGGTGATTCTGCTGTCCCGGAACACCGCCGATACCGGGCTTCGCATAATGAACTCGATTGAACACTATAAGCTGGCCATTTCTCGGGCCGCGTTCACCGGCGGAGAAAATACCTATACCTACGTACCGGCGTTTGACGCGCATTTATTCCTCTCGGCCAATCCGCTGGATGTGCGCAAGGCCTTGGAAGCCGGCCATGCCGCGGCAACCATAATCCCCGCGAATGCCGGCGAAAAGAGCGCGCACGATCCATTGGAGAGCGATGCCGGCGCGCTGCGGATCGCTTTCGACGGCGATGCGGTGCTGTTTTCCGACGAAGCGGAGCGCGTCTACAAATCAAGCGGCTTGGATGCGTTTACCGCCTCCGAGGTGGATGCGGCGCGCCAGCCCCTGATGGGCGGGCCCTTCAAGAATTTTCTCGCGGCCTTGCAGCGCATTCAATCCGAGTATCCGCCCGAGCAATCGGTGATTCGAACCGCGCTGGTTACCGCTCGCAGCGCGCCGGCGCACGAGCGCGTGGTGCGAACCCTGCGCGCCTGGAATATTCGTATCGATGAAGCCTTGTTCCTCGGTGGTCTGGATAAGGGGCCGTTTCTTAAGGCTTTCGGGGCGGATATCTTTTTCGACGACCAAAGCAGCCACATCGAGTCTGCGCGCCAGCATGTCACTGCCGGGCATGTGCCCTACGGCGTGGCCAACGAGTGAAGGCGCAGCCTTCCAATCAAAACAATCGCAATCCAGTGAAATGAATCGCAATATGGTGAAATGGATCGCAGTCCTGTGAAACGAATCGCAATCCTGTGAAGCGCATCACGGGCGAATTTTCCCAACATCTGATTCGCTGGCAGTTAGAGCACGGCCGCCTCGATCTGCCCTGGCAGAACACTCGCGATCCCTACCGCATATGGTTGTCGGAGGTCATGCTGCAACAGACTCAGGTTGCAACAGTCATTCCTTATTACCTGAGATTTCTTGATCGCTTCGCGGACGTGCATGCGTTGGCGCGCGCCGATCGGGACGAGGTGCTTGCCTTGTGGAGCGGCCTGGGCTATTACTCACGCGCGCGCAATTTGCACAAGGCGGCGGCGCAGGTGGTTCTGCTGGGCGGATTTCCGCAAACGCGCGAGGCGCTCGAAACACTGGATGGCGTTGGACGTTCGACCGCCGCGGCTATAGCGGTATTCTCCGCGGGACGGCGCGAAGCCATTCTGGATGGCAATGTCAAGCGAGTGCTGGCGCGCCATTTCGCCATCGACGGTTATCCAGGGGTGAGCGCCGTCGGCCAACGTTTCTGGTCATTGGCCGAATCGCTGTTGCCCGAGAAGGGCATAGAGACCTATACCCAGGCCCTGATGGATCTTGGCGCAACGCTATGCTTGCGCAGCAGTCCGGTTTGCCCTCAATGCCCGGTACGCGACACCTGTGTGGCGCTTGCGACGGATCGAATCGGCCAATTGCCGGCCAAGCGGACAAAGAAGCCCATACCCCACAAGACCACGGTCATGCCGATACTGCTCTACCAGGGGCAGGTGATGCTGGTGAAGCGTCCCGACAGTGGGATCTGGGGCGGCCTATCCAGTTTTCCCGAGTTTTCCACGCTTGATATCGCACTGTGCGAAATTCCATCCCGATATGGCTGTGAGTTGGGCGATCGGCGAGAGCTTCCCGAGCTTGCGCACTCCTTCACGCATTTTTCCTTGAGTATCAAAGCGGTGGTGTGCGAAGTGCGCAATTTGCATGCTCGTGCCGCCGAACCAGGGGTGATCTGGCTGCCAATCGACAAGGCGCTGAGCGCATCGATACCGGCGCCGGTTCGAAGGCTGCTATTGCAGCTGGAGAATTGATCCGTATTGCGGATAAATATTCAAATTTAAATAAAATATCGCTGTTTAACCGCGTGCTATATCGATTGATTAGATTAAATGTTATTAATTATTTCTGTGCGATACGCATGTCAGGAGGCCGCGTCGTTAGCGCTGATGATGCGGTTGAGAATCGATAGCCTCGCCAGGCTATCTTGCATGCACAGCAGTTTTTGCCGTTCGGCGGGAGGGAAAGGTAAGATTTCCGCTAAGCGATAGCCTACCCAGGCGGCATCGTCCGCGCGGTGAGGCGTGGCGAATATGGCCTCACCATGCTCTGCGATGATACGAGTCAGCAGCTTCGCGCAGGCCGCGTACTGCTCCGGAATCGCGGCAGGCGCATTCTCTGGAATCGCCTCCACCTCGGCGAGAACCAATCCCTGCGAATTGGTCATCGTGGCGAGCACCCTGAAACGCTCGACGCCTTGGGTGAGCAATTGAAGAACCCCCATTTGCTGCATGTCGCATTCGACGATGCGCGCCCGGCAACCAATCGCTTCGGCAACGGCGGGCTTGCCTACCTCGCCGCCCTCACTGATCAGGCAAACGCCGAACATTGATTTGTCGCGCAGGCATTGTCGCGCCATGTCCATGTAGCGTGTCTCAAACACGCGCAAGGGCAGCAAGCCCCCCGGAAACAAAACGGTATTGAGCGTAAATAGCGGGAAGTCAGGCTGGGCCACGGTCACGATTGTCCATTGTTATCGCTGAATGTTACCTCTGAATTAGTGATCAACGCCCCAACGCGCCATCAACTGATGCGCGATGCCCAATTGATCGAGCACACGGGCGACGATGAAATCGACCAGGTCATCCACGCTTTTCGGATGGTGGTAGAAGCCGGGGTTGGCGGGGAGAATCACGACGCCGGCATTGGCAAGTCTCAACATGTTTTCAAGATGCAACACCGAGAACGGCGTTTCGCGCGGCACCAATACCAGGCGGCGCTTTTCCTTGATCATGACATCTGCCGCTCTTTCTATAAGACTGTCGGAGAGACCCGCTGCGACCGCGGCGAGAGTCCCCATTGAGCACGGGCAGATAACCATGGCGTCGGCTGGATTGGATCCCGAGGCCACTGGCGAGAACCAGTCTTCCCTGCCGAACACCCTTAGCTGGCCGGGATTTGCGCCAAAACGCTCGCAGAAGAATTTCTCTGCATCCGGCGCGCGCGACGGGATGGTGAGATCGAGTTCCTGTTTGGCCACGATATGGGCTGCCTGCGAGTAGAGCAGATAGACACGCGCGCCGGAATCGATAAGGCATTGCGTCAGCCGCAGGCCATAGGGCATGCCTGATGCGCCTGTCAAAGCAACTGCGATAGTCGTACTCATGTTTCTGAAATCTCCCTATGCCGCACCAGCACGTTCAAGTCGGGACTAAAACGCTGTGCCGGATTTTCTTCTGCCAACTTACTTTTCATGGTTGAACGGATTTCCTGCGCCAGTTTCTCCGCCAGGTATACCGAGCGGTGCTGGCCTCCCGTGCATCCGATGGCGACGGTGAAAAAGTGTCGATTGTCCAGAGCATACTCGGGCAGCCAGCGATCGAGAAATGCGGCAATCTCCTGCATTAATTCGGTGGCGCGTGGCTGCTGGTCGAGAAAGCGCACCACTGGCAAATCCTGTCCGGTCAAGGCACGCAGCTGCGGCTCGTAGAAGGGGTTGGGCAGGCAGCGCGCATCGAACACCAGATCGGCGTCCAGCGGCGCGCCGGACCGATAGCTGAAGGATTCAAGCACCAGGGTGCGCACACCGGTTTCGAGGCCAATCAATTTCTTGATCCAATCGCGTAATTTGATCGGTGTGAGTTCGCTGGTGTCCAGGCGACGGTCGTAATCGGCAACCGGCGAGAGCAACAGGCGCTCTTCTCGCAGGCATTCTTCGATGGTGCGGTCGCCGCGCGCCAGGGGATGGCGGCGGCGCGTCTCGGCAAAGCGCCGCACCAGGGTATGGTCGCGCGCGTCCAGGAAAATCACTCGCAAATCGGCGTCGTCGGCGCCAAGTTTGTCTAGAAAACCCGGTAGCGCTTGCAAAGATGTACCGCCGCGCGCATCGATCGACACGGCGACCTGCGTGGTGCCCGCATCACGCAGAAGATGCACAGTTTGCTCAAGCAAGGCGAGCGGCAGATTGTCGATGCAGTAGTAGCCGGCATCCTCGAGTGCTCGCAACGCAATGCTTTTTCCTGACCCGGAAACACCGCTTATCAGCACCAGCCGAAGGCGCGAGCTTGTGAGTTCAATATCGGGTTTCAATTCGGCGGGTTTCAATTTGGCAGGCTTCAATTCGGTGGGCTCCAATTCGGCGGACTCCAATCCAGCGGGCTCTAATTCGGCGAGCTCCAATTCGGACATCAGTTTGCCGACCTCAATTCGGATTTTCATCCATTTCGCCCTGCTGCCGGGCGATAAACTCTTCGGTGCTGTTTATGCCGCGAAGTTGCAGGATGTGATTTCTTGCTGCGGCCTCCACCAACACGGCGAGATTGCGTCCTTCGGCGACCGGGATAACTACTTTGCGCACTGCGACACCCAGAATCTCCTCGGACAACTTGTGCAGCGGCAGCCGCTCAAGCGGATTGGCGAGTCCGGCCGCTGGCCGTTCCAAATGAACGATCAGGCGAAGATTCATTTTTGGTCGGACCGCTGTCTCACCGAAGATGGTGCGGATGTTGAGCATGCCCAGGCCGCGCACTTCCAAAAAATCACGCAGCATTCGAGGGCAACGACACTCCAGCGTTGAAGGGGGAATATGGGCTATGTCTACCACGTCGTCGGCGACAAGGCCGTGTCCGCGGCTGATGAGTTCAAGGCCCAATTCACTCTTGCCGACGCCGGAATCACCGGTGATTAACACGCCAAGGCCCAGCACATCCATGCACACGCCGTGCCGCTCGACTATCTCGGCGAGCATTTTTCTCAAATAGCGGCGCAGGCCGACGATCAGGTCAGCTCCGGACGCGGTCGAGGTCAGCACCCAAATGCCAGCGTGTCCGGCCAGGTCGATCAACTGCTCGGGCAACACAGCGTTCTCGCAGGCAATGATCGCGGCCGGCTTTGCACGCAGCAAGGTATCTGTGAGTTGGCGCACCGCCGCGGCGTCGAAGCCCGCCAGATAATCTACTTCGTGCGGTCCAAGGACCTGTACGCGATTGGGATGGATCAGATTCAAATGGCCGACCAAGGCGGGCGCATCATCGAGATCGCCGTATATTTCGACTTCGGCGCGCGCGCCTCCAGCTACCGGGGCGAGCCCCAGCTTTTCGCGGTTGTCCTCATACAGCCGCGCGACGCTGATCCGCGGCATTTTCGCTCCAGGTAATGAGCTTCTGATGCAGCACAGTCGCATCGCTCTCCAGATTGATCTGTTCGCGCATATCGGCGTCGCTTAGAAGTTGGGCCAGTTCGGACAGAATCTGCAAATGAAGTTCAGTGGCTTGCTCAGGCACCAGCAACACAAACATCACACTCACCGGTTTGCCGTCGGGGGCATCGAAAGCGACTGGATGGATCAGACGCACCAAGGCGCCGATCGCATTTTTGATGCCTTTGACCCGTCCATGCGGAATTGCGACGCCTTGTCCCAGGCCGGTGGATCCGAGCTTTTCCCGTGCAAAAAGGCTGTCGAATACGGTGCTGCGCGCGATGCCTTGATGATTCTCGAAAATTAATCCGGCCTGCTCAAATAGACGCTTCTTGCTCGTGACATCGAGATCGAGAAGAATGTTCGAGAGGGGAAGCAGCTTTGCGATTTGATTCATGCGTTACGCGATTGACGGCTGAACATGCGGCTGAACAAGCACTTCTTTGCCAAATTGCCGTGGCTAGCTTGCAGACTTGGTGAGGACATGAATTCTACCTGAACGGCGGATTCGCTGAATCGGGCAACGTGACTGGCTACGTGACTGGCTACGTGACGGGCAACGTGACGGGCAACGTGACGGGCAACGTGACTGGCATCTCGACTGGCATCGTGACGGGCTTCGCGACGGGCTTCGCGACGGGCTTCGTGACGGGTTTCGTCACTTACGCAGGGCCGCAGCATGAGTGGAGGCTATTAATTGGCACCAGCAGCCTGTCGATTGGCGCTCAGATGACGCGAAAACTTGTTTTTGGGGCGCCCTGCGGGGGCAAATAGCCGCGCGGCGCCCCACGGCGGGGTGGCCTACTTGGCTCTACTCGGCGGGCTCCGGGTCGTCGAGGTGATTTTGCATGGCGTCATGGGGATGCGTGCGCAGTTTGTTCTTGTACTTCAGTATGCTGCGGTCGAGCTTTTCCACCATATTGTCTATAGCCGCATACATGTCCGAATCTTCGTTTTCAACGAATATATCCTTGCCGCGAACATGCACCGTGACCTCCGCCTTTCTGCGCAGTTTTTCGACACTCAGGATGACATTGACGTCGATCACGTGATCGAAATGTCGGTTGATACGTTCCAGTTTTGCGTTGACGTGCCCGCGAATCGCATCGGTAATTGTCACGTGATGGCCGCTTAGATTGAGGTTCATTGTTAACTCCTCTGCTTGGCTAAAATGAATTTTGACCTTGAGCGTTCGCCGTGGTTACGGTTGGCTTCGTGTCAAATGTCGTTTAAAACCTAGTTATTGAGTGCTGTACCTCCTTTGACGAGTATTTGATGTGAAGCTTAAAGCGCTTTTCGAAGACTGACCGGTGGGATGCGCAGAGATTCCCGGTATTTCGCGATGGTTCTTCTCGCCACAATAATGCCCTGTTTGCCTAGAATCTCTGAAATTCCGGAATCCGTCAACGGGCGCTTGTCGTCCTCCGCGGCGACCAGTTGCTTGATCAAGGCCCGAATGGAGGTCGCCGAGCATGCCCCACCGGCGTCGGTTGCCACGTGGCTGCCGAAAAAGTACTTGAGCTCAAATATCCCCCGCGGGGTGAACATGTATTTTTGCGTTGTGACGCGCGACACGGTGGATTCGTGCAGCCCCAGAAGATCGGCTATCTCGCGCAATACCAGAGGGCGCATAGCCACTTCGCCGTGCTCGAAGAAATGCCGCTGTCGGTCTATGATGGCCTGTGATACTCGTAGTATGGTCTCGAAGCGTTGCTGCACGTTTTTGACCAGCCAGCGCGCTTCCTGCAAGTGTTGTGACATCTGAGAGGCGGGGGCCCCTCGGCCGCCCCTGAGGATGTCGGCATAAATACTATTCACGCGCAATTTTGGCATGGCGGCCGAATTGAGCGACGCCATCCACACGCCCTTTAGTTTTTTGACAATGACATCGGGGACCACGTAGCGCGCCTCCTCGGTCGTGAAAGCGGCGCCTGGCCTTGGGTTGAGGCTCTGGATCAGGCGTTGAGCATCCTTCAGGCCTTGGTCGTCGCAATTCAGCAGGCGTTTCAGGCGAACAAAGTCGCGAGCTGCGAGCAGCCCCAAATGATCGCGAACGATTTTCAGTGCCAACTCAAGGTCTACCGTGGTCTGGGGCAGCGCGGCCAATTGCAGCGCCAGGCATTCGCTTGGATCGCGCGCGCCGATTCCAATGGGTTCAAGATGCTGCAAGTGGTGCAGGGCGATTCTAAGCTCGGCCACGGTGATCTCAAGCTCAGCTGGCAAGGCCTGCGACAATTCGTCAAGGTCGGCGCCGAGATAACCATTGTCATCCAACGAGTCGACCAACAGCGCGACCAGCAACTTGTCGCGCGGCTCCAGTCGCAGCAGCGCCACTTGATCCAGCAGGTGTTGATGCAGACTCGGGCGCAAGGCGGCAACCGAGGGGGGGTCTGCGTCATCATCCGGAGGGGGGGGCGCCGCGACTGCACCCGAAGCGAACCAGTCGATGTCCGAGGTTTGTGTTTCAACCGCGGTATCGGCCGCAGCAGGTTCCGCGAATTCATTTTGCGCAGGACTGGAGGCCGACTCGGTTTGCACACTCGAGGAGGACCCCTGATGGCCACTGGCGGGCTCATCGAGCAC
>CAMDFL010000120.1 GCA_945897475.1 Bordetella parapertussis
GGGCTTGTATGCGTCTCGCTAAATTGTAGGTTTGTGCTTTTGCAAACCTACAATTTAGCGGAAAAGGTGATCTCAATGAAATCACGTTTGGTTCCCGCTCTGCCGGCTTAGGGCATAAATCGATACCTCTGATGGGCATTGTTTGTCACCCTGCGGCATAATTCAGGGCTCGATTTCAGACGTCCGCCGGCCTCACATCCCGCCATAAATTTCACAAGGATTTCCATTCATGCCAAGCGTCATCGATCCGGTTACGGGTCTACAATTGGTCGAGCTCTCCAATACCTGGGGCTATAACACCCCGATGTTTCCCGGATTCGACGACATGAAATTCGAGCGTATTTCCCGCCATGCTTCGCACGGCGTGATGACGCAGCGATTTACCTGTGTGTTTCATGCCTCGACACACGTCAACGCGCCTATCCATCTGGTGCCGGGCGCCGCGGGAGTGGGGCAGATTCCCATGGATCGATTCTTTGGCACCGGCGTGGTGCTCGATATTCCAAAGGGTAAGTGGGGTTTGGTGACCGAAAAGGATCTTGCGGCGGCAAAGCCAGCGATCAAGGCCGGCGACATTGTCATCATCGTCACCGGCTGGCATGAGAAATTTTCCGACAGCAAGGAATATTTTGGCTACGCGCCGGGATTGTCCAAGGCCGCCGCGCAGTGGCTGGTGAAAAAGAAAGTGAAGACCGTGGCGATCGACACCGCCGACATCGACCACCCGTGCGCCACTTCGTTGGTCAATCATCGCAATGGCCCGCTGGTGAAGTACCTCACCCCTGAATACAAGAAGGCGACAGGACGCGAACCGAAGAAGGATCATCCGGAGTGGCGCATCGCACACCGCACCTTGCTCGCTGCGGGCATTCCGACGGTGGAAGGCGTGGGTGGCGATGTCGCCGAAGTGCTGGGCAAGCGCTGCACCCTTCAAGGCTTTCCCTGGAACTGGGCTGCAGGCGATGCCTGCTATGTGCGCTTGGTCGCGATGTTCGACCCCTCGGGGAAGCTGCGCCTGGAAACCGGCCGAGCGGCCTGAGCAAAGGAACGACATCATGGCAACGACAATTAAAAAAGCGGTAGCGAAAAAGAAATCTCCTGCACCGGCAAGAGCTCAAGGCACAAAGAAATCTGCTGCACCCGCAAGAGCTCAAGGCACAAAGAAATCTGCCGCCCCGGCCAGATCTCAAGCAACAAGCGACGGGTTGCAGTTTTTCAACCTCTCAAATGACTGGGGTCACGGCATGCCGCAGTGGCCGTCGCGCCCTTTGTTGAATCTGCATGTGCATTCCATGCACTCACTGAACGGGACATTTGTTAATGCCTACGATGGCATCATGCATCGCGGCACGCACATGGATGCCCCCATTCATGTCCATGAGAACTCGGGCACCATCACCGACTATGAACTCTGGCGTTTCTTCGGCACCGGCGTGGTGGTGTCAATCCCGAAAAAGAAATGGGGCGTGGTGACGCCCAAGGATCTGGAGCGTGCCAACCCCAAAATCCGCAAAAACGATATCGTGATGATCAATACCGGCAGCCACCGCAACTGGGGCGATAACCCGGATTATTTTGCTTACTCCCCTGGCCTCTACAAGGAAGCGGCCGAGTGGCTGGTTGAGAAGGGCGTTCGCCTGGTTGGTATCGACGTGCAGGCGCTCGATCATCCGCTTGGCACGGTGCTCGCCTCGCATGGCCCTGGCCCGCTACAACCGTTTCTAAACGATGAGTACAAGGCCGAGACCGGCCGCGACATTCTGGATGACTTTCCCTACTGGGAGCCAGCGCATAATATTCTCATGACTAATGGAATACCGGGCATCGAGAATATCGGCGGCGATATCGACAAAGTCACCGGCAAGCGTTGCACCTTCTTCGCATTCCCATGGCGTTGGCCGAATGGCGAAGGATGCGCGCTGCGCGTGGTCGCCGTCATCGATCCCAAACAACAATTTCGATTTGAGACCGGGCGCTAGGAGCCAGGCGCCAGATCTAACTTCTCGGGAGCACAATCATGTCCGCAATAGTCGATCCCCATTCGGGACTACAACATTTTGAACTCAGCCATCGCTGGGGCTATAACTCGCCCACCATGCCAGGGCTGGAGGATGTTCGCGTGCATCGCGGCGTTTATCACGCCAAGCATGGCGTAATGACCCAGACCTGGAAGGCCACCATGCACGTTTCCACGCATGTGAATGCGCCTCTGTATTTGATTCCGAACGCGCCGGCGGTGGGCGATCTTGCTATCGACAAATTTTTCGGCACCGGCGTGGTGCTGGATATACCGAAGGGCAAGTGGGAACTGATCACCGACCGTGATCTCGAACAAGCCTGCCCGACGGTTGAGGCCGACGACATCGTTCTTATTGTTACTGGCTGGCATCGGAAATACTCCGATAGCAAGGAATACTTCGGCTATGCCCCCGGCTTGAGTCTCAAGGCCGCCGAGTGGCTCGCCGCCAAGGGCGCGAAGCTCGTAGGTATCGATAACGCACTGATCGATCATCCATTGGCGACCTCGATGGGGCCGCATCGCAACGGACCGCAGATTAAATACCTGATCCCCGAATACAAACAAGCCACCGGACGCGAGGCCATCGCCGATTTCCCCGACTGGAATCCTGCGCACAAATATCTGCTGTCGAAGGGCATTCCGACGATCAGCAATGTAGGCGGCGATGTCGATGACCTGTTGGGCAAGCGCTGCACCTTTCATGCTTACCCATGGGAATGGCGGGAGGGCGAGGCCTGTGTGATTCGCCTCACCGCGATGCTGGACCCGGCTGGGACCTATCGAATTGAATCTGGTAAGAATTCATAAGGAGCAAATCATGGATTCAGGCGCCGCACCTAGCACAGTCAACAAACCGAGCAAGACCAGCTCGCTCGAATTTTTCAATCTCAGCCACCGCTGGGGCCATGGCATGCCGGAATGGCCGTCCTCGGCAATTCTTAATGTTCGCACGGTGCATTTTCATGCGAAGGAAGGCGTGCGGATCAACGAAATCGAGACCACCATGCATCGTGGCACACACATGGATGCGCCCATCCATGTCGAAGAAAACACGCCTACGCTCACCGACTATCCGTTGTGGCGATTTTTTGGAACCGGTGTTGCGGTGTCCATCCCCAAGGGTAAATGGGGCGTGATCACACCGGAGGACCTGGAAAAAGCCAGCCCCAGGATCCAGAAGGGCGATATCGTCATGATCAACACCGGCAGTCATCACCAATACAGCGACAGCCCGGATTACTTCTGCTATGGCCCCGGCCTGTACAAGGAAGGCGCGCAGTGGCTGGTGGACAAGGGCGTGAAACTGGTGGGCCTTGATGTGCAGGCACTGGATCATCCATTGGGGACGAAACTGATTTCCCATGGTGTCGGCCCCTCGCATCCCTGGCTGGAAAAAGAATACAAGGCGGAGAAGGGCAGGGAGGTGCTGGAGGATTTCCCGCACTGGGAGCCCGCGCACCGCACATTGATGTTGAATGGCATACCCGGTATCGAGAACATAGGTGGAGAACTCGATAAAGTCACCGGCAAACGCTGCACCTTCATGGCGTTTCCGTGGCGCTGGACCGAAGGTTGCGGTTCTGGCGTGCGTGTCGTCGCGATTGTCGATCCCAAACAGGAATATCGAATCGAGTCCGGCAAGTAGCCATTGCGTTAATGGCAGCCCGATCAGCCTACGATGCTGGTTGGTAATCAAAGGAGAGTAGTGTGAGCGATATGTTTCGGTTGGACGGAAAAGTGGCGGTAGTCATTGGCGGTGCGGGCGGAATAGGCGAGATCATGGCCAAGGCGCTGGCTGCCCAGGGAGCCAAAGTGGCAGTTGCAAGTCGAAACTTGCAGAAAATAACGGATATCGCCAAGGCCATTCAAACAGAAACGAAATCGGAGACGCTGGGCTTGAGCGTCGATGTCACGGATAAGAATAGCGTCGATACCCTGGCCGAGAATGTACTGAAGAAGTTCGGCACGGTGGATATTCTGATCAACTCGCAGGGTATAAACACCAAGAAGCCCGCAGATAATTTTCCGATTGCTGACTGGGACGCGCTCTTCAATGTGAACGTGCGCGGCACCATGCTTGCGTGCAGCGCCTTCGGCAAAACCATGATCGCGAAGAAAAGCGGCAAGATCATCAACATCTCCTCGGTGCGCGGTTTGCGCGCCACGCTGTGGGGCGGCAACGAGGGTTACTCCGCCTCCAAGGGCGCGGTGGACATGATGACTCGGGCGTTGGCCTCGGAGTGGGCGCCGCACAATATCAATGTGAACGCTATCGCCCCCCTCTTGATCCGCACGCCGCTTGCCGCGCCCACCCTCAATGACCCCGAGAAGCTGCGGACCTACGTGGCCAATGTCCCCTTTAAGCGAATAGGTGAGCCGCAGGATCTGGCTGGGCTATGTATATTCCTCGCGTGCCAGGCTTCGGATTTTATTACCGGACAGGTGATATATCTGGATGGCGGATTGACCGCGGTCGGTTGATTTTTCATGAGCAACATTTCCGTCATTGGCGCCGGCCTTATGGGTCACGGCATCGCCTATATATTCGCCTCCGCGGGCTACAAAGTTTCGCTCCACGATGCGCACGCACCGACGCTGGAATCGGCGCCCAGGCGCATTGAATCCTTGTTCGAGTTGATCGGCACCGACAAGGCGGGTCTAGCCAATTTGGCCTATTACGGGGGTTTTGCGCAGGCGGTGGTCGACGCCGACTTCGTTTTCGAGGCCGTTGCCGAAAAGCCGGAAGTCAAGCAAGCGGTGTTCGCGAAACTCGATGCAACTGCTCCTGCGAAGGCGATACTTTGCACCAACACCTCGGCCATCCCCATCAAGACCGTTGGAGAAAAGGTCAAAAATCAACAACGCGTCATCGGCACACACTATTGGAATCCGCCGCACCTGATACCTCTTGTGGAGGTGGTGCAAGCCGAATTCACCGCACAGGAAACCGTTGATCGCACCATGGCGCTGTTGACCGCGGTGGGCATGACACCGGTGCATGTCAAGAAAGACATTCCCGGTTTTATCGGCAATCGCTTACAGCACGCATTGAAGCGCGAGTGCATCGCGCTGGTGGCCAATGGCGTCTGCGATGCCGAGACCGTTGATTTGGTGGTGAAGCAGGGCTTTGGCGCGCGGCTCGCCGTCATTGGACCTTTGGAACAATCCGATATGGTGGGCCTTGGACTGACCCTGGATATTCACAAGGTTTTGATTGCCGATCTGGATCGCACACCCGGCCCCGACCCGTTCCTGGTCGACAAAGTCGCAAAGGGCGAAACCGGCATGGCGGTGGGGCAGGGCTTTCGTCAATGGACGCCGGAGCAGGCTGCCGAAGTGCGAACCCGCCTCAACCAGTTTCTGGTCGACGCCGCACGAACCAAGGCGCGACGCTCGTAGCCGGCGGAGCCTGAACCAAACAGGATGTTATTGAGGCCACTTTTCCCGCCACAATGTAGCGTTGCAAAAAGCGCAACTTTACAAATTTGCGGGACGTATGCACAGACCCTGGTTCTTTGCCAGAACTGTAAACACTTAGTAAGTGACTAAAGCGGTGGCAAAGCTGGCATCACAGCCGGTGGCGAATGCCGCTGGAGTTCATTTGAGGCGCAAATTGTTGTATTTCGGAGGAAGCATGAGATCGAACCGTTTAGTCAATTGCTGCGTGGTGCTTGCCGTGCTTGGCTCGTTATCGAGCGTTTCGCAGGCACAGAATCCCGCGGTGAATTATCCAAGCAAGCCCTTGCGTCTGATTATTCCCTATGCCGCGGGCGGTCTGGGCGACACTGTGGGTCGCCTCGCCGCGCAGCATCTGACCACCAGCCTGGGCCAACCCGTGCTGGCCGATAACCGGCCCGGCGCCAGTCAGGCGATTGCGCTCGAGCTCGCCGCCAAGGCCACGCCGGATGGCTATACTTTGGTGCTTGGAACGCAGTCAGGTCTGATTTTTGCCACGGCGGCCAGAAAATCCCTGCCCTACGATCCATTGCGGGATATCGCATCGATATCCATGTTGTTTACCGTGCCCTACTACCTTATCGTTCATCCGTCGCTGCCAGCAAAAAATGTGCAGGAGTTGGTGGGGCTAGCCCGTGCGAATCCGGGCAAATACTCCTTTGGTTCGATCGGTGTGGGCAGCGGCAACCATCTTGCAATGGAAATTTTCAAGGTGCGCGCCGGGATCGATATGGTGCATGTGCCATTCAAGGGCGCGCCGCAAGGCATGTTGGCCCTAGTGGCCGGCGACCTCAATCTCACATTCGAAGGTCCGGTTACCTCTTTGCCGAATATCCGCAGCGGCAAGATACGGGCGCTGGCCTCCTCAGGTATTACGCGTACCGTGGCCTTGCCCGATCTACCCACCATGGCCGAATCCGGACTGCCAGGGTTCGATGTCGTCACCTGGTTTGGATTGTCCACCACCGGCGGTACGCCGCGGCCGATCATCGACCGCTTGAACCGCGAGATCGGCGAGTTTCTCAAATTGCCTTCAACCAGGGCGAGGTTCAGCGACATGAATCTGGATGTTGTCTACAGCACGCCTGAAGCCATGACGGCGCGACTACAATCAGATCTGCCGCTGATCACCAAGGTGATGCGCGCGGCAGGGATACAGCCCGAGTAGTGAGCGCCAGGAAAGGGGCCAGGCGCCTTTTTCTTATTCTTTCAACGTGTGATTGGTTTTTCTCAACTGAGTAATGTACTCGCCGAAGGACAAGGGCTCGAATTTTGGCGGCTCGTTCGCGCTCTTGCAAGTGGGAAAACAATCCATTTTCACGTCGCCGCGCGAGTTGGTGAAGAACACTACGGAATTGCGATGTATGCCGCTGTAGTTCACCACACGGTGTGGTGCAGCGCGATAGCGGCCGTTTGTCCAGCGGTAGGCGAAATCACCGCAATTGAATAAGAGATGTTCATCCAAGGCGGGCGCCTGTATCCATTCGCCCTTGATGGTCAGAATTTCCAGCCCTGGCACGCGCGCCTGCGCGAGAATCGCACCATAGCCGTAATCGGTGTGCGGGCCTATGCCCCACTGTCCATCCAGGGCCGGATCGCGAGGTGGATAGTCCAACAGGCGCAGCGTGTAGGGGTCCTTGGAAAACGCGTCGTGCTCGACTATCCAATCGCGCCCCAGTCCCAAAGCTGTGGAATGCAGGGTGAGTATTCGCCTCGCCGTCAACGACATCGCACCGAAATATTCGATGCAAGTCTCGCGGAATCCCGGCAGCTCGCGCGGCCAGCGGTTGTTCGACACCCAGGGCTTGCCCTCGATACGATCCGGATGATCCTCTGCAAATTCGCGGCGAACAAAATACGAAATGCTGCGGTCAGGGTGTTTGCTCTCGCCATAGAGCTTGCTGTAGGAGAGCTGCGTCTGGCCGCCCTGCGGCAGATAGCCTACGTTTTCCTTCGGGGTGACCTTGACTTCGAGCTTTCTCTCCAGCGGCAGGCCGTGAAAACGCGCGGTTTCCGCGAACATGCGATCGATCAGATCCTGAGAAACGCCGTGATTCTTGATGAAGAAAAATCCCAGGCTCCTGCTCGCCGCATCCGCCTCGGCGGCTGCGCGCTCCAGCGCGCCCGTCTCACCCGCAAGGTAAGGCCCAAAATCGATGATCGGAACGGTTTCGCTGGAGTACTTGGGTTTCTGCGGTTCGGACTGGTCCATGGGGCCTCCCTGGCGCTTGGGTAAGGGGGAATGGAGAACACTTTATCATCATGCCGAAGAATTTGGCTGTCCTGCCGTTGAACCAAAACTATTAGAGCGACCTAAGCTTGGACCTCGCACCGCGCTGGTGGCCCTTGTGAAGGCAGGCGCGTGTGGCACACCCGAAGTCCGCTGGATCGCTTGGAACAAACACTGTCGCCCTATGCCGTGACGAATATTCTTTAACTTTAACTGCATAGAATATCCATTTGTCAGTAGTTTTCGGCGTATCCATAGTCCATTATGGAATATCCAATGACTATGACAAGAACTACGGGGCCAGGCGAAATTCATGGAACCTGACCGTTTTAGCGGATCATTTTCATTTGCTTTGAACATTTCCCTGCGACCCTCTATATTCGCGTCTTTGGCGAATTCTTGGAAAGTTATTCATGAGCGACGCTCCGACTTCGACCGGCATCGGCCAGCCCGTTCGCCGCAAGGAAGATATGCGCCTGTTGACCGGCCGTGGCCGCTACAGCGACGATCTCAATCTGCCTGGGCAGGCTTACGCCGCGATGCTGCGCTCGCCGCACGCGCATGCGCGGATTCGCGGTATCGATACCGCCGAGGCGTTGAGGGTGCCCGGTGTGCTGGCGGTATTCACCGGGGCCGATCTGGCCGCAGATGGCGTTGGGCCGATCGCGCCCGATTACAATTTCATGGGCTCGATCGAGCAGCAGCGCGAAATGCCCGATGTGGTGCTGGTCAATCGCGACGGCTCGGATATTTTCGCTTCTCCCTACCATCTTCTGGCTCGCGATCGCGCCCGCTTCAATGGGCAGACGGTGGCGATGGTGGTGGCCGAGTCGGTGGGCGCGGCGAAAGACGGGGCGGATGCGATCGAGGTGGATTACGAGCCTTTGCCGGCGGTGACGGTAACGCGCGATGCGGCGAAGCCGGATGCGCCACGCCTGTGGGAAAACGTGCCATCCAACATTTGCGTCGATGCCGAACATGGCGACGCGGTGGCGGTTGCCGCAGCGTTTGCCAAAGCTAAGCATATTGCGCGTTTATCCACCTGGATCTCGCGCGTCACCGGTGTTCCGATGGAGCCGCGCACCGCAGTTGGTAATTACGATGCTGTGACCGGGCGCTATACCTTGCACGCAGGCAGCGGCGGCGTGCATCGACAGAAGCGCGAAATTTCGATGATTCTCAACGTCCCGCTGGAATCGGTGCGTGTTGTGACGCACGATATCGGCGGCAATTTCGGAACGAAGAATTCCTTATTCCCGGAGTTTCCACTGGTGGTTTGGGCCTCAAGGCGCCTCGGCCGGCCGGTCAAATGGACTTGCGAGCGAAGCGAGGCATTTCTGTCCGATTATCAGGGCCGCGATCTCGCGGCCGATGTGGAACTGGCGCTAGACGCGGAGGGAAATTTTCTCGCGCTGCGCGGCGACATGTTGTCCAACCTGGGCGCGCACGCGGCCTCCATCGTGCCGCTTCGTAAAGGCGTGTCCATCATCACCGGGCTTTATCGAGTGCCGGTGATACACATGAACGCTCGAGCGGTTCTCTCTAATACGCCCTCGACCATTCCCTATCGCAGCGCGGGCAGGCCCGAGGCCATGTACCTGATCGAACGGCTGATCGAAATCGCTGCGCGCGATTTTGGTTTCGATGCCATCGAGCTACGCCGCCGCAACATCATTCCCGCCAAGGCGCTGCCTTATCGCAATGCGTCCGGAGTTACCTACGACAGCGGTGAGTACGAGAAGGGGATGGACATCGCGCTGGAGATCGGCGATCGCAAGGGTTTCGCGGCGCGGCGGTTAGAAGCGAAGAAGCGCGGAAAATTGCGCGGCTTCGGTTTTGCCAACTATATCGAACTCACCATGGGTTTCCCGCGCGAGTGGGGCGAGGTAATCGTGAAGCCCGAAGGCGAGGTGGAGGTGGCGGTGGGTACCTTGGCGAGTGGTCAGGGCCATGAAACCAGTTTCACGCAATGCGTGAGCGAGTGGCTGGGCGTACCCTTCGACAAGGTCAATCTGGTGCAGGGTGATACGGATCGCATTCCGGTGGGTGGAGGTTCGCACTCGGGGCGCTCGATGCGCATGGCGGGCTTCGTTATGGGCCGCGCCACTGACGCGGTAATCGAGCGCGGCAAGCGCATCAGTGCGCACCTGCTGGAAGTCGCTGTGGCCGACATCGATTTTTCGGCAGGGCAGTTTTCCGTCAAAGGCACCGACAAGAAGCAAAATATTTTCGAAGTCGCCCGTGCCGCGCAAACGCGCACCGATTTGCCCCTTGAGTTGCGCGGGCCGCTTGCGGCGGCGCACGAGCAACTGTTTAAAGATGGCGGCTACCCCTACGGAGGGCAGGTCTGCGAGGTAGAGATCGATCCTGACACCGGTGTCGTGCAGATCGTGCGCCACGCGGCGGTGGATGATGTGGGGCGTGCGGTCAACCCGCTTATCCTGCACGGACAGACGCATGGCGCCATTGTGCAAGGCGCGGGGCAGATCATGGGCGAGCACTGCCATTACGACCCCGACTCCGGTCAGTTGCTATCGGGTTCCTTCATGGATTACACGATGCCTCGCGCCGATCAGTATCCGTCGTTCGATACCGAATTGATGGAAGTGCCCTCGCCATCCAATCCCTTGGGGGTGCGCGCCGGAGGAGAGGGCGGCACCACGCCCGCGCTCGCCGCCGTCACCAATGCCATCGTGGATGCGTTGGCCGAGTTCGGTGTAAAACATATCGAGATGCCCGCCACGCCGGAGCGGGTATGGCGCGCGATAGCGGGGAAGTAACAGCGGAGTGACGACAATGTTCCTGAAAAATTCCTGGTACGTGGCGGCTTCCTCGGATGAGGTATCCCGCAAGCCGATGGGGCGGGTACTTCTAGGCGATCCGGTAGTTTTGTATCGTAAAGAAGACGGCACCGCGGTTGCCCTTGAGGATCGTTGCTGCCACCGTCGCGCGCCCCTGCATCGCGGCGAAGTTATTGGCGATGCCTTGCAGTGCGGCTATCACGGCTTCACCTTCGATGAAACCGGCGCCTGCATCAAGGTTCCCGGAATGACCACCCCGCCGAAGAACGCTCGCGTGAAAAGCTACCGGGTGATTGAGCGACACAAGTGGATCTGGATCTGGTTTGGCGATGCCGCGCCCGATGAATCGCTTATTCCAGATTTCCACCAGAACGATCATCCGCAATGGGCCTCGGCGCGCGGCACCATTGCGCTTGCCGCCAACTACCTCTTGTATGTGGATAACCTGCTCGATTTGTCCCACGTGGGCTTCGTGCACCGCGACGTGATCGGGTCGGACGATGCCGATGCGGAGTTGAAATTCGAGCGTCGCGATTCCGTGGTGCAGGGCGTGCGTCAGTCCCCCGATATGGCGACACCGCCCTTGTACAAGAAATTGGGCATGGGCGGGACTGTTCGCCAGAAGAAGGTGATGACCTTCACCCCCGCGGCGCATATCGCCATCGATATCACCACCAGCGAAATCGGGGATGGCGGCAAGATTGAACGTGAGGTGCATATCTTTGTGTTGAATTCCATTACCCCCGAGCGCGAAAATACCTGCCACTACTTCTGGGCCAGCGCGCGCGACTTCGATATTGACAGTGAAACAATGACCGAGCTTATGCATCGCGAAACCGAGCGCGCCTTCATGCAGGACAAGGACATGGTCGAATCGCAACAGAAGGTGATCGACCTTGACCCGAACGCGGCGATCATCAGCGTGCGCGCCGATTCCGGCGGATTGCTTGCGCGGCGCGTGGTGGTCGATGGGCTGCAAAAAGAATCCACCACCACCACGGCTTGATTGGCTGAACTCAAGAGGAAACGATATGCAGCAAGGCAAGGTGGAGGGCTGGGCGGCGGACGCCAGCGAACGCTGGCTGGTGGATGCCAGCGGCAAGGTCGAACGGCGCCTGTTCTGAGGTGGCGCTCCATACCTTCACCGAAACCAGGGTAGAAAAGGTTACTCCCCGGGAGCTGTACTTCACCTACCTGCTGATCGCGCTGGCGAGTTCGGGCGGCCTGTTGTTCTGGACGCACCGCTTCATCGTCGAGAAAAAGCGCTGGCTCACCAATGCCGAATTCACCGAGTACTACGGCCTGGGGCAGATCATTCCCGGCGCCAATCTATTTAACATGGGCTTGATGCTGGGCCACCGGTTCGCCGGGGTGCGCGGCATGCTGGCGGTGATCGGAGGATTTACATCGCTGTCTTTTCTGGTGATGGTGGTCGTGGGCGTCTTCTATCAACACTATGGTTCTAACCCGGTGGTGGCGCGCGCGATCGCCGGCATGGCGGCGGTGGTCATTGGATTGCTGTTCGCCAGTTCCATAAAAATGGCGTTGGCCATGCCGCGCGCCTGGCGTCCGTGGATATTCATTGTTCTGGGTTTTGGCGGCATCGGGGCGATGCGCTGGCCGCTGTTGTGGGTTGTGATACCGCTGGCTGTTGCCTCGATTTGGCTTGCCTGGCGCGATGATTTGAGGGGAAAGGCCTAATGCAATGGGCCGATCAGCTGGGGCTGTTCTGGCATTACCTGCTGCTGTCGACATTCGCGGTGGGCGGCGTGCCCGCGGTGATTCCCGATATGCAACGCTACGTGGTGGAGGTCCATCCCTGGATGAGCGCGCAGCAATTCGGCGAGGTGTATGCCCTGGTGCAGGTGGCACCGGCGCCTGGAGTGATGGTGGTTACCGTGATTGGCTGGCTTCTGGCCGGTTGGAGCGGCGCGTTGCTGCTCACCATTGCGTTGTTTCTGCCCGGGGTGGCGATGACATCCCTCTTGATCAAATTCAAAACGCTCGATCCGCATTCACGATTCGGGCGCGCCTTGCGCCGGGGATTGGCGCCGGTGACCATAGGCCTGGTGCTGGCGAGTTGCTGGGTGCTGACAACCACGATTAATCACGATGTCCCAGGGTATTTCCTTACCGCGCTCACCATTGCGCTGGTACTCAAATCGAAAATAAATCCGCTCTGGATGATTGCGGCAGGGGCGCTGATTGGTGTTGTGGGTCTGGTATAACTGTGTTTTAAGTGGCTGCCGTTATTACGGCTGTCGTTAATAGGGAAATACCATGCCTGATTCTCCCGCATCACCGCAGGTGCGCACCGATATCACCCCATGGATGATCTACATGATGTACACCAAGGTCACGCTGGTGGGCTTTGGTGGCACCATGTTCTGGATCCGAAGGAGCTTAGTCGACGACTTGAAGTGGATCACCGAGGCGGAATTTGCCGAGTATTTCGCGCTCGGTCAGTTGATTCCCGGCGGCGCCAATCTTTTTAATATGGCGCTCCTCATCGGACACCGCTTCGCTGGCGTCCGCGGCGCGTTCGCTGCGGGCTGCGGCTTTATCAGCGTGCCGTTTTTCGTGATGGTGGGGATGGCGCTGCTCTACCTGAACTTTGGCGCGCAGCCCCTGGTGAACAAGGCCTTGACCGGCATGTTCGCGGTGGTGGTGGGAATGATGCTCGCTAATGCCTGGTCCATGGCCAGTGGTATGCCGCGCCGCTGGCGGCCTTGGGGTTTCTGTCTGGTGACCTTCGCGGGCGTTGGCGCGCTGCGTTATCCCTTGGTGTGGATGATGCTGGCCCTTGCGCCGCCGGCGGTGGCATTGGCTTGGCGCGATATCGCGGCGACGCGGCGTACCGCGGCCGTCAATGCTGCGGGAGGCGAAAAATGAGCCGGCAGGACGATCTCCTCGCCCTGTTCTGGCAATTCACGCTGCTGTCGCTGCTCGCGGTTGGTGGGCTCAATTCGGTGATTCCGGACATGCAACGCTACGTGGTCGAACAGGGCTGGCTGAGCGCGCGACAGTTCGGCGAGGTGTATGCATTGTCGCAGGCCACGCCCGGCCCGAACGTCATGGTGGTCACCATGCTTGGCGCGATTGTCGCGGGCTGGAGTGGCGCGGTGGTGGTCACCATAGCCTTGTTTCTTCCTGGCGCAATTCTTACCTCGGTGATGATCCATCTCAATACCCGCAACCCTGACACCATTTTTGCGCTGGCGGTAAGGCGAGGTCTGGCGCCGGTGACTATTGGGCTCACCTTGTCGACCGCCTGGGT
>CAMDFL010000121.1 GCA_945897475.1 Bordetella parapertussis
CGGCCCGACATCATCATCATCGACACCGATTCGCCTTCGCACGAGATGCTTGCGCACTTGCTCACCATCAACCAGGCCAATTTGAAATTGTCGGAGCGCAAGCTAGTCGATCGCGCCAAAGGCATCCTGATGAAAAGCCGTGGAATCTCTGAAGACGAGGCCTATCACGCGCTGCGGCGGCTGGCGATGACCCGAACAAAGCGCATCGGCGAGATAGCGAGACTGGTCATTGACATGGAAGACCTGATCGCCTGATTCTGACCAAGCGTGGCAGCGGCGCGTCACCGTTTTTTCCCGATCACATTGCCGCCAAATCGTGCGCACGGCCTTTATTGTGCACCGCACCAGTGCGCCGGTGGAAAATTTTCGCGCCCTCGATTTTGCCGGTCCAGCCGATTACAAGGCTCACTAAAAAATATTTTCAAGCTGCCTGTGCAATCACAAGTCCTTGTTAAAAAATATTTAGTTAAACGATTCAGGATCTGCTCAACGCATTGCATCGGCGCATTGTTTCGGCCCTGGCACGGCTATTGCGATAGAGAGTTCAGGCCCAATGCTGGGCCACTTGTGAACAAAGGCGTTCACCACTTGTCAGGCGATTCCTCATAGGCCGCTTGCCTTGCTTGGCGTACGCCTTTTTTTGGAGAAGACAATGATTAAAAAGACCTTGCCTGAAACCAGCGCAGCCAGTGCAGGCACCACTCCCACCGCGATCCCCACGCATGCGCGCCGTGATTTTCTCAAGCAGGCCGGCGGCATCGGCGCCGCGGCAAGCATCATGAGCTTTATCCCCGACCCGCTGCGCCAGGTCGTATGGGCGGCGGGTTCCGACGCGCCCGAATTAAAGGAGGTAAAAATCGGTTTCATTCCGCTCACCGATTGCTCCTCGGTAGTGATGGCCTCGGTCATGGAATTCGACAAAAAGTACGGCATCAAGATTGTCCCGACCAAGGAAGCCTCCTGGGCAGGAGTGCGCGACAAGCTTGTCAATGGCGAGTTAGACGCGGCGCACGTGCTCTGGGGATTGATCTATGGCGTTCACACCGGCGTCGGTGGTCCGAAGAAGGACATGGCCATTTTGATGAACCTCAATCACAACGGCCAGGCCATCACTCTGTCGCGTGCCCTGTACGACAAAGGCGTAAAAGACGGCGCCAGCCTCAAGGCGCTCATGATGAAAGAAAAACGCGAATACACCTTTGCCCAGACTTTCCCGACCGGCACGCACGCCATGTGGCTCTATTACTGGCTCGCCGCCAACGGCATTCACCCGTTCCAGGACATCAAGGCGATTGTGGTGCCACCGCCGCAGATGGTGGCCAACATGCGCGTGGGCAACATGGACGGCTACTGCGTGGGCGAACCGTGGAACTATCGCGCCATCGTCGACAAAATCGGCTTCACCGCGGAGACCACCCAGAACATCTGGAAAGATCATCCGGAGAAGGCCCTGGGCACCACCGCCGATTTCGTCAAGAAAAATCCCAACACCGCTCGCGCCATGACCGCTGCGATTCTTGATGCCGGTAAATGGATCGATACGTCCCTGGCCAATCGCCAGAAGACCGCCGAGGTGGTCGCCGACCGCGCCTACGTCAATACCGACAAGGACGTGATTCTCGCCAGGATGATGGGCCGCTACGACAACGGCATCGGCAAGACCTGGGACGACCCTAATGCGATGAAGTTCTACAACGATGGATTCGTCACCTATCCCTATCTGTCCGATGGCATGTGGTTCATGACCCAGCACCGTCGCTGGGGATTGATGAAAACCGATCCGGATTACCTGACTATCGCAAAACAGGTCAACCGCCTCGACATCTACAAGGATGCCGCCACCGCCGCCAAGGCGAGCATGCCGAAGGACCCGATGCGCACATCCAAACTATTCGATGGCACCGTCTGGGACGGCAAGGACCCCAAGCGCTATGCCGGTTCGTTCAAAGTAAAGGTGGCCTGAGCCATGTCTGTCATCGCGCTGAAACCTGGTTTGCCTTTTGAACACCGTTCGCCACCCTCCCAACCAGAGGGTGGCATCACCGCGTCCTTAACGCCTGATGCGGTGGCCGCGTCATCGGCAGGCGATGAAACACGCGGCGCTGCAAGCGCCTGCGCGCCTTCGCCAACCGAAGAAAAGCCACTCTATGTGCGAACCCGTGCACCGGAATGGCTCACGCGCGCCATCGCCATGGCCTTCGGTCTGGCCCTGTTCATCGGGCTATGGGCGATCATCGCCAAGACCGGTGGACGCCTGCCCGATCCGACCTCCACGTTTCATTCCGCGGTGGCGCTCTTCAGCGATCCGTTTTATCGCAAAGGACCGAACGATCAGGGCATAGGCTGGAATATCCTCAATTCTCTGGGGCGCGTGGGCATAGGCTTCGGCCTGGCGGCGTTGATCGGCATACCACTGGGTTTCCTTCTGGGCCGCTTTCGATTTTTATCCGACATGTGCGCGCCGGTGATTTCGCTCCTTCGTCCGGTAAGCCCGCTTGCCTGGTTGCCGATCGGCCTGCTCGTCTTCCACGCCGCCAACCCGGCGGCGATCTACGTGATCTTCATCTCCAGCATCTGGCCGATGATCATCAACACCGCGGTGGGCGTGCGCCAGATTCCACAAGACTACTTGAACGTGGCCCGGGTGCTGAAACTCTCCGAATGGAAGGTGTTCACCAAGATCCTGTTTCCCTCGGTGCTGCCTTTCATGCTCACCGGTGTGCGCCTCGGCATCGGCGTGGCCTGGCTGGTGATCGTTGCCGCGGAAATGCTGACCGGCGGCGTCGGCATTGGATTCTGGGTCTGGGACGAATGGAACAACCTGAACGTCCAGCACATCATCATCGCGATTATCACCGTGGGCGTGGTCGGCTTGATCCTCGAACAGTCAATACTGCTTGTGGCCAGACGTTTCAGCCACGGGGAGCAAGGATCATGAGCGAATATCTGAAAATAGAAAACGTGGGCAAAGTGTTCGATACCCGCAAAGGGCCGTACACGGCCATCTCCAACATCAATCTTTCGGTGGAAGAAGGTGAATTCGTTTCGCTCATCGGGCATTCGGGCTGCGGCAAATCGACGCTGCTCAATCTTGTCGCCGGATTGATCCTCCCCAGCGCCGGAAACATGATACTTGCCGGACGCGAGATCGCGGGGCCTGGACCGGATCGCGGCGTAGTGTTCCAGAATCACTCGCTGCTGCCCTGGCTCACCTGTTTCGACAATGTTTATCTCGCCGTCGAGCGCGTGTTTGCCGCCACCGAACCAAGGGCAGGCATGCGCGAACGAACCAAACAAGCACTGGAACTGGTCGGCCTCGGTCATGCCACGGAGAAATTCCCGAACGAAATATCAGGCGGCATGAAGCAGCGCGTGGGGATCGCGCGCGCCTTGTCGATGGAGCCCGACATGCTGTTGCTCGACGAACCCTTCGGTGCGCTTGACGCTCTGAATAGAGCTTACCTGCAGGACGAGTTGCGGCGAATCGTGGCCGAAACCCGCAGCACTGTGGTGATGGTGACGCACGACGTGGACGAGGCGGTGCTGCTGTCGGATCGCGTGGTCATGATGACCAATGGTCCCGCGGCCACCATCGGCGAAATTCTGAACATCGACCTGCCGCGACCGCGAGAGCGCCTCGAGCTCTCGACCAATCCACGCTATATGGCGCTGCGTACCCAGGTGCTGCAGTTCCTGTATCAAAAGCAGATGAAGGTGGCGGCCTGATCACTCATTTCAATCGCGACGGGGTAGTCAATTAGCGCCAAAACTCGGGTCCAGATTCACGAACAGATGATCGGCGGGAAGTCCCGCCAGATGGCGTTGATGCATCTGCCTGTAGGCGTCCTCAATGTTGGCGGCGAATTGCGCGGTATCGAAAAGTGGCGAACTAAGGCGATTGCACGCAAGTTTGCCCCTGATTGTTTCAAGCCGCGTGGAATGGGTGGCCAAGTCGACCGCCGTCGCCTCGAATTCCTCCTGCGTCGTGGTCACAAGCTCGGGTAAATCGATGGCGCCAAGCAAGCTCGCCGCCACCCGACCGGCAAATGATTCACCCGATAAAGTCAGCACCGGCAAGCCTGCCCATAGGGCGTCGCTTGCCGTCGTGTGCGCATTGTACGGCAGCGTGTCGATGAACAAGTCGGCCGCCCTATGTCGCGCGAGATGCTCTGCATGCGGCATGCGGCCCGCGAACACAAGACGATTTGAATCAATGCCGCGACGCAACGCCTCATTTCCAAGATTTCGAATTGCCGTCGGATTGTCGTGTAACAACCAAAGTACGCTTCCTTCGACCTGATTCAGAATACGCATCCAGCCGGAAAATGTGGCGGGGGTGATCTTGTAACTATTGTTGAAGCAACAAAAGACAAAGCCGGTTCCGGGCAAGCCCAAGGCTTCACGAGTGTACCGCCCGGCACCGATCCTCCGACTGCCGTCGTTGACTTGATAGCTGTTGGGAAGATAGGCGATTTTCTCGGAATAGTGACGCCGGCTACCCGGCGGAATCAGGGTTTCGTCGGCGATGAGATAGTCGATAAAATCCGCCCCCATGGTGCCGGGATAACCGAGGTACTGCGCCTGTACCGGGGCGGCCCTGCTGGCAAAAATTCCCGGCCTCGCCGCCGTGGTAAATCCCTTCAAATCAACGGCAATATCGATCTCCATGTCCCTGGAACGCAGGGCAATTTCTGAATCCGATAATTGCCGCACGTCGATAAATCTGTCGAATGCGGCGACGATGCGTCGCCGATACTCATCGTCAACCGATGGACCGAATGAAAACGCAACCAGCTCAAATTGTCCACGATTATGACACTCGAAAAAACCCGCCATCAGGGACGCGGTAGCATGGTTATAAAAATCGGCGGAGTAATAACCAATGCGGATCTTCCCGCCGCTGCTTCGCCGGGCAGGCATGCACGCAACGGTACGCCGACTTGCGGCAGTCGCCCATATTTCCGCGGCCGCGCGCTGAATCTGCAATGAATCAGTAATTGCCAGCGCGGAAAACGGGTCCGTGGCTTTGCCTCCGGATTCAACGCGTTTCAGCAAGCCCGCTTTTATGCCGTCAAAGTCGTCCCAATCGAATAAACCCATCTTGCTACGCAAATGGAGTCCGCTTAAATATTCGTAATCTGGCTTTAGCGCCAGGGCGTGACTGAGGCTGATCAGCGATTCTTCGTACTGCTGAAGATGGTGCAGCGTGCTGGCGCGGTTTGCATGGGCAAGAGGCAGGTCGGGTTGGAGCTCGATCGCCCGGTCGTAACTGATCAGCGCTTCGCCGGGTCGATTGAGTTCTTGCAGGGCGTTGCCGCGGTTGATGTGGGTTTCCGCGGAGCCAGGCTGAAATTGGATTGCCAGATCCAGGCTCGCCAGCGCGTCCTCCAATTGCCTCAATTCCATCAATGCGAGGGCGCGGTTGTTGTATGCGCCCGCCTCCTCTGGCCGAAGTTCTATTGCCGCGTCAAAGCTCGAAATTGCCTCGCCCATTCGGCGCAGGTTCGCCAGAGTGATGCCGCGATTGAAGTGGAGATCGGCAAAATCCCGCCGCAGCGCAATGGCCCGGTCATAGCAGGCCAAGGCTTCGTCGAATCGACACAAATCTCGAAGCACATTCCCAAGGTTGTTTAATACGGACGCGTCATCAGGGTGGATGGCGAGCGCACGACGGAGCAATTCGGCGGCATCGCCGGTACATTGGGTTTGAGCGGCAATCGTTCCCAGCAGGTTCAGTGCAGAGAAGTGTTCGGCGTCACCTTCAAGAGCCAAGTGACAAAGCCGCTGCGCATCGGACCACTCACCTTGCTCGTAATGCTCAATCGCCCGCTCAAAGCCGGCTTGGATCCCTCGCCTGTCCGCGGAATCCGCGGGCGGTGCATCCGACACCGCGGCGGCAAATCTTGATTTGAAGAGATTTCTGAACGACAGCTTCATCGGGCGATTGCGGCGATGACTTATAGCGTGCCGCGAAGCTCTCGCAGGCACAGAGCGCCTTCGCGCGTCACGGCTTGCGCCACTTCATCCTTGTGATAGAACTTGTCGGTGCCATGCACGCCGAACGGATGGGCAAGGTAGTTGGATTCGAGAGCGAACTGCGTCGCGGTAAATGGATCGGGCAGCGCCGCCCCCATTCGGCGCAACGCCTCGGTGAAGAAAATATCCTCGGTTACCGGATCATCCGCCGCGCCATAACGCGCGATGGCCTCCAGCATGCGCCGCGGATTGCGCAGCGACAACCCACCATTGAAGTAGCGCCCGTCCGGGCCGCAGGGTGCGCCGACCAGGTCAAACTCCAGAAAACGCTCGTCGAACTGGTCCACCGCGACGCAATCCGACTGAAAAACCAGCACGCGCTCGCAGGACTCGAATTTCCGCCAGAACAAGGTGCTTTTCAGCAGCCTGTCGTAGGCGGCGATATCAAGATTGTCGGTTTCCAGTTCGACACGATCGATCGTCCACGAGGCCGTGATGCGCTCTATCAGATCGCGATTCGCGCTTCCATGCACAACGTGAAGATTGAAACGCCCTTCGAGAAACACCAGAAAATTGCGAAGCACCGAGGCAATGTGAGGCAGTGAACGGCATTCGACAATGACTGCAGCCAATGGGCGGCTTACCGAATTGGCGTGCGCCACCTCGCACATCGGACCGAAATTGTCCTCAAGATATTTTTGATATGCCGGACGAAGGACCGCCTCCGGCGTCAATGTTATGGCCTTGGCAGGGAACAGATTGTTCATGCATCGAGTCTACCAAACCAGCCAGATCGCGGCTCAGTGCCGCAGCAGCGCCACACCCACCTGCGGCATGTTGGCTAAACCTATATCGCGAGCATGTTCCTCGAAGCCTTTGTTCTTCCAGAAGAAGGCACCCGGCATGGTGGTGGGAATCACCAGCACGTAGAACAGGGCGCGACCGATGACACTGGTGACAATCAAGGTGGCGCCTACCAGGGCCAGGACGAAGAGCGTATAGCCATTGACCGCATCCGCGAGCAGCATGCTTGCCAAGGCGCCAATGACCAGCAGCAGGTTTATCCCTAACAAAGTATTGCGCAGCAAATAGGTGTAGCCAAAAGTCGTGGTCTGTACGTAATACGAAGCGCCGCCTTCGTTCTCGGTGTGCCCCATGGCACGGGCATGCGCGATGTGGCCTATGCCCTCCAGCAGCATTCCCAGGCACAGCAGCGTGGCGCAGAGGATTGCGACGTTAAGGGTGCTATCGCCGGCGTAGGCCAGGGTCGCCATCATCACAGCCCCTGCGAGCAGCGAACCCAATGACAGCATATTGCCGACGAAGGCGGAGCCTACCTGCCAATGATTCCAGAAGGGACGCGCCTTGATCCGGTAGCAGCTGATCATGAAATACAAACCACCAAGGCCGCCCATCACCGCCAGATAGCCAAAAACGCCTGCCACGGCGCTTGCCTCGCCGACCACCCCCGGCAGCATCGCGATGTCTATGGAGAATGCGGCACGAAGCAGCGACTGCACCAGATTGTTGGAGGGCAAACTGAACAAAACATGCATTCCCAGTGCGCCCATAAATAAGGCAATGCCCAGGCCTTCGCGCGATACCGGGGAATGGCGCAGGTTGTTGAAGCCGCGATAGAAGCGCAATGGCTTACCCAAATGAAGGGTGGACATAAACAGGCCAAACGCCACCATCAGCAAGCAAAGAAGAGCGAGCGGCGCATACAACGCAGACTGTGCAAACGCAGCGAACCCGGCGAGGCCCAGCTGTGCGGCGAGGAAACTCAATCCAAACGCACCGGTGGCTGTCTGCGCGGCCAGCGTAAATAGCACCAGGGGATTCTCGCGCGAACTCAGGCGTGCGATGCTCCAATGCTTGGCCTTACCCTGCTTTTGATCGATTGCGGGGCGGTAGCGCCCTTTATCATCTTTGTGGTATTTCACCGGCATCGAATCGGTGCGCTTCATTTCCTCGGGAAGTTGCTTCAACTGCTGAAAGCGGATGTTGGGGTGGGTAATCTCGGGTGAAGGGAAGCCGGGTATTTCGGTGAGCGCCTGTTCGCGGTTCTCGGGAATATTTTCTATCACGCCAAAGTCGAGCGCATTGCCAACGCAAGCCGCCACGCAAGCCGGCTTCAAGCCCACTTCCAGGCGATCAACGCACATATTGCATTTGGAAACCTGGCCTTTGATGGGGTCCAACTGCGGCGCGTTGTAAGGGCACACCCAGGTGCAGTAGCCGCAGCCGAAACATGTGTCCGGGTCTTGCAGCACCGCGCCGTATTCGACGTGTTTGGTGTACGCGGCGGTGGGGCAGCCCTTCAGGCACACCGGGTCATCGCAATGATTGCAAGCCATGGAAATATTCACGCGCTTGTAATCGGGGAAGCTGCCGCCCTCGACGTAGCCCACCGAACGGTAGGCCAGATGCGGGGGGTTGTTGTTTTTCTCGCTGCAGGCGGCCTCGCAGGCGTGGCAGCCTATGCAGTTGTCTGCGGTAAAGTAAAAACCATGTTGTTTATTGCGATTGGGGTTGCTGCCCACCGCCGGGTTCTCGTTGATATGCATGGATCGGCCAACCGGCAGCTTGTGCTCAGTGTGTTCGATCAGGTCGATCTTCTGCCCATAGCGATTGGTGTCGGCGAAAGTGGCGTCGCCCAGATAGGCGTAGGCCTGCTCCTCGGTGCGAATTTCCCAGATGTTGCGCGCCCGGGACTCGGGCGGCGGCGCCGACAAAAAGGCTTCGCCGGTCCGCTCGTTGACGCTAATGTTCATCATGGTGGCCTATTTCACCGGTTAATAAGTATCAGAGCGGTCTAATCAGTTTCAGAGCGGTCTAAAAGGCTCGACGTTCAAGATTCAAACGCGCGGCTTCCTGCTGGTTGGTCTTTTCCACGCGCACCGAGTTTTGTTTGAATGCGGGCTGGCGCGAGTACGGGTCCAACAGACCCAGGGTCAAGCGATTCACGCAGCCGTGAAAATGAAACGGGATGAACAACATGTCGCGCCCCACCCGCTGGGTCAGTTGCACCATCACCACCGCATCACCACGCTTGCTCACCACGCGCACGTAACTCTGGTGCTCAATGCCCAACTCCTCGGCGGCATCCGGATTCATTTCCATATAGGGCGTGGGGCTGAACTTGTTGCAGTTGCCGATTTTGCCGGTTCGGGTGCGAGTGTGAAAGTGTTCCACCACGCGGCCCGAATTCAGCCAGAACGGGTATTCAGCGTCCGGACACTCGTTGTTGTTCACGAAGCGCACAGGAATCAGATTCGCACGGCCGCTGGGTGTCTGAAACACGCCTTCGATGTAGAGGCGCGGATTGCCGTTAAAGGGCATGCGCAGCTTCATGTCCAAACTGTTCAGCGCATTCACCTTGCTCGCATCCTCTTTTGCCTGAGCCTCGCTGTAGGGCCACTGTATGCCGCGCGCCGCTTCGATCCGGTCGTAGCTCATGCCGGAGATATCCAGCGTGCGGCCGGCGCCCTGCGACAGGATTTTCATTTCCTCGAAGGCGCCCTCCGGCGTTTCCGGGAAGAAGATTTTGTTGCGGTCCTCGAAGCGTTTTGCCATCTGGTTGAAGATCCAGAAATCAGGCTTGGAGTCGGCATACGCGGGCAGCACATTGCGCGTGAGGTTGACGCGCCGCTCGGTGTTGGTATGGCAGCCTTCCTTCTCGGCCCACACCGCGGCAGGCAAAAACACATGTGCGTACTTGTTGGTTTCCACGTCTTCGTAGACATCCTGCACCACCAGGAACTCTAGATTCTCCATCGCCTTGACGATGCGCGGCTGGTTCGCCATGGAGGTCATGGGGTTGGTGGCGATCAGCCACAAGCCCTTGATTTCGCCTGTCTCGATAGCGGGAAAAATATCGGTCTGCGCGAGGCCGCGCGCCGGCGGGAAAAAACTTTCCTCAATACCCCAGAAGTCGGCGACGACTTTACGGTCTTTTTCTTTCTCGAGCATCCGGTAACCCGGCAGACCCGAGCAGGACGACCACTCGCGCGTGCCCATGGCGTTGCACTGGCCGGTAATCGACAGGCTGGTGCCCCCGGGGATGCCGATATTGCCGGTGATGAGATTCAAATTGTTGATATCGACCACGCCGTCCGAGCCATGCGTGGACTGATTGATACCCATGGTCCAGATGCTCATCGCCGTGGGAGCCTTCGCGTAGATGCGTGCGACGGTACGAATGCGGTCCTCGTCGATGCCGCATACATGCTGGGCAGTTTTGGGGTCGTAGTCCGCGAGCAGCTTTTTCAGTTCGTCGATGCCCTGGGTGTGATTGGCAATGTACTCGCGGTCCTCCAGTCCTTCCTTGAAGATCACGTGCATCATCGCGTTGACAAGCACCGTGTCGGTACCCGGCGTGATCGGCAGGTGAATGTCGGCGAACTGGGCGAGCATGGTGACACGAGGATCCACCACGATCAGCGGAAACTTGCGCTTCTCCAGCTCCTCCTTCAGGCGCCAGTAAATAATGGGGTGCTGCTCGGGTAGGTTTGAGCCAAACGCCATCAGGCAATGGGTATGCTCGAAATCGCCGTAACAACCCGGCGGGCCATCGGAACCGAAAGATCGCTTGTAGCCCGAGACGGCCGAGGCCATGCACAGAGTAGTGTTGCCATCGTAGTTATTGGTGCCGATCTGGCCGCGCACCAACTTACCCAAAGTGTAGAACTCTTCGGTCAACAACTGGCCGGTGGAAACGATGGCGAAGGAATCGCGCCCGTACTTGGCCTGGATTTCCTTGATCTTTGAAGCCGTCCTATCGAGCGCCGCATCCCAATTGGCGGGTTGAAACGGCATATGCGCCTTTTCGCGCATCAGCGGCATGGTGCCGCGTCCCGGGGAGTCGAACAGCTCGTGCTCGAGCAAACCTTTAATACAAAGCTTGCCGCGATTGACATCCGCACCGGCGTGCCCACGGCTGGTTACGATCTTGCCCTTTTCGTTCAGGCCAATTTCAATGGCGCAGCCGGTCGAGCAATAGTTGCACGTGGTGTACTTCCACTCCTTGACGTCCTTGACGGGAATGGAAATCGGTTTGCGGGTTTTGCGGCCGAATAACATTTAGGTTGCGCTTCGATTTGCGGATGGCTAAGAGCTTGAGCAATCGCCGTGCCACTGTTCGATGCCCTAACCAGCCTATGCCCTTTCGCACTGCGTAACACCGGTAGACACACGCAAAATTGGTGCAAACGCATGGCAAAAAAGCGAAGGCAACGGGCGCACCAGCAGTGCGCGCAGCGGTGACGCCGCACCGCAACAGTACGTCGTCGCCCTCAAATCGATCGTGGGCCGCTTAAGACCACGACAAGCGCGCCACTGCACGAACACACTACGCTTACCGCCTTGATTACTCAATGGTGTACCGATCAACAGGATCTACACTTTGATACGGCTGCATTGCAGTGCAGCATTGCGAATTCTGCACCGCAGTAGTGCGGCACTTGGCCGGAATTCTGATCAAGGACACGTAAATATAGACTAACAAATTGATAAATATAGGCTTTTTATAAAACTGCCGCATGGCATGGCAATTGCACTCATGCGTCTGCATGAAGCCTCAAAACATCGACGAGAATCCACCGGCTATTGGCAAAGCGGTACTTATCGGCGCGGGACCAGGCGATGTGGAGTTGCTGACTCTAAAGGCTGTACGCGCCTTGGGCGAGGCCGACCTCATTTTGCTCGACGACCTGGTCAATCGCGAGGTATTGCAATTTATTAAGCCCGGCGCGCGCGTGATTGAGGTGGGCAAGCGCGGCGGAAAAGGGCACTGCCGCCGATCGACACCGCAGGATTTTATCGAACGATTGATGGTGCGCTACGCAAAACGCGGGCTGTGCGTGGCACGTGTCAAGGGCGGCGATCCTTACGTGTTCGGTCGCGGTGGCGAGGAAGCCGCCACCTTGCGCGCCGCGGGAATTCCGGTGGAAGTCGTCAGCGGCATTACCTCCGGCATAGGCGTGCCCGCGCACTTGGGGATTCCGGTAACGCATCGCGATTTCGTTCACGGCGTCACCTTGATCACCGGGCATACGCGCGCCGGTATGGCGCCCAACTGGCGCGCGCTGGCGTCGGGGGGCACAACGCTGGTCATTTACATGGGGATCTCGAATCTTGATTCCATTGTCGAGGGCTTGCGCGACGCTGGGATGCCTGCCTCAATGCCGGTGGCAGTGATTCAGGAGGGCACGCTATCCACCCAGCGCGACTTGGTTACCACTTTGGGCGAGACCATCGAACAGGTGAAAGCCGCCGGTCTTGGCAGCCCGGCGATTGTCGTTGTGGGAGAGGTCGCGAAATTCGCGGATCGCAACGCATTGGAACAGTCGCATCCATTCAATGCCGAGCGCAATGCCCAGCGCGCCGCCTAAGTGATGGCCCAATGAATTTGTTTTTTGGAATTGACCGATGAAGAGCATGAAACCCGGCATGAAATTGGTAATGGTCGGGAATGGAATGGCCGGCGTCCGCACGCTGGAGGAGCTGCTCAAGATCGCGCCCGACCAGTACGACATCTGCGTATTTGGCGCGGAGCCGCATGCCAATTACAACCGTATCCTGCTCTCGCCGGTGCTCGCCGGAGAAATGACACTCAAGGAGATCATGCTCAATGATGAAGATTGGTATGCCGCCAATGGCATTCGTCTTCACCTGGGAAAGAAGATCGTCAAAATAGACCGTCGTGCACGACGGGTGATTGCCGAGGATGGCACCGAGGAGGAGTACGACCGCCTGCTGCTTGCCACCGGCTCCAACCCTTTCATCCTGCCCATACCCGGCAAGGATTTGAAAGGCGTGCTGACCTATCGCGACATCGGCGATACCAACGCCATGATCAAAGCTTCGTCGACATTCAAGAACGCCGTCGTTATCGGCGGCGGCCTGCTCGGGCTGGAAGCCGCCAATGGCCTCAAGGCACGCGGCATGAATGTCACCGTGGTGCATCTCATGGGTTGGCTGATGGAGCGCCAGCTCGACCCTACCGCGGCGGGCATGCTGCAAAAATCGTTGCAGGATCGCGGCTTGAATTTCATGCTGTCGACGCAGACCAAGGCACTGCTGGAAAGCGAGGGGGGGCTAAGCGAGCGAGGCCGCGTTCGCGCCGTGCAGTTTGCCGACGGCACAGAAATCCCCGCCGACCTGGTTTGCATGGCGGTGGGAATCAAGCCCAACGACGATCTGGCGCGCTCGGCCGGTATCCATTGCAATCGCGGCGTGGTGGTCAATGACACCATGCAAACCTTCGATCCACGTATTTATGCCGTGGGCGAGTGCGTGTCGCATCGCGGCACCGCTTACGGTTTGGTGGCGCCGCTGTTCGAGATGGCCAAGGTGTGCGCCAACCATCTGGGGCTGATGGGCATCGGCCGCTACCAGGGTTCGGTCACTTCAACCAAGCTCAAGGTCACCGGTATCGACCTGTTTTCAGCGGGAAATTTCGCAGGCGGCGAAGGTACCGAGGAGATTCTCCTGCATGACGCCATCGGTGGGGTGTACAAAAGATTAGTGTTAAAGGAGAGCCGCATTATTGGCGCCGTGCTCTACGGCGATACCGTTGACGGCTCGTGGTATTTCCAGATGATGCGCGACTCGCAGAACGTGGCCGAGATTCGCGACCACCTGATGTTCGGCCAGTCTCACCTGGGCAACACCGGCCACCAGGGGCAAA
>CAMDFL010000122.1 GCA_945897475.1 Bordetella parapertussis
TTAGGTTTCTTATGTGACTATTAGTAATGGGGAAATCAGCGAATTCAGCGAATTCAGCGCGATAGTCGAACACCCGGTGGCAAACGCACATACCTGTCGACAAACCCGATTATACGATTCGCAAACCAATCGAAACTACCGGGGAACGCGCCCGTAACAAAACCGACATGTCCACCTGCTTCGGGAAACTCGCACTCCACGTGCTGCGACACTTCGTGTTCGTGCGGCAATGCGCCCCCAGGAAGAAACGGATCGTTCCGCGCATTCATCAGCAGTGTAGGCACCTCAATCGATCGCAGAAAAGGCTTGGCGCTGGCGCGGGTCCAGTAGTCGTCGGTATCGCGGTATCCATGCAGAGGCGCTGTCACGACATCATCGAACTCGCGCAGTGATCGGGCACGGTGCATGAGCGCGATGTCGAATGCACCGGGGAATCGAGACGCCTTTGCCGCACTTTTTTTCTTCAGGGTTCGGAGAAACTCGGCTGAGTAGACACGGGCGAATCCCCTGCCCAGGACGTCGCCTGAAACCATGAGATCGAGTGGCGCGGACACCGAAACCGCGGCGCGAACCAGCTTCTTCGCATCAGACCCTGCTTCCCCCAAATACTTTAGCAAGGCATTGCCGCCCAGTGAAATGCCCACCGCCACCGGTGTGTGACGAGCATCGGCCGCGAAGCGTTGAAGCATCCAGCCAATCTCGGCGCTATCGCCGCTATGGTAGGCACGCACTAAGCGATTAGGTTCGCCGGAACAACCGCGAAAATGCGCCACAGCGATGCGCCAGCCGGCTCTTCTGAATGCATGCACCAGGACGCGCACATTGTGGCTTGATGAACCGCCCTCCAGGCCATGGAACAAAACCACCAAGGGCGAATCGGCGTCGGCATCCATCCAGTCGATATCGACAAAGTCGCCATCTGGAGTATCCCAACGCGTACGACGGTAATCCGGGATGGCGCCGGCATCGGCAAACAGCGCAGCATACAGAGTCTGAGCATTACCGCCGGGCAGCCACCAGGGAGCGCGATACGGCGCAATTCTTATCATTCAGTGTAAATCTGGAGAAAGAGAGAGTGTCAAAGTAAGATAGACCACGCCGACACGGCGCATCAATGCAGAATCTTCGGGTTGGCCTCTGGAGGCTCGATCTGCTGCCGCTCACGCACCTGCGGCACCGGCGATGCGTGATGCGCCACCATGCGCCATCCCGTCCCGGTTCGAAAATATACGTTGATGGCGGCCACTGCCTGCCCACGCGCCTGGCCCGGCGCGCTGATGATCTCGTGCAAACTATGCACCGAGAGCATCATGCTTTGAATATAAACCGGATCCGATATCCTCACCTGCAGGCGCTGCCCCGAGCCCATCATCTCTGCCCAGCTTGCGCGCACCTGATCGAAACCCACCAGCCTGTGTCCTCCGGGGTGTACGCACACCAGCTCCTCGTCCTCGGCCCATACGTCCATCATGGCATCAAGATTGCCCGCTGCCAGCGCTTCGTAAAAAGCGGCTTCCGCATCCTGCGGCGAGGTGTATGTGGTTTTTTTCACGGCGCAAAGGCTACCTGAAAGCGCCGGCGTGCGCCATGATCACGATGGTTACGATAGAAGGTCGGGCTATCTGCCGTACACCGCTTGCGGCAGCCAAAGACCAATCTGCGGAAACGTGTACAACAGGATCAGCGCGATCACCTGAATGCCCATGAACGGCATCATGCCGGAGAAAATCTGATTCAAGGTGACGTGGGCGGGCGCGACCCCCTTCAAATAAAACGCCGCCATCGCCACCGGCGGTGACAAGAACGCGGTTTGCAGATTCAATGCCACCAGCAGTCCGAAGAACAGCGGGTCAATACCAAAGTGCGGCAAAAGCGGTATGAATATCGGCATAAAAATGACGATGATCTCGGTCCACTCCAGCGGCCAGCCAAGAATGAAAATAATAGCCTGGGCGAGCATCATGAACTGCAGCGGCGTCAGGTCCATAGACAAGACCCATTTCTCCACCAGGTCCTGACCGCCCAGCAACGCGAAGGCCGCCGAGAAAATGGCCGAACCAACGAACAACCAGCACACCATGGCACTGGTTTTCGCGGTTAGAAAGGACGAATCCTTGACAATAACGCCAAGTTCCTTGACCGTCGCCAGTGCCGTGGCAGCAGTGTTTGCGTCGACCCGTTCGCGCCATTGCGCGACAAATCGGTACACCGCCGCGAGCAAGAAGCCGCCCAACGCGCCTACCGCTGCCGCCTCGGTAGGCGTTGAAAATCCGAAAACAATAGACCCCAACACCGCGAGAATCAGCACGGCAAGCGGGAAAAACGAGGTCAGCAGCATCTTGAAAATTTCGTGACGCGTCCACGTCCAGATCGCGTACAACAAAGCCAACGAAGCCACGCATACGGCGAACATAATCCAGAACCAGGTCGGCGCCGATCTGCGCTCACCCGGGGCTTGCGCAGACGCAGGCTGCACTGCAGTGTCGGCTTTTAACTCCGGGGTCTCGGCCGCAGATTTCGCAGCGGAGGCAGCATCGGGGGTAGCAGCAGGGTTGACGGTAGCAGCACCGGGCGGCAAGGCAAGATCGCTACTTCCAACAGGGGCGTCAGCGCCAGGCGGCAGCGGCGCATCGGCGTCATCCGGCGTCGCGAGCTCCAGTCCAGGCTGCAGGTCTGCGTCAGCGGCGGTGTCCTCGAAGCCCAAGCCCGAGGTATCGACTACCGCCAGCGGCTCAGTGGTCGCGTGATAAATATAGCCCAACAGACAAACCACCATGAGCGCGGGCAGCAGTGCGACTGTCAACTGCCCGGCAAAGGTGCGTCGCGGCACCGCCGCATCAGCAGCACCGCCGCATAGCCCCCTGGAGAAACCCGCCAGTGCATTAGCGCCGCGTTGCGTAAGCCCCAGTGTGTATTTCGGCAAAGCCACCACGCTATCCGCCGCGGACAGGGACGGCATCAGATGCGGCTTCCATTTGGCCAACAAGATCACATAAAGAATATACAAACCGGCCAGCATGAGACCGGGGAAAAACGCTCCCGCGTACAACTGCACCACCGAAACACCTGCGGTGGCGCCGTACACAATCAGCAACACAGAGGGAGGAATCAGAATACCCAGACATCCCCCTGCGGTAACGGCGCCCGCGGAAACCGGAATGCTGTAACCGGCGCGCAGCATGGCCGGAAACGCCAGCAGCCCCATCAGCGTGACCACCGCACCGACAATACCGGTGGCGGTAGCGAAGATCGCGCACGTCACTATGGTGGCGACGGCCAATGAACCCGGAACGCGCGCCAGGGCGAGGTGCAGGCTTTTGAATAATCGGTCGATCAGTGCGGCGCGCTCCACCAGATACCCCATGAACACGAATAGCGGCACCGCAATCAGCACATCATTGGACATCACGCCGTAGGCACGCTGCACCATCAAGTCGAGCACCTGCTGGTTGGCCAAGCCGGGATCAGTGCTGCGATAGGCGATCCAGGCAAAGAACATCCCCAGTCCCATGAGAGTAAATGCCGTCGGAAACCCAAGCATGATGGCCACCACGATCAGCGCCAGCATGATCAGGCCTAAATGGCCATTGGTCAGATTCGTCCACGGCGTAAATACCAGGATGACGAGCAGAATCAACGCCATCAGCGAAAAACCAAACCATAGTTCTTTACGAATCTTCATCGGGCCGTGTCCGCCACCCGATGCTCCTTGACCAGCAAATCATTGAGGGCACGAATGTCTTCGTCCTTCACATGAACCATTTCCTTGAGTTTCTCGACGTCCACTTCCGCCACGTCAGCTTTCCTAGATGGCCACGCGCCCTGCCGGATGCAGATGACACAGCGTACGATTTCGACGATGCCCTGCAACAGCAGGATGAAGCCGGCGATCGGAATGACGCTCTTGAAGTAGTAGAGCGGCGGTCCATCAGCGGTTATGCTGGAATGTTCCTTGATCGCCCAGGAGTCCGCGGCGTAAAAATATCCGGCCCACGCCAGGGCGAACACGCCAGGAATGAAAAATAGAATATACAGGGCGAGATCCAGGGTGGCCTGGGTACGAGGATAGAAAAATCCATAGAGCACATCGCCGCGCACATGGCCGTTCTGTGAAAGCGTGTAGGCGCCCGCCATCATGAACAGCGTGCCGTAGAACATGATCATCACGTCGAAGGCCCAGGCATGCGGGGTGTCGAGCGCATAGCGGGAAAAAACTTCCCAGGAAATAAGCAGCGTCAGCGCGACGATGCACCAGGAAAACGCGTGTCCGACCCAGGTGCTCACTTTGTCGACGAAAAGCAGCATTTTCTGCATAAAACGCTCTTAAAAGATTAATTTATTGGCCACCGACGCCCGAAAAACCAAGCCCTTGGGACCTCGTATCGTGGCTTGCCCAACGAAGGCGCGAAATGCTAACAGAGTGCGTTATGGCCCCAAAAAAACACCATCCGGCGTACCGGATGGTGTCCTGTGACCAAAAAACGCTCAGCCTTTTTTGGCTGGCGCGGCTTTGGCCGGCGCCGCCGCGGCCGGCTTGCCGAAGTAATGGTTGTAGGCCATGCGGCGATCGACGTTGTTGTTGAAATCCCAGCGCAGCACGCGTTGCGCAAACACGCGTTGCGACTCAGTGATCTCCTTGAACAAGGGATTCTCGGCCGATTTTTTGGCCGCCACCTGATCGTAGGCGTTCAACTGCGCCTGAAGAATCGCTGGCGGAGTGCGATAGAAAGTGACCTTGTCCTTGGTCTCCATCTCAATGTAGTCCTTGGAGTAGCGGTCGATCGATTTCCACACCAGGTCTTGGGAGGCCGCCTCAACGCCATTCTCGATAACCGCCTTCATGCGCGCGGGCAGTGCGTCGTACTTCGTTTTGTTGAACATGATCTCGAACTGCTCGGCGTTCTGGTGATAGCTTTGCAGCATGCATACCTTGGAGACGTCGGGAAAACCCAGAATTCGATCGGACGTCATGTTGTTGAATTCCGCCGCATCCAAGAGACCGCGATCCATCGCGGGGACGATTTCGCCACCGGGCAGCGCGTTCACCGCGACACCCAGGGCCGTAAACACGTCCACCGACAAGCCCACGGTACGGTATTTGAGACCCTTCAACTCGCCCACTGCACGTATCGGTTTCTTGAACCAACCCAGCGGCTGCGTCCACATCGGGCCGTAGGGAAAGGACACCACGTTGGCGCCCACCGAGGCGTATAGCTTGACGAGCAACTCTTTGCCGCCGCCGTATTTGTGCCAAGACAAAAGCTGCTGAGCGTCCATGCCGAATGCCGGTCCTGAACCCCACAGCGCGAGCGCCGCCTGCTTGCCGTAGTGATACACCACCACGCCGTGACCGCCATCGAGTGTGCCCTTGGTTACCGCATCGAGCAGGCCAAAGGCAGGAACCACCGCGCCCGCAGGCAGCACATCAATACGCAGATCGCCGCCGGTCATGTCATTGACCTTCCTGGCGAAGTCGTTCGCATACTCGTGAAAGATGTCTTTAGCCGGCCAGGTACTTTGCCAGCGCATGGTGATCGGCCCTTGCGCTTTGAGGATGGTGGGGAATCCCAGCGTGCTTGCGCCTGCCGCGGCAACCGCTGCACCGGTGATGAACTTGCGTCGTGTTGCAACGGTTTGTTTATTTTCTGACTTGCTCATTGCGTCTCCTTGTGAATCATCATGTTAAGCATTGCTGGGGTATTCGCGGCGCCCTACCATGAACTAGTGCAGGCACTGAATAAGTCGATCCTAATCCCCGCATGCACCAATAGCAAGCAATCCCTCCCGAACAAGGAGGAAGGGTTTCTCTTCAATAACAGAAACTTACCTGTTACTTACAATGACGATGTGGACGCGATAAGGTCCATGCGCGCCCAGCACCATCTGCTGCTCGATATCCGCGGTGCGTGATGGACTCGAAATAAAATTGACGGCGCGCGGCGAACGCGCCAGTCACGCCGACATTGGCTACGATTTCGGTGGAGCTTTGGTTCGCCTCGGCCATGGCGAAAAATCGCGCAAGCAGATCGCCCGCAACCACCGGCAGCGGGCCACGCGGGTGTGCGCCGAGAGACAGGTTTCAATCGCCTCGCGGTCAGCCTTTGAAGCTGCTGTGCCGCGTCCCTGGGCATGGCGGATATAGTCAAGCATTCGCTTGCGCGCCGCATCCGAAGCTGGGTTAGCCGAGACAGTGCTTGTCATCCCGGGGCTCAGGGTCAGGCCTTCAGAGCCACCAACACTTCATCCAACATCTTCTTCGCATCGCCGAACAACATGCGATTGTTTTCCTTGTAGAACAGCGGATTGTCAACGCCTGCGTAGCCCGAGGCCATGCTGCGTTTCATGACGATTGATGTCTTGGACTTCCAGACTTCCAGCACCGGCATACCGGCAATCGGGCTGCCAGGGTCATCCTGCGCGCCGGGATTTACGATGTCGTTCGCGCCGATCACCATGGTTACATCGGTCTCGGGAAAATCCTCGTTGATCTCATCCATCTCAAGCACCACGTCATAGGGTACCTTGGCCTCGGCCAACAACACATTCATGTGGCCGGGCATGCGGCCCGCCACGGGATGAATGCCAAAGCGCACCTTTTTGCCTTTTTCACGCAGATGACGCGTGATCTCGAATACCGTGTGCTGCGCCTGCGCCACCGCCATGCCATAGCCGGGGACAATGATCACGTTCTTGGCTTCACGAAGCAATTCGGCGGTCTCCACCGCGCTCACCGGAACGACTTCACCAGCGGGTTGCGCGCCAGGCGATGCCACCGTACCGCTGCTGGTGCCAAACCCCCCCGCGATCACGGACACAAAATGCCGATTCATGGCGCGGCACATGATGTAGGAAAGAATGGCGCCACTGGAACCCACCAGCGCGCCAATGACAATCAACAAGTCATTGGACAACATGAAGCCGGTGGCCGCCGCCGCCCAGCCGGAGTAGCTATTCAACATCGACACCACCACCGGCATGTCCGCGCCGCCGATAGCCAGCACCATGTGAATGCCAAAGAGGAGCGCGACGACAGTCATCACCATAAGCGGTGTCATCCCCGCAGCGATCGAGTCCGCTCGCAGGAACTCTCGCCCATACCAGAGCACCACCAATAAGCCGACCAGATTGATCCAATGGCGCGCCGGCAGCAACAGGGGTTTCCCGCCGATCTTTCCGGAGAGTTTGCCAAACGCAATGATCGACCCCGAGAAGGTGATCGCGCCAATGAAGATACCGATATAAATTTCCACGTCGTGGATGATTTTTTCCGTGCCCGTGAATCCCGCGGATGCCGCCGGATCGATGTAGCTGGTGAATCCGACCAGCATGGCGGCCAGACCCACCAGGCTGTGCATCAGCGCCACGAGTTCGGGCATCTGCGTCATCTGCACGGTACGCGCGGCGTAAAAACCGATTCCGCCACCCACTGCCATTGAGCCTAAGATCCAGGGTATTCCGACCGCGGTGACGCTCGGCCCGAAGATGGTGGCAAGCACCGCAATGCCCATGCCTATCATCCCGTACAGATTGCCGCGACGCGAAGACTCGGGGTGTGAGAGCCCTCCCAGACTCATGATGAACAGTATCGTTGCGCCGATATAGGAGGCAGTAACCAGAGGTGCGGCCAGACCTGTGGATCCGAATGCAGACATGAACGCAGACACGAATCGTCCCCCTATTTTCGGAACATGGCCAGCATGCGCTGGGTAACGGCGAATCCGCCGAACATATTGATGGCGGTCAGCACCAGGGCGGCCACGGCCATGCCGAGAATCCAGCCTTCAGGCCGCGAAGCTTCGCCCTGCATCGGCGGTGAAATCTGCACCAGAGCGCCAATGGCGATAATGCTGGATATAGCGTTGGTCACACTCATCAGCGGGGTGTGCAGGGCCGGCGTGACGTTCCACACCACCATGTAGCCAATGAAGCAGGCCAATACAAATACGGTGAAATGCGCGAGGAAGGCCGCCGGCGCATTAGCGCCGATAAACCAGAAAAGGATCGCCCCTACCAGGAACATCGCGGTAAGCTTTCTACCGGACATCGGCGCGCCGCGACTGCCATGCGCGGGCGTGCTCGCCACTATCGGCTTGGCCACAGACGCCCCGACCGGCGCGGCGGACAGCTTGGGCGCGGGTGGCGGCCAAGTGACTTTACCTTCTTTGACCACCGTCGTTCCGCGTAAAACCTCGTCATCCATATTGACATTGATGACGCCGTCGCGGGTCTTGCAAAGCTCCTCGGACAGGCGAAACAAGTTAGTGGCGTACAAGGTACTGGATTGTTTGGCTAAGCGACTGGGCAAATCGGTGTAGCCGATGATGGTGACGCCGTGCTTCACCACGATTTGATCGCGCTCGGTGAGCTCGCAATTGCCACCCTGCTCCGCAGCCATGTCCACGATCACGCTGCCTGGCTTCATTGATTGCACCATCTCGGCGGTGATAAGTCGCGGCGCGGGCCGACCGGGTATCAGCGCGGTGGTGATGATGATGTCCACTTCCTTGGCTTGTTTCGCGAACGTAGCCAACTGCGCGCGAGCAAATCCCTCGCTCATCACCTTGGCATAACCGCCGACGCCCGAGCCTTCTTCCTGATAATCAACCGGGACGAATTCACCGCCCATCGATGTCACCTGGTCGCCTACCTCGGGCCGCGTGTCATTGGCGCGAACAATCGCTCCCAGACCCGCAGCTGTGCCGATTGCTGAGAGCCCTGCCACGCCGGCGCCGATAATGAACACCTTGGCCGGCGGCACCTTGCCCGCAGCGGTGATCTGGCCGGTGAAAAAACGTCCGAACTGGTGCGCCGCTTCGATCACCGCTCGGTAACCGGCAATGTTCGCCATGGAACTCAAGGCATCGAGTTTTTGCGCGCGCGAAATGCGCGGCACGCTGTCCATAGCCATCACCGTGGCCTTTTTTGCGGCCAGTTGCAAGAGCAGCTCGGGGTTCTGCGCGGGCCATATGAAACTCACCAGCACACCGCCCTCGCGAAGCAGACCCACTTCCTCGGCAGAGGGCCCGCGCACCTTGAAAACGATATCGGCGGCGCCCCACAACTTCGAGGCACTCTCGACAACGGTCGCGCCCGCGTCTCGATACGACGCGTCGCTGAAATTGGCCGCATCGCCAGCGCCAGATTCGACCACCACCGAGAAACCCAGTTTGATGAGCTTTTCAGCGACTTCGGGTACGGTCGCAACGCGCTTCTCGCCTGGCGCGGTCTCTTTCGGCACACCTATGACCTGCGGCATGAGTCCCCCAGCGAATGGTTTCAAAGCTGATTTGTGATTACAAAGCGCGAGATTGTACCAAGGCTCAGGTGCAAAAAACATTGCTTCGCGGCACACTCGCGACTACTGAGCAAATGTCGATCAGCAATTAACCAAGTGGAGCCGTCATGAAAACCCGAGCAGCCGTAGCCTATGAAGCAGGAAAACCCCTGACCATCGAACAAGTCGATCTCGATGGGCCGAAACTGGGCGAGGTATTGGTCGAAATCAAGGCAAGCGGAATCTGCCACACCGATGAATTCACCCGCTCAGGCGCCGACCCGGAAGGCCTGTTCCCCGCCATCTTCGGCCACGAAGGCGCTGGCGTGGTCGTCGATGTCGGCCCAGGTGTCTCCAGCTTAGCCAAAGGCGACCACGTCATCCCGCTCTACACACCCGAGTGCCGACAATGCAAATCCTGCCTGTCGCGCAAAACCAACCTTTGCACCGCCATCCGCGGCACCCAAGGCAAGGGTGTTATGCCCGATGGCAGCAGCCGCTTTTCACTGGACGGCAAGATGGTGCATCACTATATGGGTTGCTCGACCTTTTCGAACTATACCGTGCTGCCGGAGATCGCCCTGGCGAAAATCCGCAAGGACGCGCCCTTCGACAAAGTTTGTTATATCGGCTGCGGCGTGACCACTGGTATAGGCGCGGTGATCAACACCGCGAAGGTCGAAGCCGGCGCCAACGTGGTGGTATTCGGTCTGGGCGGTATCGGCCTGAATGTGGTGCAAGGCGCGCGCATGGTCGGCGCCAACATGATCATCGGCGTAGACCTCAACCCGGCGCGCGAATCCCTGGCGCGCAAATTCGGCATGACCCACTTCGTCAATCCGAAAGACGTGCAAGGCGACCTGGTTGCACATCTGGTCGAACTCACCGGTGGCGGCGCCGATTACAGCTTCGAGTGCATCGGCAACGTGGATGTAATGCGCCAGGCGCTCGAATGCTGCCACCGCGGCTGGGGCGTGTCGGTAATTATCGGTGTCGCCGGATCGGGCCAGGAAATCAAGACTCGTCCCTTTCAACTGGTCACCGGACGCAAATGGATGGGCACCGCCTTCGGCGGCGCGCGCGGCCGCACCGATGTGCCGCGCATCGTCGACTGGTACATGGAAGGCAAGATCAATATCGACGATTTGATCACGCACACGATGCCGCTTGCCGACATCAACAAGGGCTTCGATCTGATGCATGCGGGAGAGTCGATACGCAGCGTGGTGGTGTTTTAATCTTCATTGACTGCATTGCCCGCACGGACGAAGACGCATAGACTTGCGCCATGCGCATCGTCGGCAATCAGGATCGTTCTGAAATAGAGCTTGACCCAGTCAAGGCATACCGGCGCGGGCGCGCACTGGACTCGATGTTGCGTAGCGCTGCGCCGCCAGTCAAACGCGGTGTCATGCGCGGCACGCATAAGCATTTCAATCGGGTCGACGCAGATCGCCAGACGCAGACGGCTCGCGCCCTGAATGCCGCATGACAACAGAGGACCCGCTGCTCAGGCTCCTCGCGCGATTTCGCGATGAAAATGTTGAATACGTTCTGATCGGCGGGCAGGCAGTGCGCCTCAACGGCTATCTCCGCGCCACGGAGGACGTGGATGTGCTGGTCAGGGCAACCCGGGTCAACGGCGAAAGAATAATCCGCGCCCTGGACTTCCTTGCGGCTGCCAAAGAACTTGATGCGGACTGGTTTATCCCCGCCGCTGATGGCAATGTCGAAAACATACGGGTTGCTGATGATTTGCTTGTCGATCTGCTGTTTGCCGCCAATGGCGAAACCTATGAATCGGTCCAGACACACGTAGGAGCGGAACTAGGGACTGGACACCTTGACCGTCTGCTCATCGGCCTATGCGGTCGCTGGTGGTCTCATTAGAAGGTGATCGGTATTTTCGAATTTGGCGTACGGTGCTGCGAGAAGCGAGCTCACACTATCGGCCAGGAGCCGCCGTTCGGATTTCTGCTCGAAAGCGGCCGCTCGTTGACTGCGGTACGGCTTGCATCCATCTGAAAGAAGCGATGCCTTTCCACTGCACACAGCACAAACAGCCGTTTGCCGATCATTCCGGCAATCCCGCCTTGCGTGCCGCAGGAAGATACTTTTCCTTGAAAAAGGCCTTGTATGCGGGGGGGTACGTAGACGTGGGTTCTTTGAGTGACCCGGCCTTGAATTGTGGATCTTTCTGGAGAAGGCTCGCCACCGCCTCGCTTGATTTAGCGTCGTTGCCCTTAAGTTTGTACGCCATCGCCAAATAGACATAAGCCTCGGTGAACCGGGGATTGAGATCCAGCGTCCGCTGCGACCAGTCGATCGCGGCATCGTTGTTACCGTGCATGAAATACGCGCGAGCATAACTGATCACAATAAGCGCCGACGGAGGCTTCGTGTCCAGGGCGGTGGCCTGGTCCAGCAGCGCGATGGCCTCCTGCGGCTTGACGCGATACATCAAGGAGTTCGCAACAAAGTTATAGGCGATGGGATTTTTAGGGTCCAGCGACAGCCAGGTTTCGGACGCGCGCTGATGCCCGGGGTAATCACCATGGGTCAAGGCATAGAGCGCCAGAATCCCGTAGGTATGGGGAGCGCTGGGGTCAAGTTCCTTGGCTTTCAGAGCGTAGTCGCGTCCCTCGGCATATTTTTTCTCTCTCACGTCCGGGGCCAACCAGTTGCCAAAGTTAAACGCCGAGGCCGTCAGCGCTCGGGCCAGCCCGACCATCGCCGTGACGTTGTCAGGGTCGAGTTTCAGGGCCTGGCGATACCAGTCCTCGATCTGCCCCAAATTTTCCAGGGACTGCGGTCTATATTCGGCGGCCCTGGCGCGCAAGATGAAATCGGCCGCCTGTGCATTGCTCACCCGGGCATCACTCTCGCGCGCTGCCACCATGACCATCTCGCGCCCGATGCTGTTACCGACACGCGCGGTGACCTGGTCTTGCAGCGCGAACAGGTTGGCCTGGTCGCCCTGGAAGTTTTCCGTCCAAAGTTGCGCGCTCGTCCGGGTGTCGGCCAATTGGGCGTTGATGCGGATCGTGGTTCCAACGCGCTGCACGCTGCCCTGCAGCACGAAACGCACGCCGAGGTCCGCTCCTAGTTGCTGCAGATTGACGGGTTTGTCTTTGTAGGGGAAGGCGGTCGCTGCCGCGACCACGAAAGCATCACGGACGCGCGACAGGTCGGAAGTAATGCTGGCCGTTATCCCATCCACGATATACGCCTGCTGCGGATCGCCGGTGCCGTTGGCGAACGGCAGCACCACGATGGAAAGGGCAGCGCGCTCGGCTGCCGACATCGCAGCCACGGACGGGCCGACTCCAGCGACGCGGGAGCTTTGCCAATACCAGCCGATGCCCGCCAGAACCCCGGCCAGAATCAATCCGATGCTCGCATAGCGGCTAAACGCGGCCTTCGACCCGCGTGCAGGGCCGTATTGGATGGCGAGTTTCGCCCGGGGTTGGGAAGATGCCGGGCCATCAGACAGATCGACGCGGAATGCGCGTACCGCCTGGGCGATGTTTTTCAGCTTTTGCTCTCCCAAATCGGTGAATGAAATATCGAGGCGGGTGCCGATCTGTTCGTAGACCGTGCGGCTGACGCAAATGCCTCCGGGTTCGGCGATGCCTTCGAGCCGTGCTGCGATATTTACTCCGTCACCAAAGATGTCGTCGGCCTGAATAATGATATCGCCGACATTAATGCCGGCGCGGAAATCAACACGTTTATCAGATGGAAGATCGGCATTTCGCGCAGCCATGCCGCGCTGGATTTCGACCGCGCAACGCACCGCGTCGACGGCACTGGCGAACTCGACCAACGCACCGTCGCCGGTCGTCTTGACGATACGGCCATTGTGTTCGGCGATATTGGGATCTATCAACTCGCGGCGGTGCGCCGTTAGCGCGCGCAATGTGCCTTCTTCGTCCACGCCCATGAGGCGGGAGTAGCCGGCCACGTCGATCGCGAGAATCGCTGCGAGTCTCCGCTGGACGCCTTCTGCAGCCATAAAGTCCATTTCCTCCTGAACACGTGATAATCGCCAAGGTCAATGCCACGACGACTCAAAGAGTCCTTCGGGCTGACTTCCGCGACAGATCAAACCCGTCGATTCGCCGCGCGCCCGGCCAGGTCCGACGCTAAAGGATCAGCCGAAATAATCTACCACCGAACTCGCTCCTATCGTCCCCTTCGGGGGGTTGCGTAGCGGAGCGAAATTGCCGTAAGGCGCATTGTGCGCCCCTCGGGGCGGGTTCAAGCAAGGAATTGCCGCGCACCGGCGGGCCGTTTCGACTTCGCGGCCGGATTGATGCTTGAATGGTCGCAAGCTAG